>NZ_CP026604.1:4719203-5033816 GCF_003063625.1 Saccharobesus litoralis | reverse complement strand
CTTGCTGACTTACGCCTTTGATATAAAGCACGGTTTCGTTATGAGCGAGATTATGCTCAGTGGAATTAAAAGCTTGGGATATTTGATGAATTGCACGGCCATTGTCGCATTCGATTAACTTTTGTCCGGCTAAGCTAGCATATTCCGCGCTTCCCCCTTGGACAATAAGACCGCCTATTTCATTGGCGCTTTCAACAATTTTATTGGCAACCAGTAAGCCATTGCCTTGGATTTTGAGTATTTGCGTGAGTTGTTTGATGGCGGCACTGGCAAAGCCGAGTGCTGATTGTTGTTTTAATAAATCGGCACCGTGACGCACAATTTGCTCTAAACCAAAACGATTTTCATTAATCGTTTTAATTTGTAAGTAAGATCGCAAAGACGAGACAATGGTAGTCACTAGTTTAGAGCGAGTCAGCTCGGTTTTGGTTTTATAGTCGTTGATGTCGTAATCTTTGACTATGCTTTCTTCTGGCGCGTAACCCGGCTGACCGGTACGCAATATAATACGCACATCATGCAGGTTTAAATCGTTGCGAATGTATTTAGCAACACGTAAGCCTGCGTCTTCTGTCTCCATGACTACATCAAGTAAAATAATGGCGATGTCGTCATTTTCACGCATAAATTCAATAGCTTCGGAACCCGAATGAGCATGACTAAATACTAGATGGCCATCAAAAGCGACTAAATCATTTAACGCTAATTTTGTTACTGAATGGATCTCAGGGTCGTCATCAACAATAAGGACTCGCCATTCGTGTTGAGTTTCCACCGTTTCTTCATACGTGTGGTCATCGTCATTGGCGAAAAGAATTTCATCGTTGTCATAGCCTGATGCAGACATGTTGATCCTTTATTTGCAACCGTTGTGGTACCGTTAATGTTAAGTTTATACCCTGATTTGTAAGCCTTTCCAGCTTAATTCTCATTAAAGAGATTTATTTGCTTAAATTATAGCCAAAGGCAGGGGCTCAGCCATTAATTTGTGTAATTTAGCGTTAATATTCACATTGTTTGATAAACTTTCTTGATAATCATCAAACCGATAAGCAAAGAGAAAATTGTACTGAAATCCGTGACAAGCTCATCGGGTCTAATGCTAAACTAAATTAAAATAGGCCTAACTTGTATTTTTATGCGCCCCATTCAGTCTGAGCAACCTATATCTTCTGCAGCAACACGGCAGGTTAGCCGTAAACAAAATGATGTGGTGGAGCCTGCCGCAACTAACAATGATCATGTTAAAACGCCTACTAATGTGGCGGGTGATAAACTGACGCAAATAGCCAAGCGTTTTGGTTTATTAAGTACGGGTAAAAAAGATATAACGGTAGAGCAACGAGCTGAGCGCAGAAAGCGGATTAATGCGGCACGTAAACAGCAGAATTTAGAGACTATTCTCGAATTCGCTCAATCTTATATGGACAATGCTAATGTGGCAGAGGATGTTGACCCCGACTGGTTATACGCTTTTTTTTGTATGGCAGAAGAGATTTTTTCCAGTCATATGCAAGCCTTGTGGGGCAAAATTTTGGCTGCACAAGTCTCTCGCCCTAATGCTTTTTCAATGAAGACCCTGCACACCTTAAAACAAATGACAATGCGGGATGCTATTGCGCTGCAGCATGCGGTTGAACTGACAGTGAGAGATAAATCAGAATATGGCGGGCGGATTATTTCTGGGTATGGTCGCCCAGGGGCATTTTTCGGTTTACTTGGTGGGCCTAATCGCAATGGTATTAATTTGAGTCAACACGGTTTAAGTTATCCGAATTTATTGACCTTGATTGATCTTAATTTGATTTATTCGACAGAAATAGAAACAGGGCAGTTTAACGCCGGTCAAGAAATAGAGTTAGAAACCTACGGAAAACGCATGTTATTGCGTTGTAATGTCAATGGTGCTGTGTTGCAATATTACAAATATACGCAAATTGGCAATGAATTAGCCAAGTTAATTAAGGTGGAGCCGCGCGACAGTTATTTTGCCGCGCTCAAGCAATCTTTAGCTCCGGTATTTAATTTGACCATCTGAATTGAGTTCAGCAAATGAAAGATTGGATAAGTTTGCACTTTGATACCAATTTAGTTTGTTATGTAGCGCCACGACTTCACCCACAATAATTAAAGCAGGTGACTTTACCTTTTCATGTTCAATCGTATCACTGAGTGTTGATAAAGTTGTTGTTACGACTCTTTGCTCAGGCGTTGAGCCTTTTTCAACTAGGGCAACTGGCATATCAGGGCGAATGCCATGCGAGATCAGTCTTTGGCTAATTTCACCTGATTGCGACAAGCCCATATAAATGACAATGGTTTGATTAGGTTGCGCTATGGTTTGCCAGTTGGGGTGCTCGCCACTGTTGCGACAATGCCCTGTGACAAAAGTAACAGACTGGGCATAATCTCTGTGGGTAAGGGGAATGCCGGCATAGGCTGAACAACCTGAAGCCGCTGTAACAGCAGGCACCACTTGGAAGTGAATTTGTTTTGCGACTAATGGCTCTATTTCTTCACCACCGCGACCAAAGATAAACGGATCGCCACCTTTTAAACGACAGACTTTGTAGCCTTTTTCTGCATACTCAACCAGTAAATCATTAATGTTTTCTTGTGGTATTGAGTGATAACCTTTTTGTTTACCAACACAAATAAACTCGGCATCTTTACGTGCGAGATCCAAAATGTCCTTTGATACTAGTCTGTCGTAAAAAATAACATCTGCTTGTTGCATTTTTTGCATGGCTTTCAGGGTGAGTAACTCAGGATCGCCTGGGCCTGCACCGACTAACCAAACCTCACCATTAGATGTTTGTTGGCTTTCTTCGTTCATGAGTTGCTGTAATGCCGCTTGGCGTTTGTCATTTGGGTATTTATCAATATTGGAAGCAAATGATGAATTGAAAAAGCGTTCCCAAAAATGACGACGGGCTTTAAAGCTAGTAAATTTAGCTTTAACTTGCTCGCGTATTTGACCTGAAAACTCGGCTAACACCTTGGTTGATTGTGGTACGAGTGTTTCTATTTTTGCCCGTAAGCGTCTAGCCAGTACAGGCGCGTTACCGCCAGATGAAATGGCGATTAATATCGGTGACCTATCTATGATCGAAGGCGTGGTATAGCGACAAAATTCGGGTTGGTCGACGGTATTAATTAAAATGCGATTCGCTTCACAATAGGTAAAAATTTCACTATTCACTTGGCTGTTATCGGTAGCGGCTACCACTAAACGCTTATTTTGGATCAGCTCAGGTGAATAATGTGCCTGATTCCAGCTTAATGCATCTTCTTCAAGTAACTCGGCTAATTCTGGACATAATTCTGGGGCAATTATTTCGACCGTAGCTTGTGCTTTGAGTAGTGCGCTGACTTTGCGAAAAGCGACATCACCGCCGCCGACAACGGCGCAGGGAAAGTTGTTTAGATTCAGGAAGATAGGAAACTGTTGCATAAATAGCTCTAAGTTAATTGCTTTTGCCATGTTTCAAACTGACTTATGCTCAAAAGTGAGGTAGCTAATATTGGCTTGTTCACTTTTTGATAAAGCATGTGCATAAATTCAAATTAAACAATTAATCGCCGAAGTTTCGGTCGTTGCATTCTATTATACAAAATAAAAAGCCCGCTAGAGCGGGCTTTTTTAAAAAATCATGCGGTTAAAGCGGTAGGATTAAATACCAGACCCATCTTCATGCAGACCGCACTCGCGCTTAAGGCCGAAGAAGCGAGTTTCTTCTTCGCTCATGCCAAGCTCAAGTGGGCGAGACGTGTGCCAGTCACCAACCGACACATAACCTTTGTCCCATAACGGGTGGTAAGGTAATTCGTGCTCTTTCAGGTAGAAGTGTACGTCGCGGTTAGTCCAATCAACTATAGGATTGAATTTAAAGCGGCCACCAGAAATCTGTAATACAGGCAATTCGGCACGGCTACTTGATTGGTCACGACGCAAACCAGTAAACCACACATTGGCTTCAAGTTCTTTTAAAGCGCGTTGCATAGGTTCTACTTTATTCATCTTGTTGTATTGCGCGATGCCGTCTACCCCTTGCTCCCAAAGCTTGCCAAAGCGATTTTCTTGCCAAGCAGCACTCATGGGTGCACTGTACACTTTAAGATTTAGGTTTAAACGTTCGGTTAGCTCGTCAATAAAATCATAGGTTTCAGTGAAAAGATAACCTGTGTCGGTCAAAACAACTGGAATATCGGCTTGCTCTAACGTCATCATGCGCAACATCACCGCCGCCTGAATACCAAAACTCGACGAGACGATTTTATTGCCAGGTAAATTGCCTAGCGCCCATTGCACACGTTCAGTGGCCGTAAGGTTGCTAAGCTCTTGATTAACCTGAGCTAAAGTTGCTTGCTGCGTTTCTTTGTTCGCAGCTAATAATGACGTAAAGTCGATATTAGGCATGAAATTCTCTACCATCGTATACTGCGTTAACAAAACCTTTGCGAACGACGAAATCACCAAAGCCTTCACCTGATTCACGCTCTTTACTGTATTGCTCGAACAATGAATCAATTGTGCTTAAAATTTCTTCTTCACCAACGTTTTCTTTATACATTTGATTTAAGCGGGTACCGCGACCATCTGCACCTAGGTACATATTGTATTTGCCAGGACCTTTACCTACGAAAGCAATTTCGGCTAGGAAAGGACGGCCACAACCGTTAGGACAACCCGTCATACGAATAACCATAGGTTGATCAGCAATACCGTGTTTTTCAGCAATTACGTCAAACTTCTCGATTAAACGAGGTAAGTAACGCTCTGATTCAGCCATAGCTAAGGCACAAGTCGGTAAGGCAACACAAGCAATACTATCAAGCATTAAAGGTGATAATACTTCGCCTAATAGACCGTATTTACGGCACATTCCTTCAATTTCAGCTTTATCTTCTTCCGCAACATTTGCAATGATAATGTTTTGGTTAGCTGTCATGCGGTATTCGCCTTTGTGAACCTTAGCGATTTCACGTAAACCAGTTTTAATTGGCTGACCAGGCTTGTCGATAATACGACCCGCTTCTAGGAATAACGTTAGGTGCCAGTTGTTGTCGATACCTTTGATCCAACCGAAACGATCACCTTGTTGAGTGAACTCGAAAGGACGTTCGTCTTCGAACTTGATACCTGTACGCTTTTCCGTTTCTTCACGGAACTTGTCAACACCTAAGGTATCAACAGTGTACTTAGTACGCGCATTCTTACGGTTTATACGGTTACCAAAGTCACGTTGTACCAGCATTACCGCTTCAGCGAAGGCTAGTGTGTCTTCTTTCTTAATGAAGCCTAAGATACGTGCTAATTGTGGGTAAGTTTCAACGTCACCATGCGTTGAACCCATACCGCCACCAACAGCCACGTTAAAGCCTTCTAAATTGCCATCTGCATCGGCAATCGCAATGAAAGACAAATCGTTAGCACTGATATCCACGTCGTTGTGTGGAGGAACAGCAACCGCGATCTTGAACTTACGAGGTAAGTACCATTTGCCGTAAACAGGCTCTTGATCCGCTTCAGAATCAGCCACTTTTTCTTCGTCTAACCAAATTTCATAGTAAGCACGCGTCTTTGGCAATAAATGCTCAGAGATCTTAGCTGACCATTCGTAAGTTTCTTGGTGTAAACGTGAATCAACCGGGTTGGTGTTACACATAACGTTACGGTTAACGTCACCACAAGCAGCAATTGAATCTAAGCCCACTTTACAAATGCCTTGGATCAACGGCTTAATATTTGGCTTTAAAATACCGTGGTATTGGAACGTTTGACGTGTCGTTAAACGCAATGAACCGTAATCGGTTAAGTCATCAGCAATTTTATCAATCGCTAACCACTGTTCCATAGTCGATACACCACCAGGAACACGGGCACGAAGCATAAAGCTATGCTTTGGCTCTAATTTTTGCTTACGACGCTCTTCACGGATATCACGGTCGTCTTGCATATAAAAACCGTGGAACTTAGTTAGCTGAGTATCATCATCAGCCACTGCGCCAGTCGTTTGGTCTGCTAAGCTTTCTTCAATCGTACCGCGAAGATAATTACTATTGTCTTTTAAGTATTCGTTAACGGCTAAGCCATCAGGTAAAGTAGTTTTGCTCATTAGTAAACATCTCTTTGGTAACGTTTATTCTTACGTAACTCGGTTACATAGGCTTCAGCATCTTCACGGCTCTTGCCGCCTTGCTGCTCAACGATAGTGACAAGGGCTTCGTGTACGTCTTTAGCCATACGCGTCGCGTCACCACATACGTAGAAGTAAGCGCCTTTTTCTAACCATGCCCATAACTCTTCAGCTTTTTCTAACATGCGATCTTGCACATAGATTTTTTCAGCTTGGTCACGAGAGAACGCAAGGTCGATGTTATTTAGCACACCACGTTTCAAGTAGTCTTGCCATTCAACTTGGTATAGGAAATCTTCAGTAAAGTTAGGGTTACCGAAGAATAACCAAGTTTGCGTATTCAGTTCTTCTGCGTCGATTTCCTGCATAAAGGCGCGGAAAGGCGCAACACCTGTACCTGGGCCAACCATGATTACTGGCGCCATTTCGTCTTCAGGTAAACGGAAGTGAGATTCTTCAACGAATACGTCAACTTCGCCGCCTTCTTCTAAGCGTTCTGCTAAGAAACCAGAAGCGCCACCGAAGTGCTCTTCACCGAATGCGTCGTAACGGACAACGCCAACCGTTAAGTGAACTTCTTCTTCCACTTCTGCTTGGCTTGAAGCGATAGAATATAAACGTGGGGTTAAACGACGTAAGCAGCTAACGATTTGTTCAGCTGTTAGTTCGCTTGGGTGTTCACGTACAATATCGATTAGCTGACGGCCATCAATATAGGCACGCAATGCTTCGCGATCGTCGGCTAATTTAGCTAGCTCTTCGTTACCGGTTAATTCAGCGTATTTGCTAACAAAACCAGGGTGACTAAGGGTTAGCTCGTAACTCTTAATTAGGGCGTCAGTTAGGCTAACTTCAACGTCGTCAACTTTAACTGTTTCATCGCCTTTAAGGCCAACTTTTGTTATAAAGTCCGCAACGACAGCTTCGTCATTTTTGAACCAAACACCTAGTGAATCACCTGGCTTGTAAGTTAAACCTGACTCTTCAAGTGAGATCTCAAAGTGGCGAATATCTTTTGATGAATCGCGACCTGTGATCTTCTGGTTAGTTTCTAACGTGGCGGTAAAAGGATTCTTTTTGTTGTATTGACTTGTGCCAACAACTGGAGCACTGCCAGCTGCCACAGGAGCTGCTGCAACACCGGCAGATAAATCCTGCGCCATAGCGGCAACGGCGGCTTCAATCCAAGCTGCGGCTGGCGCTTCGTATTCAACGTCGCAATCAACACGTGGAGAAACTGATTTACCACCTAATTTGCCAAGTAAAGTGTCAAAGTCTTTACCGGTTTGGCAGAAAAATTCATACGATGAATCACCTAGTGCTAGAACAGAATATTTAACACCGTCTAATTTTGGTGCTTTTTTACTGTTTAAGAACTCGTGTAATTCGATAGCATCATCAGGTGGATCGCCTTCACCTTGAGTACATGACAATACTAATAAGTGAGTTTCTTTTTTGATGTCTTTCGGTTTGAAATCAGCCATTGAAACTAAACGAGCGTCGATGCCCTTAGCTTTAGCTGCTTCGAAAGCTTGATTCGCCACAGACTTGGTATTGCCTGTTTGCGAGCCAAATAAAATGGTTAATTTACCAGCAGGTGCTGCAGCTGCTGCTGGAGTAGTGCCTGCCGCAGCAGGGTTCGCTTGTGATAAACCATACAAATAGCCGCTTACCCATGAAAGCTGGTTTGGGCTTAATTCGCTAACAACTTGCTGAAGTTGTGTAGCTTGTTGCGGGTTTAATGGGCTGACAAGCTCATTGTTTTGCTTAAGCGTCATATGACTTAGGTCCTAGGTTATTCCTAGGCTATAGAATAGTGGTGAAACGCGGGATAGAAAAAGATCAATTACGACTTTTTTATACCTTCAAGGTATAAAAATACAAAAGACTAGATTAAAAAGTTTTAAGGCGTCAGAGCGGTAGTGAACTTTATACAAATTCCCACATTAAATCAATGGTTAACAGGGATTAGCTCTAACTCTTGCGCGACTTTATCCATTTCAGCAAATAAAGTGTCCACTTGTTCGTTTAAATTGACTAAAACCCCTTTTTTAAGTTGGCTCTCTAAACTAAATGATAAGCTTTTTAGTTTAGGTACGCCTGTGTAACAGGTTGAACCGTGAAATTTATGGATCAGTCTGAGTAATTCAACGGTATCGTGTTTGTAGCGGGCGGCGTCAATATCTTGTTTCATTTCAGCAAAGGTATCGACCAGCATATTCAGCATTTCCATCGCCACTTGATGCTTATTAGCCGCCATTTTTAACGATAATGACCAGTCAATGCCAGCGCTTTGGTTAGACGATATACTTTTATGGCTGATGTTATCACTTTCGGTTTTACGCACCCACTTGTTAACTAAATTATTGAATTTTTCGATGTCGATTGGTTTACCTAAATAATCGTCCATGCCTTGTTTAAGCAGCATGTCACGTTCTTCTTTAAACGCGTGGGCGGTAAAGGCAATAATTGGCGTTTCCTGATTGAGTCCTTGTAAGCGTAAATGTTTGGTGGTGTCAACGCCGTCCATTTCTGGCATTTGTACATCCATTAATATTAAATCAAACACTTCCTGCTGGCAGATGTCGCAGGCTTCTATGCCAGAAGTACAAGTGACTAAGTCGACTTTTTCTTCACGTAATATGGCAGATAACAACTTCAAATTTGTTTCGTTGTCATCAACTGCGAGCATGCGAATGTGACTCTCTACTTTTGTTTCGCCGTCTATCGCGGGCGAGGTGAGTCGCTTAGTGTCTTGAATTTTTTGCCACGCGCTGTTGAGTTTAATTAAGGTCAGTGGTTTTTCAATACATTGCCAATCGGCTAAATCGCCTCGGTTCTCTGGTGCGACTCGGCTAAGTAAAGGTAACACCAGCATAACTGGGGTATCAGGAGCCAGTTTGCTGGCAAAGCTAGCTTGCAAGGGGAGTAATTCTAACGATTCTTCATCATGATCGCTGGCAATTAAGATGAGGTCATATTGTTGTTCACTGCGTACTTGCTCTTCCCAACTGGAAATATCATTACATATTGTTGGGGTGGCGCCGACTTGTTGGCAAATTTTTTCGTAACTGGTGTGGCTACGAGATTCACTGTCTAATATTAACACTCTGTCTAGCCCTGGCATATCGACAAAGGTTTGCGGTTTTTGGGTGACAGTAATGGGGATGGTTAGAGTAAAAGTGCTGCCTTTACCTTCGGCACTAACTAAGCTTAGTTTGCCACTCATTTGTTTGACCAAACCTTGGCAAATGGCTAACCCGAGCCCTGTGCCGCCAAAGCGCCGCGTGGTTGAGCTTTCTGCTTGACTAAATGCGGTAAATAACTTGGCTTGTTTGTCGTGGCTAATGCCTATGCCTGAATCTTCTACTTCTATTGTAATCTCGCATTGCGTGCTGGATGTACATAGCATTCCGATACGGATCGCCACATGACCTTTGGGTGTGAATTTAATGGCATTAGAAACTAAGTTGGTAATCAATTGCTTAATACGATGTTGATCGCCAATCACAGCGGTTGGTAAGCGGTCGCTTTCGTAAATAAAGCTTAAGTTTTTACCGAATGCGATGGGTGAAACCAATTTAATGACGTCTTCAACTGTTTGCTGGAGATCGTAAGCCACACTATCGAGTTCAAGTTTACCGGCTTCTATTTTCGAGAAATCGAGAATATCGTTAACAATGGCTACCAGATTGTCGGCAGAAGCATTAATGGTGTTGACGTATTCATTATAAGGTTGTTGTAATTCAATTTTACTCAGTTCTTTGGTAAAACCCATGATCGCGGTTAACGGTGTGCGAATTTCGTGGCTCATGGTCGCCAAAAATTGTGATTTTATTTTACTCGCTTCTAATGCATCTTTACGGGCGATATCTAGCTGAGCGTTTTTCTCTTCAACGAGGTGGAGGTTCTGTTGCAGATCATAGGTGGCGGTTTCAATTTCTTCTTCCAGTCGCTCATTGTTCTCCTGCAGTTCTGACGCCATCATATTGATACCGATTTTTAGCTCGTTAAGCTCGTATTGCACGGGTATATCAACCCGAGCATTTAGGTTACCCGCACCAATTTTTTTGATGGTGTCGACAATACTCACCACAGGATCAACAATGCGTTTGATCAAAACCCGCATTAACACACTAGTAAACAGAGTGCCGAGTAAAATTAATATGCCGGCCAACAAATTACTGCGATGAGCGTAAAACATTTGGCTAGAAATATTTATTTCGACATATACATAGCCTAAAGGTGCTGCAAGAGGGCTGGTGACCGTATCATCTTGCCATGCGTCGTCTAAAACTTTGCTGGAATCAAACGACATGATAGAACGGCTTATTATTAGCTTTTCACCACGCCGGTCGGTTTGGTACATACGGTTTTTCAGTTTAATTGGGTTAAATACCGGACTAATATCTTCATATTTACTGGCGACGTATAAATGTCCGGACGGTCGATAAATGGCAATTTTTTCAATCGACAGTGAAGCATTGGCATGGATCTCTTTTAACTTGGCACTGAGCTGAGCTTTTTGATTATTGGCTAAGTGGCCTTCGCTGGCAAAAGCGATAGCTTCTGCAAGATTGTGAGCTTGGCTGGCTAAAAGTTGATCGCGCTCGGCTGACATTCGCACAGCCAATACTAGGGTAACGAATAACGCAGTGAGTAAAGTCGGTACGACGGCAAAAAGAAAAGCGTTGGCTTGTATACTGCGTTTAATCATAGCGAGGCAATCGAGTTAATGAATGGCATTATGTTGAATATAGTCTTCTCGCTCAGGTCTTATGGTTCATTGTCAGCGCTTACTCTCGACTTTGGCTCCTGCGTCGTCCTAATACCTAAATCCCTTTAGGCAGCCCCAATCACATAATAGAGCATATGCTCATGGGGTCTCGAAGCTTGACGGCTTCCCCTAAAACCTGATCGCTTTGACTATAATATGGGTTAAGGTTGTAACAAGAGCAAGGTTTAGCCTTGCTCTAATAAAGTACGTAGATCAATTAATGCAGCGTTAGCGCGTGACACATAGTTTGCCATGACTAAAGAGTGATTGGCGACTAAGCCAAAGCCAGAGCCGTTTAATATGATTGGGCTATATATTTGCTGCTGAGTGGATTCTAATTCACGAATGATTTGCTGCAATGACACCAACGCATTTTTCTTCACTAGTACATCGTGAAAATCAGTTTCTATCGCTTGTAAAAAATGTAATAACGCCCAACACGTACCGCGGCTTTCATAAAACACGTCGTCAATTTTCCACCAACTGGTTTTAATATTTAGCTCATTTGGGGTCGATGTTGACTGTCGGGCGCTGGTGTCACCGGCTAAATCGGTATTTAAACGCTCTTGACCGACGCTTGCGCTTAAGCGTTGCGAAACGGCACCTAAACGTTTTTCGACTTCGCGTAACCATTCGCTAAGGTTATCCGCTCGAGTATAAAATTGGCCATCCATTGTGTTGTTATCTACCAAGCGGTCTCGGTATTTTATTAACGCTTTAATGGCATTGCGGTATTCATCTTCGGCGCTAGGAAAAGCCCAGTTAGTGTGATCGATATTAAATTTAGGTTGGGCTTTTTCTAAATCTTTGTCATCGGTCGATTGTGACTGCGAGCGACTAAAATCAAGTCGCATAGCTAAGGCTAAATCACGTACTTGTTGTAATACACCGTATTCAAAGGCTGGCATGTTATCCATAACTACACTTGGTGGCAGAACATCATTACTTAAAAAACCGCCTGGTTTGTCTAGCATCCAGTTTGCTACTTCAATTAATGTCGTGGTTGTGGTGTAGCCAGGTACGACGGGTTGATTTAATTCGTTAGCTACTTGTTTTGTGTGGTGTTTGACGTCAAATTTGTTGGGCATCCATCCCCACCAGATACTGAGAGATAACAGGAGAATAATCACTAGGATGAAACCTAACGTGATCGACATGCCAATTTTGTTTGATCGCAATTTACTTAACATACTGCGTCCTTAATCCTTGTTCATTCAGGTTTAGTGATGATGGTGTTTATGCCCGTGAGATACCGAGCTTTGTACCTTTTCAACCGTTGCACTAAAGGTATAGCGTTTTTCGGTGTCATCTTCTAGGGTAAATGTCACGCTATCACCTAATTTTAATTTTTCAGTTAAATTGAGCAACATCAAATGTAAGCTACCACTTTGCAAGGTAACTGTTTCTCCTGCTGCTATATGAACCCGCGGCACATGTACCATTTTCATCATATCGTTTTGCATTATATGATCATGAAACTCAACGGTTTGGCTTTTATCGCCCCATGCCTTAACAAGACAAATACCTTCTTGACCTGTGTTAGTAATACTGACAAAGGCGGCCGTATTTTTCACATTCGGAGGTAACAGCCTGACATGGGCATTTTCGAATGTTAAATTTGCCCAAGCTAAAGAAGACACTAGAGCTAAACAGCAACCAAAAGCTTTTAATAACGGGTAAAGAAATAGTGATTTCAAATTTGTCTCTTTATTTTTTATTTATACGTTTTAATGGTTTTGTGTAATTGGCTACCGGCAACATCGCGCCAACTGCCATAAACAGGGTTAGGTAAGATAAACCAGCGTTCACCCCATAAACTCATATATTGCTCAGTATACAACTTTCTTGATGCGATGGGCATGCCTGCTGCATTTGGGATCATATCTTCTAGGTCGTCGCCAACAATTAACAGGATGCGATAACGTTTTGCAAGGTGTTTGCGGCGAGAGCTTTTATCACGACGCCAGTCGGGTTGCTCTGATCGAAATAATAAGTCATCTCTATCAAAAATTAATCCAGCTCGTTTTAACATGGCTAACGTTTGGGTTTTGATTGGGCATTTATCTTGTGGGGTAGAGACACAATAGCGGTTGGATACTAACACCACTTTAACGCGGTTTTGCGCAGCACTTTGAATAAAGTTTATAACGCCGGGTACTAAAGGGGCTTTTTCGGCTTTTATCCAACGTTCCCAATTGGCGTTAGTGTTCGATTGTTTGCTATCGATAAGCTGAGCGTAGTAAGCCATTGAACTAATGACAGTATCATCTAAATCCAGTAGCACCGCAGGTGGCAAATTATTGATCCCTTTGCGGTCGAATTGTTCCAGTGCGGCAGTCCATTCTGGTGTTTGTGTGGCTAAAACCAGCTTTTGTGCTGCGAGTTTAAATGTTTGATTGGTCAGGGCGACGTATTCGGCTGAGTTTTGCATCCAGGCGACGGCGTTCAAGCGAGGGTCTTTCTCATTCGCGGTGCTGAAAAACGATACACTAAGTAAAGTGACTAACAGAGATATTAAGCGCAAACCTAAGCTCCTATCATGTTGATAAGCGAGGTAAAAAGCGTGTTAAGCAGATAATACGCCAATATTTAATAATCGGCAGCTACCTCGACATAAATTTGCGTTTGAGCGCACAGTTTTGGGATTAAAAATCAGTAGTGTTAAAGGCTATAAAACTTTTTATGAGTTCATGGTGATATAGAGGATACGTTAATCTATAAGATAAACCCCCATTAAAAAAGTTACAATAGATGTGTTGGCGCACACACTTTTGGGCTTTATTCTGGCCAAAAAATAGCGTTTGCTGATTTCTGTTCTACGCTTGATAAGGATATTCTCGTTATAGTCTTCTCGCTCAGGTCTTATGGTTCATTGTCAGCGCTTACTCGCCCCAATCACATAATAGAGCATATGCTCATGGGGTCTCGAAGCTTGCCTGCATGGATGCAGGTAAGGGGCGAGAGCAGGACGCGGTAGCTTTGACGGCTTCCCCTAAAACCTGATCGCTTTGACTATACAAAGCAGTTACTTAAGGATATGGAGCGGTAAATGCAGGATTATGCAGAACTATTTAATGATAGCTACGAACGCGTAATGCAAAATGCAGATGAGTTTTATGGCTTCTTTTATCAAGTGTTTTTAGCCAAAGATCCGCAAATAAAACAAAGGTTTGCCCATGTTGATTTGGTACGGCAAATTAGTATGTTAAAAAATTCATTGGCTTATTTATTAGTTTGCCAAAGCTCAGAAGCCGCTCAGCGTGAGCTTATTCGCTTAGCTAAGCAACATCATGATGAGTATTTAGTTGAAGTTTTTATGTACGATATTTGGTTGGATACGCTAGTGGAAGTGGTTGAAGAGTTCGACAGTAAATATTATCCCGAAGTTGGGGAAGCGTGGCGGCGTACTTTATCTCCTGCCGTTAGGCTCATGAAAGCCAGTATGCAGTAGGCTCTATTTTAAGATATAAAATAAAAAACCAGGCAAAGCCTGGTTTTTTTTCGGTTTATTACTTAGCTGTAATTACTTTTCAGCTTGAGCACGATCGTAAGAAGTTTTGATTTCTTCCATCGCGGCTGCAGCATCAGCCCAGCCTTCAACTTTAACCCACTTACCTTTTTCAAGCTCTTTATAACGCTCGAAGAAGTGAGTGATTTGCGCTTTTAATAACTCAGGTAAATCAGTTACGTCTTTTACGTCGTCATAGATTTTAGTTAGTTTGCTAACTGGCACTGCAACAACTTTAGCATCTTCACCTGATTCGTCAGTCATTTTAAGTACGCCAACTGGACGACACTTGATAACTGAACCGGCTAATAATGGATAAGGAGTTGGCACAAGTACGTCTACCGGATCACCGTCTAAAGACAAAGTGTCGTTTACGTAACCATAGTTACAAGGGTAGAACATAGGAGTAGCCATAAAACGGTCTACAAAGATTGCGCCTGTGTCCTTGTCTACTTCATATTTAATTGGATCAGCGTTTTGCGGGATCTCAATAATTACGTTCACTTCTTCAGGCATGTTCTTGCCAGCAGGTACATCAGATAAGCTCATGGCTTTTTCCTTCAGCTATATTGATTCAAAATTAAGATAAATATCGGACTTATTATAACGACTCTTATGCAAATGGCTAATAGGAAGTGGTCTTGTTTATGTGTCTTGGTTATACTCGCAGCCAGTTACCTAATATGTAATGACGGAATACATAATGAAACGTTATCGCTTAGTTGTCGATTGCCCTGACCAAATTGGTTTGGTGGCTGAAGTGAGTCGCTTTTTGGCAGAGCATAAAGCATCTATTACCGAAGCTAGCCATCATACTGACCATGAAGCTGGTTGGTTTTTTATGCGCCATGAAATTGCCGCAGAATCTTTTCAATTGAGTTTAGAGCAATTTAAAGCTGAGTTTGCTGTATTGGCAGACAAATTTGCTATGAACTGGCGTATTGTCGACTCAAGCCAAAAACAAAATGTAGTGGTTATGGCTAGTCGTGAATCTCACTGTTTAGCTGACTTATTACATCGTTGGCATAGTGGTGAGCTAGAGTGCAATATTGTTGCTGTGATCGCCAATCATGATCATTTACGGCAAATGGCACAGTGGCATGGTATTCCTTACCATTATGTGCCATTCCCGAAAGAGAATAAGCAACCGGCGTTTGATGAAGTGTCTGACATTATTAAGCAGTATGAAGCGGACACAGTAGTGTTAGCTCGCTTTATGCAAATTTTCCCAGATGCTTTATGTCGTGAAATGGCCGGTCGGGTGATCAATATTCATCATAGCTTTTTACCTTCATTTGCTGGCGCCAAACCTTATCATCAAGCCTACGAGCGTGGCGTTAAGTTGATCGGTGCGACTTGCCACTATGTCACGGCTGATTTAGATGCCGGGCCAATTATTGAGCAAGATACGATGCGAATTAGTCATTCAGATTCAGCTGAAGATATGGTACGCAAAGGTAAAGATTGTGAGAAAAACGCCCTAGCGCGTGGCTTGCGTTATCATTTAGAAGACCGCGTGATTATTCACAAAAATAAAACTGTGGTGTTTGATTAAGTAGGGTTAGTCGAACGAAGTGAGGCGCACTGTTAATATTGTGATGGTGGGTTTCGCTGCGCTCATGCCACCCTACAAAATGACTAAAAATGTATAAGTATATTCAACATTACCCACCTGAAATACAGCAACAAGTAACCAAGCTTATCGAGCAAGATAAGCTTGGTGTTTACCTCGAAAATAAATATCCCAATAATCACCAAATTCAGACTGATAGCTTGCTGTACGATTATGTAATGGAAATCAAAAACCAATACATGAAAAAATCGGCACCTATCAGTAAGGTGGTTTATGATAAAAACATCAAGGATGCGGCAAACTCGTTAGGTACGCATACTTATCGTAATCGGGTACAAGGCAACAAGATCAAAAGCAAAAACGAAATTCGGATTTCGACTTTTTTCAAACAAACCCCGCTAGCCATGCTTAATATGATAGTGGTACATGAATTGGCGCATGTACGCGAAAAAGAGCACAACAAAGCGTTTTATCAACTTTGTCAGCATATGCTAGCGGATTATCATCAGTTGGAATTGGATACACGTTTGTTTTTGCTGTGCTCTGATATGAAAAGCTAATATATAAATTGAGTCAGTACTACATGCATGCCTCGCCATTTAACGCGGGTTTCCAGCATGATTTTATCCATTTTTTTAACTCTTCTTGTCGTGCTAACAAATCGTTTATGTCCACAACACCATCTTGATTAAAATCGGCTTCAACTTCACAATAAGATTCCGTCGGAGGAAATTGGTTTGGATCGATGGCATGTTTTGTAATTCTTACTTCATCTATGTAACCTTGCCAACCATGGCCTTCGTTTCCGTCTTGCTGATTGCCAATTTTTAGATTAGCTGCGCTATTATTCACACTCCAGTTGTTTGGTAATAAATAGTCAGAGCCAACTTGCTGACCATCAAAATATAAACGAATTACATCATTGGTGCGAACAACTGCAATGTGCGTCCAATTGTTGCTTAGTGTGCCTTTTAATTGATCAATTACTTGACCATTAAACCATACACCTATCTCATTTGGGTTATGGTAGTTAGCGTGGTGGAGAATAATAAATGAAAAACCTAAACTTGAATGCCATTGTGATATTGGTGTTTGCACACCCGTCAAGTTACCGCTTCTTTTTAGCCACATATCAATTGTAAAGTCGTTATCGGAAAGCGCCCAATGTGAGTTGTCAGGAAAATTTAAACTAGAGTTCCCATCAAAAAACATTGATTGCCCACCAAATACAAATTCAGTTGTCGTTTTAGTGACTTGAGTCGCAGTGCTTTCGTGATTGTAAATGGAACTGTCGACAAATGACGCGCTTTCTGCGTCTGCTTTCAAGAGTAATACCGTCTGTGCGTAGTTAGAAGCGCTAGTCAGTATTAATAAAGATAAGAGTAATAATTTAAAGTTTTTCATAGAATATCCTTTTTTTATTTTAAGGGGGGTACTTTAGCTTGTCGCGTATGATATTTGTAGAGGTAAATTCCCTTTCATTTTTTCTTAACGAAATTACTGCTTTACCTTGCTTGTAAAAACCACTAACTTGGTTGCAATTTTAGCCACGGCAAGGAGCCGAACATGGACACGCTTATTTCACAACTGAAACAAGTTTCCTTTTTCAAAGACCTGCCAGCAGCGCTGCTAGAACAACTGACCAACGCCGGTCAATTTAAAACTAAACACGCAGGCGAGGTGATCGCCAATCAATTTGATAAAACCGAGAATATTTATTTTTTACTTAGCGGAAAAGTAAAGTACTTGGTGCAACTGGGTCATATTGGCCAATCCCGTGCGGTGAATAATCGTCAGCCAATAGATAAAGAAAAATATCAGGTTGGTGGTTCAGAATTTGCTGGCACTCTCATTGGTTGGTCGGCATTTCGCCAACCGCATCGTTTCAACAGCACAGTGGAATGCGAAACCTCATGTCAGTTATTCAAACTGCCACTTAAGGCGATTAACGCGTTTCGTGCAGCCGATCACCCTTGGTCTGTGCTTATCAATGAACGCATTATTCAAGAAATTGCTTTGCAATATCGTGGGGCGCGTAGTTACTTATTTGGTACTAAAACTGAAACTTATATAAATAAGCCAAACTGGTCGGTAACAACGAGTTTAAGTGCCGCGCAGCTCATGCAGCCATTGGCGGCGTCTTACTTTTTTGAAGACTTTGCCGATCATGATCTAGAAGTACTGGCCAACTTAACTAAAACCATAGAGTTACAGCCTGGCGAAACCTTGCTACGAGAGGGGGAGTACGCGAAACACCTATTTATGTTGGTTGACGGGCAAATTGAACTTAATTTTTTAAAGAAACGCGACTTGCCAGAAGACACCGTATTATACGAGCAGAATGCTAATAAAAATAAAGTGGTATTACGGACTTTATCCGATTCAGGTCATGTAATTGGCTGGATGGCCATGGCGCCTAATCAACCTCAACCTATACACGATGTCAATGCTGTTGCTTTAACTCAATGTCGGTTGGTGGCGTGGTCAGCTGATGACTTAGCGCAATTAGCCAATACGCATCCCAGCTTGTTTTATCAAATTCAGCAACAAATTATTTGGTTATTAGGAGGGCGAGTACGTTCCACGCGCACGCGCTTTTTGGCGCAGCACTATGGGCAAGAGGCCATTGCATTGCAGGCAATGCTTAATCAAAATGCCGCTTTGCTAGGTGCCGACTCAGAGTTGTATAAAATACCTTTTTATTTAAACCAACGTATGACTTATATCGATGCCTTTAATACACTTGATAATGTGATGGCAAACGGCTCAAAGCTAGAGCGTTTGCTGGCTCAGCAATGTCTTGATGTACTAGAGTTGGTTTATAAAGAGATGCAGATCTACGAAAAAACCAAAACCATTTATCAGTTGGTTAGTCGTTCACAAGCTGAAACCAGCAGCGCGATCCGTCAAGCCAGTTGTCAGGCGTTTATTGAATTATTTGAACTGGCCGATTGTGTTATTCAAGGTGAAGAAAATTTACCAACAGAGTCGGGGCATATTTTTGTGATGAATCATTTGCGCAATGATGAAGACAATCGCCTTGTTAATTTGCACCCATATGGATCCATTTCATTTGCGGCATAATAGATCCACCCAATTAGCACCGTAATAGATCCACCACATTTGCGGCTTATTGGATCCACTTTTGACCTAATTTCCCCCTCAGACTTTCGTTAATCTAGCGTATCTTTGATTGTTTTTTCAGTCAGGAGATAGGCATGGCAAACCGGAGGTTTGAAATGTACCAATACAGACAGATCCTCGTTCGCATGCGAATGGGAGATTCCAATCGAGCTATTGCCGATAGCGGCTTAGCTGGACGCAATAAAGTTAAGGCCATCAAGAAATTAGCGCAGGAACAAGGCTGGCTTAACCTTGACAATGACTTGCCTGATAACAACCAACTGGCTGAACTGTTGGGCGAGAAAGCACCAACCCCAACCACCACGTCTTATGTAGAGCCTTATGCTGAACAAGTTACTCGGTGGTATGAGCAAGGGATCCAAGGCACAACAATCCATCAAGCTTTAGTGGATAAATATGGCTTCAAGGGAAGTTACTGGTCAGTCAGTCGTTACCTTAAAGCCTTGTCACAGAAAGCACCAAAAGCGACAACCGTTATCGATTTTTTGCCTGGTGATACGGCGCAAGTGGATTTCGGTGCTGGCCCGCTAATCGTTGATACTCGTACCGGAGAGTTGCGTAAAAGCTGGATCTTTGTAATGACGCTCTCATGGAGCCGACATATTTACGCAGAGTTTATCCGCGACCAAAGCACAGCAACTTGGCTGGCCTGTCATCGACGGGCGTTTGAATGGTTTAAAGGTGTTCCCAAGCGCGTCATTATCGATAATCCCAAATGTGCCATCACTAAGGCTTGCTACCATGATCCACAAGTGCAACGCGCATACGGTGAATGTGCTGAAGGATATGGCTTTTTAATCGCACCTTGTCCTGTACGCGATCCTCAGAAAAAAGGCCGCGTAGAATCTAATGTGAAGTACATTAAGAATAGCTTTGTGCCCTTGAAAGACTTCCGAGGCTTAAGTGATGCGAACGCTCAGCTTAAGGATTGGTTATTGTCAGTCGCCGGTAATCGCAAACACGGCACCACTAAATGTCAGCCTCTTGAACGTTTTAGTGAGATCGAGCAAGCACTATTAAAACCACTCCCCGAGATCCCTCCTGAGCAAGCGGTCTGGGCTAAAGCTAAAGTTCACGGTGATGGCCACGTGCAATTTGAACATTGTCGTTACTCAGTTCCCTACACGCTAGTTCGTGAAACCGTATGGCTCAAAGCGACGGATAATATGATACGGATCTATCAAGAGCATGAACTCAAAGCGACACACCCTCGCTTATTTCATCAAGGCGGCCGTTCAACCGTACCAGAACATCAACCACCTGAGGCACAAGCTTACAATATGCGCGATCCTCAATATTGTTTAACTCAATCAAAACGTATTGGTGAGTCTTGCTACCTCTTTATTCAAAGGCTGTTTGCCAGTCGAGTATTAGATAACTTGCGGGCAGCCCAAGGTGTCGTGGGGTTAACCAAACGTTATGGAGATAAACGGGTTGAAGCGGCGTGTTTACGGGCTTTAACCTTCGATAACGTGCGCTATAGCGCGGTTAAACAGATCCTTGAAAAAGGGTTAGACCAACAACCCAATGAAACTAACGCATTCGATACCTTAAGTGACGTATACACAGGTGGTGGCCGTTTCCACCGCGATCCCAACAAACTTCTCCCTCATTAAATAACAAGGAAAAAACAATGATAAACCCAATTCCGGAACTCACCCCCTTACTAAAACAACTACGTTTATCAGGTATGACGGACTCGTTGGCCATGCGCAATCGAGAAGCCATTGAGCACCAGCTTAGTTACCCAGATTTCCTTGCTTTATTGATCCAAGATGAAGTGGCACGGCGCGATCAGAAGAAATACGCGACTCGGCTGCGCAGAGCAGGCTTTAGGGGGAACAAAACACTGGAAAGCTTCGATCTAAATGCCAACCCCAACTTGAATCGAGCTTATATCAATGAACTGGCCGACTGCCGGTTTATCGAAGAGCATGTTGCCGTCTTAATCGCAGGGCCTTGTGGTACAGGGAAGAGCCATTTAGCCCAAGCGATAGGCCATTGCGCGGTGAAAAAAGGCATTGATACACTGTTCTTCACGCAAGCTAAATTGCTTTCAAACTTACACGCAGCCAGAGCAACCAATGCTTACGAGAAACGATTTCAAGCACTAGCAAAAGTTGATTTACTTATCATTGATGACTTCGGTTTAAAGCCGCTGAAGTCACCTCAAGATGAAGATCTTCATGATCTGATAGACGAACGATATGAACAAAAATCAACGATCATTACCAGTAATTTAGACTTCAGTGAATGGGGACAAGCTTTCCCCAATAAATTACTTGGAGCAGCCACCCTTGATCGACTTAGACACAACGCCTATCGCCTGGTTTTAGAAGGAGAAAGTTACCGCAAATTACGAGAAAATAATGATCACACTGGACTAGGAGAAAAAAGCGAGAAATAATCACCTTGTCTGAGGGCAAAAATGACCGTTTTAAGTGGATCCATTACGCCGCTAATCACTGGATCTGTTAGGGTGCAAATCGACACGCCTACCTAATGACTTTATCATTCAACTGGATAGCCACTTTGTGTCGTCCATGATCTGCCACCGTCATTATAACGATAATGGCGGGCTTCGTGCGGTACGTAAGTCCTTACCTCATGAGCATGGTCACCAACAATACTATGATAAATTAGATTGCCTTTATGTGTATTCGGGTCAAGTACCTGTACCAGAGGAAGAAGCGGAAACATGGCTGGCTACGCAAAGAGAGATATTTAAACAAGCCATGCTAGATAATATTAATGCCGGCAGTAATATTGTGATTGCCCCAGAGGGTAAGAGTTATGCGACTGAAGAATCGCCGCAGCCGTTTAAAGGTGGCATATTCCGCTTAGCCACTCAAGCTAAACGCGAGCCTAAAATTGTGCCGATAGCCATTGCTAATTTTGACAAAAACATGGTGCGCTATTGCCCAACGGCTATTATTTATCCCGCATTTAAATTATCTGAAGTGATGGATAATCCGGCTGATAAGGAACAACTCGCGGCATTTGTTGAGCAGTTTAGTCAAGATTTTAAAGGTTATGTGCAACAGGCAGTTGCCTTGTCAGAGTCGCAAACTCGTGCCAAATTTGAAAAAAGCTAATAGTTAGTCAAATTGGCTAACTGCCAACCGATAGGTAATTAAAAATTAAGGCCAACTAACTGAAAATAAACAGTTTTTGAAAGTTGGCCTGCGCTTTGCTCAACAAACCTAAAGCGGTTAAATAGGTTAATCGCCATTTAAAAATGAAAGCTAAAATAAAAAAGATCAAAGGAGTCAATTTATGACATTGTGGAGCATGATTACTGTTGTTTCGGTAGTTGCTATCGTCTCGGGGGCTTATATGTCTTATTTACAAAGTAAAAAAGCGGATGTTGATAATGACTTAAAAAGTGAAATTGAAGACATGAAGCAGCGCATTTCTACACTCGAGTCCATCGTCACCGATAAAAAGTATGATCTAAAACGCGAGATCGACAGTTTGTAATTAAGCCTGTTGAGCAATTTAAACTTTAATCATTCAGCGTTATGAAGTTGGTAAGTGATAGAACGTTTAATATTGTCGAACAAGATATGTATAGTCTTCTCGCTCAGGCTTTATGGTTCATTGTCAGCGCTTACTCGCCCCAATCACATAATAGAGCATATGCTCATGGGGTCTCGAAGCTTGACGGCTTCCCCTAAAACCTGATCGCTTTGACTATAATCAACCGACTTTTGTGGAAAATAGGTTTTAAAGTATCAAATTTTCGTGGGTGAGCATTTATGCTTGCAGAGCCTGCAAACCTGCAATTTAAAAGAGCAATACTATTAGATTTTGTTCCAGACAAACATTAAGTGCCGGTATGATGCTTGCCGTAATAGTAGGGGCTTGTAGCCAAACCTCGCCTACAACAAGGTTTATTATGTTGTCACCTTTAGACGGTTAGATGCCCGCTAGCTTAAGTCTATTTTACGCGCTGTAAACGTTGATAGTGTTCACCTTGTTGCGCTGGTTGCTCTTTAATAAGCTCTTTGACTTGTTCGGGTAACTGCGCTTCGGTTTTACATGCTTGAACTTGACCTAGCACACACTTTTTATCACAGCGCGCTTTGCCTACCGCGTTAATAATAATGTCATCCTGTATTGACGACGCGCAAAATACTTGGCCCGATTTATCCTTTAAGCATTTCCCCGGCCCACAAAATACTTTTCCTTGTTTGCCAACGGCGGCGCCGCCTTTTTTAAATTTAGAACAGTGAACTTGGCCTTGACTGTTAATTTTACAAGCACCAGCTCCACATTGCATCACGCCCATAAAGTCACGTTTACAGGCGGCATAACTTACATTCATTATGCTAATACTCAACAACAAGGGTATTAGCCATTTTATAAGTATTTTCAACAGGTATTCCTTAAGTCATTGTTGAATAAATCAGTTAGCAAATTCGGTTGCGGTGCTCACCTTGCATAAAGGCATCAATATTCTTAGCTATTTCATTCACTAGGGTTTGCCTTGCTTGTTGACTAGCCCATGCGGTATGCGGCGTGATTTGCAGATTCGCTTGTGGCACCAATAATGGATTATTTAAGCTGGGCGGTTCTTGACTTAAACCGTCTAACAATGCGGCTTGAATACGCCCCTGTTGCAAAGCATTGGCCAGTGCCGTTTCGTTAATCAGACCACCTCGGGCCGTGTTAACTAAAATAGCGTCTTTTTTCATTAAGCGAATAAACTCGTCATCAACCATTTGCTCACTGTCACGGGTTAAAGGACAGTGTAAGCTAATCACGTCGGCTTGTTGAATGGCATCTTGGTAGCTAATGCGCCCAGCGCGAGGTTCTGGCGCGTATTGGCGCTCTGCAATAATGACATTCATACCAAAAGCCAATGCAATTTTTTCAACGGCTTGAGCAATGGTGCCGTATCCGAATAGGGCGAGGGTTTTACCTTGCAATTCAAAAATAGGGTAATCAAGCAAACAAAAAAGCGGGCTTGATAGCCATTGGCCGTTTTGACTTGCTGTTTGGTACGCTTGTAATTGAATTGACCAGTTTAATAGCATGGCAAAAACGTGCTGAGCAACCGAGTTTGTTGAGTAGCCAGCAACGTTAGTCACGGCGATCCCTTGTTTTTGTGCGGCGGGCAAATCAATGTTGTTGTAGCCGGTTGCCGCCACGCAAATCAATTTTAGGTTTTTGCAGTTGGCTAGCGTGTCCTGTTGCAATAATACCTTGTTGCTGATCAGTATATCTGCGTGTTGCGTTAACTCTGGCAAATTTTGTTTTGCGGTCAATGTATCTACGCAAATTAATTCACCAAACTGTTTGATGGCGTCTAATTCGACCGCGCCGACAGATTCACTATCAAGAAATACAATTTTCATAATGGTATTAATGCTGTTAGGGTTAGGGACATTACTTGTGTATATAGTTTACGGATCATTATGTTAACTGCAAATAGCCGAGTCTTAATAATAGGTGCGGGTTGGTTAGGACTCCCTTTGGCTAAGGCAATGGCAAAATTAGGCTGTCAGGTACACTTAACCTGCACTTCAGCGGCTAAAGTCGAGTCATTAAAAAATGAAAAGTTAATAGCTGGCGTTTGGCCACTTTTACTTGACGATAATAGTCAGGTGCATGACATACAAAAGATCATTGAGTTAAGCCAAGCCGATATTGTGGTTGGTGCTTTCCCACCTGGCTTTCGTAAAGCTAATAGTGGTGATTATGCGACAAAATGGCAATTGATCGCTCAAGCTTGTCAAGTGTCAAAGGTTAAGCAATTGCTGATGTATAGCTCAACGGCGGTTTATCCTGAACAAGCCAGTATCTGTGTCGAGAGTGATGCCTTAGCCTTTAACGACAAAGCTGCAAAGCTTTTGCAAGCAGAACAAGCGTTACAAAATTTTAAAGGCTCAACCTTGGTTTTACGCCTAGCAGGTTTGTACGGGCCTAATCGTCACCCTGGTCGTTTTGTTAAACATATGAAAGCGGTTAGTCAAATTGCCAATGCCAACATGATCCACCTTGATGATGTTATCGCAGCTAGCTTGTATCTTTTACAGCTACAGCCCCAAAGCAGCCCTAGTGTTTGTAATCTGGTTTATCCAAATCAAGTTAGCAAAGCACAATTTTATCAAGCGGCTATTCAAGCTTATCCAGTTGAGAATATGTCGTTCCCCCCTGTTGATCAAACGCTTGGTAAAACGGTATCTTGCCAATTATTGCAACAGTTAGGTTATCAGTTTGTGTATGCCGATAGCCTTGCAGCCATTCAGCATTGTTAAACTTCTTTTATTTCTTTTGGGGTTAGTGCCTGCATTCATGCAGGTTACTGATTTTCGACACTTCTCTTCGTCATTTTATTCCCAACTTTCGCAAGTATACCTATTGTAAACCCCACCGAAATTAGATCTTTTATTTTTGTATATGACTAAATGTAAATCATATTTAAATTAAATGTTAATATTTTCGTATTATCTATTGAGATTATTCTTTTAAATTTTGTGAGTTAAATGTTAAATTTCATGTGATGTTTTTTGCTTAAGTGAATTTTGCCAGATCGGCTTTATCTATAAGTGAACAAATATTTGTGGCTTTAGTTGTAACGTTTATGACGAGATAGGCATGCTTAGCTAACCAACAAAGTTAAATTTTTGTCGTGTGGTTATTGATATTCTTCATGCGATATTTGATTTTAAGTTATTGAATGTAAATAAAAAATTATTTTTGTTCGATGTTCAGGTTGTTTCTGGAGCTTGAACTGGGTCACTGATTAGCTACACCTAGAGTTCAGCTGTTTTCCTTTATAAACACTTGGCTTGCGATTTATATCCTTCAATTTTCTCTTACCTCATCTTGTTACTTTTAGTATACAAAAATTCGTATATTGTTAACTAGATTCAAAATTAACTTTACATACTGTTAACAATGGATAATATATGACTACGCTTTGCGTAATTAAAATTAATAATTCATATATACACAATGGTGACGAAGGATATGTACAACAATTTCAAATTAAACAAACTATCGCTATCTGTAATTTCCATCTTGTTTGGTACGGTTGGTTTAGCCAACGCGCAAGATCAAAAAGCTTCTGATGATGTTGAAGTAATAGAAATTACGGGCTTTAAAGGCAGTTTACTTAAATCACTAAATAATAAACGAACGGCTGATTCCGTAACGGATTCCATTTTTGCTGAGGACATAGGTAAATCAGCAGACCAAGACATAGGTGAAGCTTTACAAAGGGTGACAGGGGTATCAATCCAACGTGGTGAAGGCGCAGGAGCCACAGAAGGAACGACTGTCAGTATTCGTGGGGCAGGGCCAAATCTCAATAATATTTCATTAAATGGTATTGTTTTAACCAGTAATACCGAAAACCAAGCCGTTGATTTAAGCGCATTCTCATCGGATATTTTAAGCTCAATTGAAGTGATGAAAACTTCGGCTGCGGATCAGGATGAAGGTAGCTTGGGAGCTAACGTTGAGCTAAAAACATTTAGGCCACTTAACTCTGATAAAAATAGACGAGTGCTTGAAGTTCAAGGACGGTACGACGATTACATCGAAGATTATGATTATAAGCTTTCTGGTTCGTTTTCAGAAAAATTCATGGACGATACCTTAGGTTTTTACGTAACAGGCTTTAAGGAAACACAAAGCACGCGTCGTGATATGTTTTTTACCGACGAATTTGTGAAATATACCGTACCAGAAGCCATTAACCTGCAAACTGGCCAACCGATGGGTGAAGAAGTTACGGGCCTAATGAATTCGCAAAATGGTTTTAAAATGTTTTCAAATAATTTGGAGAGAACAGGCTTAACATCAACCATACAATGGGCAATAAGCGATAATACGGAATTAGTGTTGACCGGAACTTATTCCGATCAGTATAGAGAACAAGATGATGACAGTATTGTTTCTATTGGTGACCAAAACCCTTACATAGAGGCTGATATTCCAAGAATAACCGATGCTACTAATCCATGGATTGTGTTTGATCCAGCAAGTCAAATGATAGTGAAAAAACTTGATCGCATGGCTAGAGGTCGCACTACTAGTACAGAGTCGGGGATCACGACTAAAAACACGGTTTTTAACCTAGAGTTTAGTCATTACTTTACCGATACGTTTAAAATGGATTTACGCACGGGTTATTCAAAAACCACGGCAGATGACGACTATTTTACTAACTTCAACTCAAATAACTTCTTAAACTCGCCAAATGAAGTTTTGGAAGCATTGCCGTCAGATCAAGTTCAAGCAACGGGTTACGATTGTACATCGGGTGTTTGTTACTCAGTAACAGGAACCGATTTCGTTGATTTTGGTCCTGATATTGACGGTGTGCCACAAACGGGGCATCCAGACGAACCCAATGAAGATAACCTTGTTAAAACCGCTTACAACCCAGATGATTTACGCGCCATTCACTTACAACAAGCGAATACGCGTGATCGCATGATGTATGATAAACAAAAATCGGTTTACCTAGACTTTGATTGGGACGTAGATCTTGGGCCTATTACTAAGTTTGAATTTGGCGGAAAATATCAAACTCGAGATAAAGACGTATTTAACCAAGGTTACTTTTGGAACAATGCGATGTTAGCGAATACGGATATTCCTACTAGTACTCAGCTAATAGAGTCTATTCGATTAATTGATGTATATGGTGGGGAAACCGGTTATGGCGATAGTTTTTTAAAAGACTTAGGATACGCACGAACTAATACTACCGATGGTTGGGCTACTATAGATGCGCAAGCGGCTTTAGCTAAGCTATTTGAAACCGATGAAGTGGTTGGTGAAATTGATCTTTCCAATGATAGACAAATAAGTTTAGAAAACAAAGCGCTGTATTTTAAGACCAATTTTGCCTTACTTGATGAACAATTAACCGGTAACGTAGGGATACGATATGTTGAGTCAAGCGTGGAGTCATTAGGATATTCATCAGTTAATTTCCAAAACCGTAACTTAACGTCATACGACTTGATATTATTGTCACAAGATACGTCTTTAACTGCCTGTACTGAGGCACAACGCTGGATAGATCCTAATGCAACGTTACCAAATGGCAACCCCGATCAACGAAATCCGAATGTCAACTTAGCTGGGCAACCCAGCGCTGATGGCAAAACAATGGAGCCTATTGCTAGCCAAACTTGTTATGATGATCAATATAACGGCACGGCTGCCAATCGTTATCGTTATTTGGACAATACAACGCCCACAGACCCTGAGCAATTTGGTTCTACAGCATCCAATACTGAGAAAAACTGGTTACCAAGTTTGACGCTTAATTATTCCTTGAATGACGAATCAGTGATTCGTTTTGCGGCTTCTAAAACCATGGCGCGTCCGCCAATTGATAACCTAAAACCCAGCGCTAAATTTAATGAGGCCGTATTTGGTACAGGTAACTCAAACGGTAGGATTGATAATCCATATTTAAAACCATTGGAATCAACTAACTATGATTTATCATATGAATGGTACTTTAATGACGGTGGGGCGCTAACCCTTGCGTTATTCCGCAAAGATATGAGTAATATTACAGAAAATGCGACTATTGGGGCGCATTGGCGTGATGTTCGCGGATTGAGTGGTGATGAGTTGTCTCAGCTTGATCCTTTTAACGATATTTTGATTTCTAAACCTGCCGATGGACTAATACGCCGTGATGATTCTTGGGCTGCGGGTACTAATTGCATGATCAACCGCCGTCACATTTGGCAAACCAATGACTTGCAAGTCCAAGGCGATTGTGACTTGTTAAATATGACGGTTGTACGAAATGGCGCTGGTGGTAAAAACACGGGATTAGAATTGGGTTACAACCAGAATTACGACTTTTTACCAGGTTTGTGGAGTGGCTTAGGCACGGCGTTTAATTACACCTATTCTGACTCGCTAATGGATTCAGAAGTAGGACCATTAGGGGTCGTATTACCCGCGTTACCGATGGAAAACGTATCTAAGCACGTTTATAACTTGTCTACTTTTTGGGAAAAAGACGGCAACCTCATTCGTTTAGCCTACACCCACCGAACGGACTCTTTGGCCAATCGTTCGTTTAAAGATGGCGCGTTGTGGAACGAAGGTGGCGGGCAATTAGATATATCTGCAACTTACAAGTTAAACGACACGTTTACTTTAACGTTTAACGCGGTCAATCTTAATAACAAGGAAAATCGTCAGTATTACACTAATATGCGTGACGATGCTTTCGCGATTGAGGGTAATGCGTTGGAAGGCGAAGCAAATAAATCTCGCACAATCCGTAACTGGGTATCAGGTTCTATTTATCGTATAGGTATTCGTGCAAACTTTTAAGGCTGACGTTTAATAAACTTAAATTTGGTAAATGGTTTATCCGATGACCTATGTGGGTCGTCGGATTTTTGTTTTTATCTCAATCAGAAGAACGCAAATACAATAACTCAAACACGCATCTAGTTTTTTGCCAAGGATCAACTGGCCTATCTTGCTTAGCCTTTATTATTTCTGAACATAATCGCCGCTATAAATAAGCTTGCTGGGTGGTTAGTGGATTTAGGGTTATAATTAAACTTAATAACCCGTTCGGAACTTATCTTTTTGTCTTTACTTAGTCACTTTAATGCCGCTTTAGTCGTAACCGCGCCAGTACTGATTATTTTGTTGGCTGGTATTTTATTTAAACGCTTAAAAATTATTGATAGTCAGTTTGTGACTAGCGGTAGCAAGCTTGTATTTAATGTGTCGTTACCTTGCTTATTGTTTTTAAGTGTATCGACGCGCAGCATTGAACAAAGCTTAGATGTTGAACTCGTGGGTTATGGTGTATTAGCGACCTTAGGCAGTGTGGTTCTTGTGTGGCTACTTGCCCCAATGTTGATTGATAAAGCCAAGCGTGGTGTTTTTACCCAATGTGCATTTCGCGGCAATATGGGAATTATAGGTATAGCCTTATGTGTTAACGCGTTTGGTGACGAAGTTTTAGGTATGGCCGCTGTATATTTGGCGGTGCTCACCATTATTTACAACATAGTATCTGTTATGTTGCTAAGTAACTCGTACCGTGGTGTTGTATTCAATTTATTAAAAAATCCGCTGATTATCGCCATTGTTTTAGGTGGTTTGTGGTCTTATATGCGAATACCTGTTCCTGCTGTTATGGAGTCATCACTAGACTATATTGCGCGCCTAACCTTACCGTTAGCTTTACTGTGTATCGGTGCCAGTTTGGAATGGCATAGCTTAAAAGCCAATCGCTTTGAGGCTATGGTTGGCAGTGCTTTAAAATTAGTTGTGTTACCTGCTATGGTGGTCATTATTGGCTATTGGGTGGGTATAGAAGGGCAGGCACTTGGCGTATTATTTTTGATGATGTCAGCACCCACGGCAGCCGCGGCATTTGTTATGAGTAAGCAGCTAAGCCCTTATGGCAACTTAGCCGCGGAAATTGTCTCGTTATCAACCGCGTTAAGCCCAATTACTGTTACCTTGGGTTTGGTGATGTTAAACATGCTAGGCTGGATTTAACTGTATAGTCTTCTCGCAAGCGTCGAACTTACAAAAATAGCTAGCCTTGTTTCAACTCATCAAAATTAAATTGCAAAGGTACTCGCGCCAAGACGTTAATGTTTGGCGCTCTTAGCGCTATTCGACTTTTTACATAAGCTTTTCAATAGCGGCAGTATAAGCACTGCTCGATTTAAAGTTCTGCTCAATATAGCGATACACGCTGCGCGCATTTTCCATCTGGCCTAACTTTTCATAGCTTTGTGCTTTCATTAAGTATATTTGCGCTTTGGTTTCTTCTGGGTATTCGTACTTATCCAAAATGCGATCAATTTTTAAAATAGCACTTTGATAATCACCTTTATTGAATAGCTTTTGTGCATTGCCCAACCCACCATTGGCCGCACATGCAACTAACATTAATGCGGCAATGGCTAGAATAACTTGTTTCATTTTTTGTCCTTAAAATTGGTAATTTTAGCCGTCACTAATATTGAGTGGTATTCAATTTTAGGGCCATTTTAAGTTCAACCACTTAGTTGATTGGAGTTTAGACTATAACAAACTGGCATCTTAATTGAATAGTTCAAAACTAATATTTAAATAATTGGCATTTATCTGACTAATCTTTAATTAGCTAAACGAGCTTTTTACCTGTCGTTACGGTTTTTTAGTCAGTTTTTTTACCACACCTCTAATTGGGTGGGTTGGGGTATTTTGTGTTTAAAATCAGTTGTTTAGTTTTCCTTTTGGTTTTGTTGTCTGCTTGTGGTGGCGGAGGTGGAAGTGATTCTGGCTCCGGTGATAATGGCGGTTCTGGTGGCGGTGGAGCAGGCGGGAATAATGACGGTATTAGCCTAACCTTAGCGGATAATGGCAGTCGTTTGCCGAGCGAGTGTCAATTTTCCAACAATCATATTCGGGCTTTTTCACCAGTTTGTGATCTGCAATTTGATATTAATGCTAGTGCTACGATCCCTACAGGGGCGACAGTAACCGGTCAATTATCAGTTAATCGCGGTGCGAGTTGGCAAAACTTAGCAACGTCAAACAACCGCACATTTAGCTTGAATTTATCAGCGCTGACCGGTGAAGTTTGGGTGCGGGGTTTGCTGGACAATGGCGGAACACAAACCACCACAGCCAATAGTATTTTTCAGGTTCAAGTTAATCAGCTGGATTTAGGGCAGAACTTAGGTGATTTTGCTGCCGACAGATTATTATCCATTGCTGATAACACCACGTTTAACCTGACGTTACCACAATGCGACGATCCCAATGGTGACACGGTTGAAGTCGAAGTGTTTAGGGATAGCCAAGTTTGGTTTGTGCAACAACCCGGTGCGCAAATTACCTTGCAACGGGCGGATGTCAAAGAAGGTACGCGGATCAATGCGCGTTGCCGTGATGTTTTAGCCAGTAGTGTTGCCCAGCATGAAAAACAAGTGGATGCCAATGGCAGCTTAATTATTTCATTTGCTGCCACTCAAGTAGACAATCACGCGCCTGTAGTGAGTTTTGAACCTGTAACCGCTATTCGATTTAATGGTCAAATCCGCGACAAGCAAACATTACAAGCTTGTTTTAATGCTTTTGATAGCGATGGTGATAGCCTTAATAATTCGTTGTTTTATCAACTGGATGGCGCGGCTTTAACTCAGTTGCCGTTGACTGTTGATTGCGCTGAAATCACTTTGCAAGATGTGGGTGGCCAGCGTCTTAATCTGGTTGCTCGGTCAAGCGATGGTGTTACCACAACTGAACAACAACTTGATTTAGGCATGATATACAGCGACACCATAAGGCAGGCGCAAGCACAAAACTCACGTTGTGTCGTGGGCTCTAGTGCGCAGTCGGTCAATGTCAGGGTTGATGCCGATAACGAGTTTGACCCCTTTGTGTTACAAGTGATTGATGTTAGCGATGGCCGAGTGTTACGAGAGCTAGGTCAGCAACGCTCAGCCACTATTAGTTTTGCTTGTGACAACATAGGCCAAACTCAGTATGTGGTGCGCAACTTAAGCCGTGGGTTAAGCTCAGATTCCGTGGTGTATTCGCATTCTGTTACCTCGCAAGCTAACCAATTGCCACAGGTGGATATTAGTGTGCCAACTGGGGCGGTGTTAGGGCAACCGCCGGCTTATCGAGATAATCAATTACTGAGTGTTTGTTTACACACATCCGACGCCGACAATGATGTGGTAACAGGGCAATTAAGCTATCAATTTAGCCAAGATTCAGGCCAAACCCCACTCAATCTTACCAATAACTGTGCAACTGTAGATACGGATGGTCGTGGTGGCCAAACTTTAATTTTATATGCTACGGCGAGTGATGGTTTTGCCACCATTAATGAAACGCGTAACTTAGGCGTGGTACATGCCGATACTATCCAGTTCCCTGTTGCGCAAAGTGGTAGTTGTCAGTTAGGTAGCGTTAGTGTGACCTATCAGGTGAATGTGCAAGCGGATACAGAAGGTGATCCGCATAGTCTTAAAGTTTTAAACGCCAGCGATCTCAGTTTGATCCAAAATTTAGGCGCGGTGACGACCGGTTCTTTCAGTTTGCCTTGCAATAATTTAGGTACAACAGAGTTTATTGTTGCCAATAATAGCCGCGGCTTACAAGTTAACTCACTTAATTATCAGCACGTTGTGACACAAGCGGTTAATCAAGCGCCGAGCTTAACGCTTGATATTAGCGGAGAAACGTATAATGGCCGTTATCGTGACCAGCAAAACTTGCAAGTGTGTTACACGGCTATCGATCCTGAACAGCAAGCGGTAACCGTCAATGCCAGATACAGTTTTGCTAATGATGCGCCAGTGGCTTTGTCTTTAGATGACAATTATTGTGGGCAAATAAGTACGCTTAATCGTGGTAATCAGGGTTTAGCTTTATACGCAGAGGTGAGTGATGGTGAAGTGAGCAATTCACTTTCCAGTGATTTAGGTGTTATTTATTTAGATACTATACAAGTGGCTTTTACCGATGAGGTCAGCTGTTTTGCCAATGGCAGTGCACACACTTATATGGTTGATGTCACTAGTGACATTGAAGGGGACGCCATCGCCTTAAGCGTCTTTAATGCCTCTGATAATAGTCTGATTGCCGATATGGGTAATCAAGCGCCATTTTCTTTTTCGCTACCTTGTACCTTAGTTGGCAATACGGATTATTACATTGTTAATCGCAGTCGTAATTTAGGTTCGTTTTCTCGCACGTATCGTCATGCGGTTATGGATCAGCCCAATACACCGCCGAGTGTTGTAATCAATATTGAAAATGCAGCGCGCTATGATGGTTTAGTGCGTGATAACCAAACTATTTCTGTGTGTATTGAAGAGACAGATCCTGATGGCGATAATTTAACGACGACGGCAAGTTATCAATTTAGCTCACAAACATCCGCGACTAATATGGTGTTAAGTGGTGGTTGTGCCGATATTAATACCACGGGGCAAGGTGGTAACGATTTAGTGCTAAACGTGAGTGTTAATGATGGCACGGAAACAGTTAACCAAAGCCCTGAGTTTAAAATTCATCGCGATACGATCCAGTATGCCGCTTCGGCTAGTCAATTTTGTCGCATTGGTGATGCTTCGCGGCGCTACGCGATCTCAGTACCGCCAGACTTAGAGGGTGACGATACTAGCCTGTCAATTATTAACGCTGATACGGGATCGGTAATTTCGACTTTTGGCAATGCTTCAGCCGCTAATTTTGTTCGTTCCTGTAGTTCGGCGCAAACCTTAAATTTTTATTTGCAAGTGGCTAGCCGTGGGCTGACGAGTCGCTCAGTGACTTATCAGCATATTGTTAGCAACGAGAATAATACGCCACCTAGTGTCAATTTATCGTTAACCAACCCAGAGCGCTTAAATGGCGATGTACGTGATAATCAAATAATCGAGGTGTGTTTAGCGGCAACTGATGCTGAAGACGCAACGCTTGCGACCAATGTGTTTTATCAGTTCGATAACGAAGTGGAGCAAGAACTAACCCTTGCTAACGGTTGTGGCAATATTGATTTAACCAATCAAGGTGATAAAACCTTGTTGCTAAACGGTTTTGCCAGTGATGGCACCGCAACTAGCCATGATACCGAAAGCTATCGAATACATAGCGACACCATTAATGTCGCAGTGAGCGCTAGTGGCAGTTGTCGAGCGGGAGATGCAGCTAGACAATATGCAGTAACAGTGGGTGCCGATGCTGAAGGCGATAGCTATAGTGTTGATGTATTCAATGTAACAACCGGTGCTATTTTGGCAAGTTTAGGCCAAGTTACCGCGTCAAACTTTACTTTACCTTGTGATACCGCCAGTGCGATTAACTTTGCTATTCGAACAACGGCCAGAGGGATCACCGCAGAATCGTTATATTACAGCCATGTGGTGAGCGATACGCTAAATTCAGCGCCAAGTGCCAGTAGTGAGCTATTTAATGTTGAACGAGTTGGTGAACAAATTCGTGATAATCACACATTTGGTATTTGTTTAACTGGGACCGATCCTGATAATGACAGCCTGACGTTATCGGCTAATTACCGCTATAACGAAGATGCATTTACCGCGCTTAATCTCGATAGCCAAAATTGTAGCTCAATTAATACCACGGGGCAGGGCGGTAATAACCTAATGCTGCAAATTTTTGTTAACGATGGGCAAATTGAAACCACTGTTTTCGAAAGCTTAGGTGAAATTCATACCGACACTATTCAAACCGCGCAAACCGTATCGTCTGAATGTACTTTGGGTGAATCAGCTTTGCGCTATTCTGTGTTAGTGCCAACCGATACGGAAGGCGATAGCCATAATATTCGCGTGCTCGCCAGTGATAATTCACTAATTGCCAATTTAGGCACGGCTAATCAAAGCGAATTTACTCTGGATTGTACGAGTTTAGGGATCTCTACTTTTACCTTGGTGAATGATAGCCGTGGCTTACAACAAACTAGCACTGAATATACGCACAAAGTGAATGCCTCGTTAACCAATACGGTTAGCGTTTGGCAAACCAATGCCGACCAAAGTTTGTTGTTAAGCCAAACAACCAGTCAAGCCCTGAAAGTGGGTTCGGGCAATGCGCCAATCCAAATTGATGTTTCGGATGCTAATGAATATCAAGCCATTCATGCTTTTGGCGCGACATTAACCGATTCTGCCGCGTCACTCATTCATGGTTCAGCCAATACGGATGCTATTGTGAGTCAATTATTTAATCCTAACTCAGGTATTGGTATTAGCGGCTTACGCTACCCAATGGCAGGTATGTCGGAGTTCGTGTCGCGGGTAGCCAACAGTTACAACGACAGACCCACAGGGCTAACTGATCCTGATCTCGATTTTTTCAGTATCAGTGCTGATGAAGATTTTATGTTACCGACATTGCAAGGTGCTCTGCTGCAAAATCCTGAAATCGATTTGATTGCCACTAATTGGAGCGCACCCGGTTGGATGAAAACGGCCAGTAACCAAACTTTGTTTGGCGGTGAGTTAAATCCGACTTTTTACGATAGCTATGCCAATTATTTTCTTAAGTTTTTCCAAGCTTATCGAGGTTTAAATATTGAGTTTGATTACTTAAGTATGCAAAACCAGCCCCATCAAGATACTGTGCCGGGTATTACACTTAACTTTCCGTCTATGCATTGGGACACCTCAGACTATGTGAGTTTTATGGATGACCATTTGGAGGAAGCGTTACGTCGCTCTGGATTTAACCCTGGCTATTTAGTTTGGGATGGTAACTGGACGGATAACAATACGCAAAATACCTCAGATATTGGCACCCTAGCTAATAGTTTGTTGAATAATGAAAACTACGACCGATTTGTTAAAGGGGTCGCTTGGCAATGTTATCAAGCGGATGACGGCTTTGCCGACTATAGTCAAGCATTTGCTTTGGGAATGCCTGCCGACAAATTGCGCTTTTTAACCGAGTGTAGCAATCGTGTCGATAATCGCAGTTTTGGCCAAATTTTAGCGCAAGATGTTGGTGATATGTTTATTGGTTCACTACGTCAGTCGGTACACGCTATTTATTACGCTTCATTGGCGTTGGATGAAAACAATGGGCCTAATCAAGGGGGGTGCAGTGATTGCCGCAGCGTAGTGACGATAGATAATAGCGGGCAAATGCTATTTAACGCCGAATACTATGCCTTGGGGCATTTTAGCCAGTTTGTTAAACCGGGAGCGGTGCGGATTGATTCGGCGACGGAGTCTGGGCAAATTGAAACCGTGGCTTTCAAAAATAGCGATAACTCAATTGTATTGGTGGCGGTGAATCGCAGTAATGCCGAATTATCATTTGATGTGAATTGGAGTGGACAATTTTATAACTACAGCTTGCCAGCTTACTCGGTCGCAACGTTTAAATGGGCGTCAGACAATGAGCCAATTGCTAATGCACAACAAGTATCACAGGCTAGTGAGTTGGCGAGCCGAACTTATGATCTGATACAAGAAATGCGCATTGCCAGTACGGGTATGTTCCGTCAGCATTATAATGTTACAACCTTACAAAATGCCGATATTTCCAGTGGTGCTACCGGCTTTGGCTTAGTTGCGTTAGCCATAGCGCATCGTATGGAATGGTCAACTACAGCTGCGACGCAAGGTTTGCTGGCGTTAAATGCGATTAATGGCCAAGTGGATGGATTTACGCCAGATAGAAATAGCAATGGTATGTTCCGCGCCAGAATGACAAGCGACGGAAGCAATGCGCAAAACAGTGATTACTCGGTTGTTGAAACCGCGCAGCTATTGGCGGGGGCAATTATTTTGCGTAATACCATTCCCACAGAGGGGATTCGCGAAGGGGTTGATACCTTGCTGACGAGCGTTGATTGGACCGATGCCATTGTCGACGCCGACACAGGTGAAGTGGGGTTAACCCAAAGTGCCGAAGGCACAGTGTTAACCAGCCAGTTACCTTACGGTGAGCAAATGCTTATTGTTTGGCTAGCAAAAAATCAAGGTGAACGTGCGGCGCTGGATCTGTGGGACAATCACTATTTATCGGGTGAAGTGTTCTCACGTTATGTGTCTGATGGTCACTTTGTGCCCGCCAATGAAAGTGCAGTACCGGTATCGGCAACTGTACATCAACATAATTTTTATTTAATTCAAGAGGCTATTTCGTCAGCGAATTATCGTACCTTAATGCGTGAACACGCGGCAGCGGAAAAAGACTACTGGCTCAATAATTTTGCTGAAGACAGTTATGTGTGGGGCTTTGGCTTTGGTGAAAATAGCCAAGCAACAAGTGATCCCTTTAGGGATAGCTTGGTGGACCACCCAGGTAATTATGCCCATGCGCCGACGATTGCCGGTTTTGTGATCACAGATATCACACAACTGGAAGACTTCTTACAATGGCAAGACAACAATCTCGCTTTGGTGAATAATCAAACGACAATGGAGAGCATTCCTTGGCGCTTTAGCCAGTTACAACCCGCCATTGCCATGACTAAAGTTGAGATGCATGGTGTGATCAATCAGTTGATGGGGCTAGCATCGCATCCTGGCTTGTTGGATATCAGTTTCTTTAGAAATAACACTGCGTATCCGCCACCAGAAACAGACTAGCGCGCGAGTTAATCCTAATAATCAGGGCGCTCTGTACAATAATATGTGTCATCTGTGCTAAATAACATTGGCAGGAAGCCCTGAGTAAGTAACCTTGAACAAGAACACTACAGTCTCGCCAACCCTTTCTTTGTTCTAGCTCATGGTTTTGTATCTATACTGCTTTATAGTTAATACATATAGCGTAAACGCACAACTAGCAGTTAAGGTTTATGGTAAAGTTAACCTTAATAAATACGCTGAATTTAGCTAAAAACATCACTGTTTTCATGGGTTTATCAGCGTAGGTAAATCCGTCATCGTCGATAGGTAGGAAATAAATGGCAGTAACATGTTGTGATGCGCCGGGCTTAATGCCGGTCGAGCAAGCCATGACTCAAATGTTAGAGTCGATTGTTGAAAAGCAAGGTTCAACTCTAGTCCCGTTAGCAGACGCTTTAGACTGCATACTAGCAGCGGATGTTGTATCACCCATTAATGTGCCGGTTTTTGACAATTCCGCTATGGATGGCTATGCCTTTCCTGCTCAAGATTTAGCTTCATTCTCTACTTTGACTCGCGTCGGTCGAGTTTACGCCGGAGAGTCTTTTACTGGTGAGCTAAAGCCAGGTGAATGCGTACGTATAATGACAGGCGCCCCCATGCCAGCCGGAGCCGATACTGTACAAATGCAGGAAAATGTCACGGTTGTCGACGATGAGCATATTAAATTGGATGCCGTGCCTAAAATGGGCGCAAATGTACGTTATGCCGGTGAAGATATAAAACAAGGTGCAGTCGTTTTGCAGGCCGGTGAACGTTTAAAACCAGCGCATTTAGGCTTGTTGGCTTCACTGGGAGTTGCCGAGGTTGAGATAAAACAACCGATCAAAGTCGGCGTGTTTTCAACGGGTGATGAATTAGTTCCGGTTGGTCAACCTTTGGCCGCTGGGCAAATCTACGATAGCAATCGTTTCTTTTTGGTGGCGTTGTTAAAACGCCTTAATGTTGATGTCATCGATTATGGCTGTTTAGTTGATGATATTGAGATATTGCGCAATACATTGCTAACGGCTGCCGACGAAGTGGATGCGCTGATCACCAGCGGCGGTGTATCTGTTGGTGAAGCGGATTTTACTAAAGATGTGCTCGATGAAATTGGCAACGTTAATTTCTGGAAACTGGCCATTAAACCGGGTAAACCTTTTGCGTTTGGTAAAATTCCATCAATAGCACAAAACAAAGATATTCTGTTCTTTGGATTACCTGGCAACCCTGTTTCTTCATTTGTAACTTGTCATCAGTTAGTGGTCCCTGCCTTACAAACCTTGATGGGTGCAAAAAAACAGCAAAAAATTACTCTGACTGCTAAATCGCAATCTACACTTAAGAAGCGACCGGGACGGATGGATTTTCAACGTGCAGTTTATTCTGTCAGTGATACGGGTGAGCTTGTGGTGCTTTCAACCGGAGCACAAGGTTCTGGGATATTAACCTCTATTTGCCAAGCCAACTGTTATATATTACTTGCTCAACAACAAGGCAATGTTGTTGCAGGTGAGCAGGTTGAAATTCTACCGTTTGACCAATTCATTAGTTAAAGAGGTAGACAGTTATGGCAGTTTATTCACCTATGTCGGTAAAATTTTCCGTAGTTATATTAGCCGGCGGTCAATCACGCCGAATGCAACAAGACAAAGCGGAATTGAAATTACCCAGACGCCATGGTGAACCCAGCCAAAGCTTACTAGAGTTAATGACGTCTATTGCCCGCCAATCTGGGGCAGATAATATTATCGTTAATCGTAACAAACCTGGCTTTGTGCAAGACGAATACAAAATGCAAGGGCCTTTGGCTGGCATTCATGCGGGATTAAAAGCCTGTGAAACTGGGGAAACCATAGTGTTTGTGCCGGTGGATATGCCATTACTGAATGTCGATATGTTCCACGAGTTAGTGCTGGCTGAGCAGAAATTTCAAATGCCGGTGTATTTTCAAGAGCAGATGTTGCCCTTGGCTATTCATAATAAACCTGAGTACATGAATTATTTAGCTCAGGTTTTTGCATCGCAAACCAATAACTCAGTTCGCGCATTTTTAAAACATATTCAAGCCAAGCCCATTACCACCGAATACCCTGAAAAATTAATTAGTACCAATACGCCAGAACAATGGCAATACGCTGTTGGGCGAATATAAACAAGATTAAAACGACTATGAGCAAACCTGAAAAACAATTTGTACCATTAAATATTGCGGTATTAACCGTATCTGATACCCGAAATGAAGAAACCGATACGTCGGGACATTATTTAGTTGAGGCATTAAATGAGACGGGCCACAATTTAGCGGATAAGAAAATTGTGATTGATGATGTCTATCAAATGCGTGCCGCCATTTCTAATTGGGTGGCTTCGTCTAATGTGCAAGTAATATTAGTTACCGGTGGTACTGGCTTCTCTGGTCGTGATTCGACACCTGAGGCCGTTGCTCCTTTGTTTGATAAAACCATAGATGGTTATGGCGAATTGTTTAGGCAGATCTCGCAGCAAGATATTGGTACCTCGACCATTCAATCACGGGCGATTGCTGGTTTAGCTAATGGCGTGGTTATCTTTTGTATGCCGGGTTCTACCAATGCTTGTAAAACGGCATGGCAAGGTATTATTCAAGAGCAATTAGATGCACGTCATCGCCCATGTAATTTTGTTGCTCAACTTAAAAAAGTTGAGACCGAACAATGTGAGAGTCGTGGTTAACAATGAGTAATAGCAAGACGATGAACGAATTTTCTCATGTTAATCAAAGTGGCGAAGCGAATATGGTGGATGTGTCCGACAAGGCGCAAACTAAACGTATCGCCAGTGCGGAAAGTTACATTGAAATGACCCCAGAAACGCTAGAGTTGATAGTCTCGGGCGGTCATCATAAAGGCGATGTCTTCGCTACCGCTCGTATTGCGGGTATTCAAGCAGCTAAACAAACCTCGAATTTAATTCCACTGTGTCATCCTCTCATGTTGAGTAAGGTTCAAGTGGAATTTGAAGTAGAAACCGATAAAAATCGAATTCGTATTGTCAGTACTTGTAAATTAACAGGGCAAACTGGGGTTGAGATGGAAGCTTTAACGGCAGCTTCTGTGGCGGCGTTAACCTTGTTTGATATGTGTAAGGCGGTAGATCCCGCTATGGTGATCACGGGTACACGTGTGCTGACCAAAGAAGGCGGTAAAACGGGTAGTTGGCAAGCTAACTAACGATAGGTTAAAGGAAAAGATCATGATCCGAGTGCTATTTTTTGCGCAATTGCGTGAGACTTTAGATTGCCCTGGTTTAGAAGTATCAAATGAGAATTGTCGTACCCTAGGGCAATTAAAAGCCTTGTTAATGACCAAGGGGGATGCTTGGCAAACGGCATTTGCTAGCGGTAAAGTGCTAAGTGCGGTTAACCAAGCCATGAGTCAGGATGAAACCGAGTTAAATGATGGTGATGAGGTGGCGTTTTTTCCACCCGTGACAGGCGGTTAGCAATAGATGATCAAAGTGCAAACGGCCGATTTTGATGTTGGCCAAGAATATGCTGAGCTAATTGCTGGTAACACCAGTGCTGGTGCTGTGGTTTTCTTTGTTGGTTTGGTGCGCGATTTTAATCAAGACAATACTGTACAAGGTTTGGAGTTAGAACATTATCCGGCCATGACAGAAAAAGTGTTACATGAGATTGTTGAGCAAGCCAAAGCGCGTTGGCCGATTGAGCGAGTGCGTTTAATTCACCGAGTTGGTAAATTAGCCATTAATGATCAAATTGTATTTGTTGCGGTTAGCAGTAAGCACCGCGAAGCTTCATTTGCCGCTGCGCAATTTTTAATGGATATTTTAAAAACCAAAGCGCCATTTTGGAAAAAAGAAACCACAGATAAAGGCCAACGCTGGGTTGAAGCCAATCAAAAGGATGAAGACGGCGCCAAGCGTTGGTAGTGTTGCTCTTTTGGGTTAGGTTTGGCTTGCAGGCTCTGCAAGCATAAATGCTCGCCTTGGGTTTAATTTGCAGGGGTTGCAAGCATAAACGCCAATGCCATTCAGTTAACGACATTGGCATAAATTCGCCCACAAATATTAATTACGTTTATTAAACGACTCGTCTACTGTGCCTTTAAAGCACGCCAGAATATAAGGGAAGGTATCGGTAATATAATAGCCATACTGGCCGTTAATTGTCATACCGTTACATTCGTCTAAATCCCCTGCGCCATTAACATACTGCCAATCGTCTCGAAAAGCGCCATCATAGGTGCCGCCCGGTTCGCCACTGCCAGACGGACGATTACCTGCTTTAAGCTGATAACTTGATGTTGCTTTACGCACTGTGCCATTATCGTCAAAGTATGGTCCATATATAGGGAAGCCGTCTGCCGCGAAGCCGACAACAGGTGAAACTACGACTTTATCTTGCTCATAAAACGCATTTGGTGTTCCGTGGTAATGATAGGTGCCATCAGGCTGAGTATGCGCATGATGTGAGTCAACATTAAAGCCATTGGCCGCAAACATAGGGTCGTAGCGCCATGGTTGATTGACATCGTTGCAACCAATTTTACCATTGCCTATGCCGAAACAACCCGCGGCTAGTAAGTCAACTTTAACGCCATTGAGTAAAATTGCATTGTCATAATTTAGCGTCAGTGCGGTAGTACTGCCGGCAAAAGCGGGTTGAGTAGTCACTTCAAATGTATCGTTTTGTTCACTCACTTGATTTGGGAAGCTTTGGCTGCCATCGTTAAAATCGTGATTGGGAATAGCATTGGTATTAAAAATACATTTGCCATTGCTAACCGTAATATTTAAATCGCCGTTATAGTTTGTACTGTTTCTGACATCCTGCACATTTGACGTGTAAGTATTGACATACTCAGCACAGCCAGCCATACGCTTGGTAAAAATGGCGTCTGTAATATCAGTTGCTGTATTTGCTTGTTCTTTTTTAATGACCGCTAATTGATTTTTTAGTGACAAATATGTGTTATATGCTGAACTGCTGGCAAAGCTGCTCTCGTTTAGTAAGTTTGTCAGCTCTTGTGGTTCGCTAATTAAATCAAAAAACTCCTCACTGCCATCTTGCATAACAATTAACTTATATTGGCTATTGCGGATCGCACTACCATGCACGCCATCGTTATTAATTTCGGTGTAAAGAATTTGCCTGTTGGCTGCATTACTATCTGACAATAACTCGTAAAAGCTAAAGCTGTCAGAGGTTGTTGAATTGCTTACTGAGTCCGGTATTCCTGCTAAATCTGCGACAGTGGCGTAAATATCTGTGCTGTTGATCAAAGCGTTTTCTCTTGTTCCTTGTCGTGTCACATCAACTCCAGAAATAAACATAGGCACAGCTACACCGCCTTCATACAACGTACCTTTAGATTGTGGTTTACGGAAAAATGTCGTGTCCATCACGGCTTTCGGGCTACCGTTATCACCAATATAAATAATGACAGTGTTATCTAATTCAGCTTGCGAGAGACCAGCGAGTAAACGGCCGATTTCTTTATCCATGGCTTCGATAGCGGCAAGATAATAAGCTCGTTTATTAGTATCTATATCAGTTGATGTGCCCGATAAATCGCGATCATGTAAATCATTGGGCGGTAAATGAAACGGTGAATGTGGAGCCGCAAATGCCAGCCAAGTTAACCATGGTTTGCTGTTATCTAAAGTGGTAAGCCAGTTTAGTGTTAAGTCGACTAAATGACTGGTATTGTATTGGGTTGACGTGGTTTCGACACCGTTTGTGTACAGTTGCCAGTTGTAATAATCACCAACATTGCCGGCCATCGCTGCGACATGGTCAAAACCCATGCGATTGACTCTGCTCATATCATTGCCACCACCAGATAAATGCCATTTTCCAAAGAAGCCTGTTTGATAGTCTTGGCTAACCGAATGGCTTTTTAGCATGGATGCGACTGTGGCTAGGTTTTCATCTAAATTACCAGGTACACCTGGCACACCGTTGTTTACTGCATATAAGCCAGTTAGTAAGGCGGCTCGAGTCGGGGCGCAAGCGGGTGAGGCCCAAGCATTTTCAAAGATTATACCTTGGCTAGCTAATTGACTTAAATTAGGTGTATTGGGTGCATCGCTAGTGTAATTGGGGTATTCGGCTGAGGCATCTTTACCTTGGTCATCACTAATAATCACTAAGATATTAGGCTGACTAGGTTGCACTTCGTTTGTGCCACCATTCTCGCTTCCGCCGTTATCCGTTCCGCCGCTGCCGCTATCACCACTGCCGCTATCACCTGAGCCGTTACCAGAACCATCGCCGCTATTGTCTTCTTGTTGAGTATTGTCGTTATTGCTGGTTGAGGAACCGCCGCCACCGCAAGCAGTTAGCAGGAATAAACATAGAAATGCAGAAAGCAGGATACGCATAATCATTCTCTTTTTATGTTGAGGTGTAGTAACAAGCTAGTGATGTAAATATAGCCGTTATTAACCTAGTCGTAGAAACCCAATAAAGGGTTGCAGCCAATATGTATATTTTTATTTTTTAAATGTGCAGATAATAAGGAGAGAATTTAAAGCTAGAGTAAATGTAGTGTAAAAGGCCCATTTATAGTCTTCTCGCTCAGGCTTTATGGTTCATTGTCAGCGCTTACTCGCCCCAATCACATAATAGAGCATATGCTCATGGGATCTCGAAGCTTGACGGCTTCCCCTAAAACCTGATCGCTTTGACTATACACATAGGCAATCGTAAAAATTATGTAAGGTTAAGATTTAGGTGCGCGGCTATCAAATTGATAATATTGTTGCGCACAGACTTGTTCAGCCAGTTGCCGGTAGGCGATCGCAAGCTGACTGTCTGGGGCACTATCTTGGATCGATTGGCCTTTATCTGCCGCTTGCCGAACGTCGATATGTAAAGGGAGCTTACCTAATAAAGGTAAATCGACTTGCTTAGCATAGGCTTCGCCACCACAGTCGCCGAATATATGCGCTTGGTTTTGGCAATTGGGGCAAACGTGGTAACTCATATTTTCAATCATACCGAGTACAGGTAGGTTTAAACGCTTAAACATATTTAAGCCTTTTTGCACATCCAGTAGAGCCACATCTTGTGGGGTGGTGACAATTACTGAGGTGACGGCCGGTATTCGTTGCACTAAAGTCAGTTGAATGTCGCCGGTGCCTGGCGGCATATCAATTAGCAACACATCTAGGTCACCCCAAATGGTTTCTTTAAACATTTGCTCAAAGGCGTTACTTGAAATTGAACCTTTCCAAATGCGTGTGCCATCATCATCCGCCAAAAAACCAGAGGACATAACAGCAATGCCATTTTTCTCAATGGGTAGTAGGTGTTTTCCATCTGGTGACATAGGGTGTTGGCCGTCAAGGCCGAGCATGGTTGGCATTGAAGGACCATGTACATCAGCATCGAGAACACCGACTTTTAAACCTAAGGCCTTTAGTGCGTATGCCAGATTTACGGTTGTTGTTGATTTACCAACACCACCTTTACCAGAATTAACCGCAATAATATTTTTAACTCCAGCCACTTCATGCTGAAAAATGGGCTCAATTTGGCAGATGAAATTGAGCTCGATCGCGCATTCTAGTTTTGTGGTTAAATGTTGAACTATTGCTTCGGCTTCACTGGCAAAAGGGAAGGGCATATCGCCACTCAGCTTTAAGCCGTTGTCTTGTTGTTTAATATGTAAGTTGCTAACGACTTTAGCTAACCCAACAGGAAAAAGATTAGAGGTGTATTTAGCTAGTGCCTTTTCAACTTTGGTTTGTAAGGCGTATGAGGCTTTTTTCGGTCGAAATAACTTAGAGAACATATTTAAACTTTGTTTGTCCAATGCGAGCAAATGGTTAGGTATTACTCAAGTTTGCAGTGACTAGTTATGCTAAGCGCTGCTAATGTTGGCTGTGCGAATAAATTCCCATAGCCAATTATTAATTCTTTTGTCCAACCGCAGGTGGAACTGTACGAGGTTTCCATTCCCACCATTCATGCTGACCGTCGGGTTTGGATTTATCTTGTACTTGGTGAACATCCCAAGTGATTAGAAAATCGGGATTCGTGATCTCAATATTCGACTCTTGGTCAAAGTAACGGCCTTCAGGTGCTTTAAACCAACAGGATAAATCAGACGGTAAAGTAAATTCGGTTTTGCCATCAGGAAAACGTAAGGTGATACCATCCTGTGGGGTAACGCGTACCACAGTGCCGCTGATCTGTCTTTGTTGAATAAATTCCTGTTTAAAGTCAAAGTAAGTTAGACCCACCAATACCGTTTTTTCTAGCATACCGACTAAGTCAGCATCGATCTCTGTTGGTGCTTCACCATCTATCGGTTGATTGACTGGGCGTTCAGATTCTTGACTTGGGTCAATGATCTCTACATCAATACGATTAGGATCGGCTTTGTTATCTTTACTCATATAAAACTCGTTTAGCCTTAGCTATTAAGGGTATTTTAACCTGAACCACCCGCTAGGTACACGTCTGCTTTGCAGGGGTATTAGTGTTAAATCAATAGGGACAAGGGTATTAAAAAGGCCGCATAAGCGACCTTTTTATCTTAATTAACAAATGGATTAGTCGATGTAAAATCGACCCTACATTTAGGGTTGAATTCATTTCGACTAATGCAAATCAGGTGCAACACCTGTCGCAGGATTATCAGCAAGGCCAATATCACGAGCGTGTTGTTCAAAGCCTTTGTTTTTCCAGAAGAATGCACCCGGCATAGTCGTTGGAATAACAAGAATGTAGAACAAAGCACGACCAATAGCCGCAGTAAAGAACTGCAAGCCGCCTAATGCCAACCAAATTAACAATACAAATGCGATTTCGTAGCCCACTGCAGTCGCGATAATTAAACCTAGGCTAGCAACAATGTTTAAACCTAATAATACGTTACGTAAAACATAGGTTTTGCCAAACGTGGTTTGTTGCACATAGTGTGAAGCTGCGCCTTCGTGCTCAGCTGAGTTCATATCTTTGTGATGACCAATTAAGCCAATCGCTTCTAAAATTAAGCCAGCTACAAAAACACTAGAGAAGAAACTAGTTGCCACGGCAATCATCTCTTGGCTAACACCAACGAATAAACCTGTGCTGATAACCACAACGCCCGCAAAGAGTGCACCAATTGACAATGCATTACCGGCAAATGAAGTACCCGTTTGCCAGTGGTTCCAGAATGGACGTGCCTTAATGCGGTAACACTTAAACATATAGAACAAACCACCAATACCAGCAACGACTGCAAACAAGCCTGCACCAGTCGCAGCAGAGGTTAAGTCAGGTAAATTAAGGCCAGTTAGTTCGATAAATGTTTGGTTAGTTGGCAATGACAATAACATGTTTAAGCCAGCGCCGGCGGCAAACATAGCCAAACCAAAACCTTCACGGCTCATTGGTGAGTAGCGTAAGTTATTGAAACCACGATAGAAACGTAATGGTTTACCTAAGTGAGTCACCGACATTAATAAGGCAAAACCTGTCATGCCTGCGGTTAAAGCTCCGGTTGCTACCCACATATCTGAAGCGACAAAGGCTTGTAGTGGTTCAACACCTAACAATGCACCAAGGAAGATAGTGGCGAATAAGCCAAATGCGGCTTGGGCAAATAAAGTGAAAAGCACAAGTGGGTTTTCACGTGAGTTTAACTTACCAAAGTTCCACGATTTCGCTTTACCGACTTTTTGGTCAACCATAGGTTTATAGTTGCCTTTTTCGTCTTTGTGGTATTTAACCGGCATCGAATCCGTACGTGTCATTTCATCTGGCATGGTACGCGTTTGTTGGAATCGAATATTTGGATGAGTGATATCTGTGGTTGGGAAACCAGGAATATCAGTCTTACATTGTTCACGATTATGTGGCGTTTGTTCAACCACACCAAAGTCTAATGCGTTACCCACACAAGCCGATACACAAGCAGGTTTAAGACCCACTTCAAGACGGTCAACACACATATTACATTTAGATACCTGACCTTTAATTGGATCAAGTTGTGGTGCATTGTAAGGACAAACCCAAGTACAGTAACCACAACCAAAACAGGTTTGTGGATCTTGTAATACTGCACCGTACTCAACATGCTTGGTATAAGCGCGAGTTGGACAACCTTTTAAACACACAGGGTTATCACAGTGGTTACAAGCCATAGAAATATTCATTCGCTTGTAATCAGGATAACTGCCCCCTTCAACATAACCAACAGAGCGGAAGGCTAGGTGAGGAGGGTTTTCATTCTTTTCACTACAGGCGGCTTCACAAGCATGACAACCGATACAGTTATCAGCAGTAAAGAAGAAGCCGTGTTGTTTGTTACGGTTAGGGTTAGAACCTACCGATGGATTCTCATTGATGTACATTGGGCGACCGGCAGGCTGTCCAGTGTAATCTACTAAATCAATCGGTTGGCCGTAACGGTTTTTTTCTTGAATTTCTAATTCAGGTAAAAACGCGTAAGCTCGTTCTTGGGTACGTACTTCCCAATGGTCACTGCGGCCTTCCTGCTCTTTACCCATTTCGGTCATATCAGCAGGGTTATATTGTTTTACAACGTCGTTTGTATCTTTATGGCTCATATCTATTTACTCTCCTGCTTAGAATGCGCGACGTTCTTTGTTTAGACGTGCAGCTTCTTCTTGGTCAACCTTCTCAATGCGACAAGCACATTGTTTAAACGCAGGCTGGCGTGAATACGGGTCAAGCAGACCTAGAGTTAAACGGTTTACACAGTCATGGAAGTGGAATGGAATAAATACCATGTTACGTGGTACACGATGGGTTAACTGTACCATAACCACTGAGTCACCACGGCGTGACGCTAAGCGCACATAAGTTTGGTGTTCTATACCAAGCTCGGCTGCGGCGTCTGGGTTCATTTCCATATAAGGTGTTGGGCTAAACTTGTTACAGTTACCAATTTTACCGGTACGTGTACGGGTATGGAAATGCTCAACAACACGACCCGAGTTTAACCAGAATGGATATTGTTCATCCGGCTTCTCGTTATTGTCGTAGAAATAAATCGGGATTAAATTGGCTCTTTGCGTTGGCGTTTGGAATTTGCCATCTGTATATAAACGCGGATCGCCTTTTAGTCCGTCATCTTCTTCACGGTACGGCCATTGAATACCACGAGCGGCTTCAATTTTATCGTAGGTCATACCTGAAATATTTAAGGTTCTGTCATTGCCGTAGGCATTGTCGCCTTTAGACAAATGTTTCATCTCTTCAAATGCACCTTCAGGTGTTTCAGGGAAGGTGATCTTTTGGCCATTTTCAAAGCGCTTAGCCATTTGATTGAAGATCCAGAAATCCGGTTTTGAATCAGCATATGAAGGCAATACGTTACGAATTAAGTTAACGCGACGCTCAGTATTGGTGTGACAACCTTCTTTTTCAGCCCATACTGAGGCAGGGAAGTAACAGTGCGAATACTGGTTCATTTCGACGTCTTCATAGACATCCTGTACCACTAACCATTCAAGTTTTTCCAATGCTTTACGAATACGCGGTGTATCTGGCATGGATGTCATTGGGTTAGTTGCCACTATCCATAAACCTTTAATTTCACCAGTTTCAATCGCTGGGAAAATATCAGTTTGTGCTAGACCACGGGCTTTCGGGAAGAACTCAGGATCAATCCCCCAGTAATCCGCGATTTCTTGGCGGTGATTTTCGTTTTCTAATAAACGATAGCCTGGTAAGCCTGAACAAGAAGACCACTCACGTGTACCCATTGCATTACATTGGCCAGTAATAGATAAGCTAGTACCGCCTGGCTTACCGATATTACCTGTGATCAAGTTAAGGTTATTAATGTTAACTACACCGTCAGAGCCATGGGTACTTTGGTTAATACCCATAGTCCAAATACTCATAGCAGCAGGTGCTTTAGCATATAAGCGTGCAACGGTACGAATTTTGTCTTCTGAAATACCACAAACGTGCTGGGCTTTTTCTGGTGCATATTCACCAGTCGCTAGCAGCTTTTCGATTTCATCAAAACCTTGGGTATTCGCCGCAATATAGTCTTTATCCTGCAAACCTTCGTTAATAATCACGTGCAACATAGAGTTGATAAGTACACAGTCAGTACCCGGAGTGATAGGCAAATGAATATCAGCAAATTGGGCTAACATGGTGACGCGTGGGTCAACAACAATTAAAGGGAACTTACGTTTTTCTAATGCTTCTTTTAAACGCCAGTAAATAATTGGATGCTGCTCAGGCAAGTTTGAACCAAACGCCATTAAACAATGGGTATGTTCAAAATCTTCATAACAACCAGGAGGGCCATCAGCACCGAATGAGCGTTTATAACCACTTACCGCAGATGCCATACATAATGTGGTGTTACCGTCGTAGTTATTAGTACCAATACAACCACGGGCTAATTTACCTAAAGTGTAAAACTCTTCTGTTAGTAATTGACCAGTAGAAACAATCGCAAATGAATCACGCCCGTATTTACCTTGGATCTCTTTAATTTTTTCAGCGGTTTTATCAAACGCTTGATCCCAAGATACAGGTTTAAATTCTTCAAAATATTTATCACGTAATAGAGGCTTGGTACCGCGACCTGGTGATTCAAAAAGCTCGTGCTCTAACAAGCCTTTGATACATAATTTACCACGGTTAACATCGGCACCGGCGTGACCACGAGTTGTCACGATGCGGTTTTCTTCAGATAGACCGATTTCAATAGCACAGCCGGTAGAACAGTAATTACAGGTAGTGTATTTCCATTCTTTTACTTTTTTATCCGGGATGACGATAGGTTTGCGTTTTTTACGACCAAATAACATAAGAGCCTCATTAAGCACTTATATCTAAGCTCCACTTCAGGTGACAGCATGTAAATTAGATTTGGGACACCTGAATATAATGAAGACATTTTCTTCATTAGGAGCAGACGCCGTTGTCTTACTTTAAGCTTGTCAAACCTACGAACACATTGTGTGTTGGGGGAGCGTAGATATCTCAACTAGTTTTTCCAGATACTGTCTAAGCAAAAAGTGTTCCAATAGATAGCTAATGTTCAATAAATGTAAACAATAATATTGGTATCGCACTAAAAGCCCAGTAGGACGGCGGTAAGAGCCATACACATTATATTACCTTGTTGTATTAACAGTGTGCGGATTTTTACAGAATATTTTGGTGCACCATGATGATGCACTAATTAGGTGCGTAATTTGGATGTATTTGCATAAAAGTGTGCATTTGCACACATTGCGAGTGTGCACCAACAAAGGTGTACGTTGGTATTAGCAGGTCGGATCACCATAAAAACCCTTACCGTTTAAGGGATTTAAATAATTTTAAGTTTATTTTTTCATGTTGGCACTATGTTTGCTTTTATCTTGCCGAGTATTTAATGCAACGACGTTTAAATACCGATTTAGTTACGATGAAGTAAACGTTAGGAGAGTATAGCAACATGTCAACTACCATTAAGCTAGATAAATCATCTACTTCAGCTTATGGGGCTGTGTCATTGGTCGGGGCAGGACCAGGTGACGCTGATCTTCTAACGGTCAAAGCACTTAAGTCCATTCAATCTGCCGATATTATTGTATACGACAATTTGGTAAGTGCTGATATTCGAGCATTATTTCCAAGCAGTGCTTTAGCTTTATATGTAGGTAAAGCTAAAGGGCAGCATTATCTTACCCAAGACGAAATCAACAACTTACTTATCGATCGCGCTCAGCAAGGCTACAGTATTTGTCGTTTAAAAGGCGGCGATCCATTTGTCTTTGGGCGTGGCGGCGAAGAAATGCTAGCGCTTAAACAAGCCGGTATTGAAGTTGAAATTGTACCGGGCATTACGGCGGGTATCGGAGCTGCTGCTTATTCAGGTATTCCTGTTACTCATCGCGGAATTTCACAAGGTTGTACCTTTGTTACAGCCCATGGTGAGAAAAGTCTTGATCTAGATTGGGCAGCACTGGCTCATTTAGATCATACTCTGGTTTTTTATATGGGTTTGAGTAAATTGCCAATGATTACTGGCCAGTTGACTCAAAATGGCTTATCTCCTGACACCCCCGCTGCTTTAATCGAGCGTGGATGCCAACAGAGTCAGCGTACATTTACAACAACCCTCGCTAAACTCAGTGACACAGCTTTAGAAAACAAATTACAGTCTCCTTCACTTGTAGTGGTGGGACATGTGGTTTCTTTAGCCGAGCCTATGCACTGGTTTGGAACTACGTTTAATAATTCAACATCATCGGCATTCGAATTTGAAGCTTCAGCCGATATGCAGTTGTCAGCCTAGCGGAGAAAGAAAACATGGCATCGAAACAAAAAATTATCGTTGTTGGTAACGGTATGGTTGGACATAAGTTCATCGAAACCTTAATCCAACACCCTGATTATGCAAATTATGAAGTAACGACTTTCTCTGAAGAGCCTCGTTTGGCTTATGACCGTGTTGGTCTGTCTTACTACTTCGCTGGCAAAACAGCTGACGATTTAATGTTAACGTCAGAAGCGTATTATGATGAAAACGGCGTTCGTTATTTAGTTAACGACAAAGTTATCGGTATTGATAAAGCCGCTAAAACGATTACTACTGAAACGGGTAAAGTTGAGTCTTACGACAAATTGATCCTTGCGACAGGTTCTTATCCGTTTGTGCCACCTATCCCAGGTAAAGACCAAGATCACTGCTTAGTTTATCGTACGATTGAAGATTTAGAAGCCATGACAGCCTCTGCTAAAGTTAGCAAAAAAGGTGTTGTTGTTGGTGGTGGTCTATTAGGTCTTGAAGCGGCAAACGCGCTACAAAACTTAGGTCTTGAAACACACGTTGTTGAATTCGCGCCTCGTTTAATGGCTGTTCAGTTAGATGAAGGTGGCGGGCAATTCTTACGCACTAAGATCGAAAACTTAGGTTTAGGTGTTCACACTGGCAAAAATACAACTGAGATCGTTGCTGGTGAAGAAAGCCGTTACCGCATGAACTTTGCAGATGGTACGCACTTAGAAACTGATATGATCTTATTCTCTGCTGGTATCCGTCCTCAAGACGAACTAGCACGTCAGTTTGAACTAGAGATTGGCCCACGTGGCGGTATCGTTATTAACGATCAATGTTTAACTTCTGATGAAAACATTTACGCAATTGGTGAATGTGCATTATGGGATGGCAAAATCTTTGGTCTAGTCGCACCTGGTTACACCATGGCAAAAGCAGCGGTTTCACACATCACAGGTGGTGACGAGCTTTTCCAAGGTGCGGATATGAGCACCAAGTTAAAATTATTAGGTGTAGACGTTGCCAGTATTGGTGATTGTCATGCTCGTACAGAAGGTTCGCTTAGCTACACTTACGCTAACGAAAACGCTGAAATTTATAAAAAGATTGTTGTTTCTGCAGACAATAAGAAATTATTAGGTGCCGTAATGGTAGGTGACGTAGAAAACTACGGAACATTGCTACCTATGGTACTAGAAGAAATGGACATCCCAGGTGATCCAGAAGGTCTAATTCTTCCGCAAGTTGAAGGTGCTCCAGCGCTAGGTGTTGATGCACTACCTGATTCAGCGATGATCTGTTCTTGTAACGATGTGACTAAAGGTGACTTAGTTGCAAAAATTGAAGAAGGTTGTCATGAGTTAGGTGAACTTAAGTCTTGTACTAAAGCCGGTACTAGCTGTGGTGGTTGTGCTGCTATGGTTGGTCAAGTACTTAACAGTACGCTTGAAAGCATGGGCTTAGAAGTTAACACTGATATTTGTGAACACTTCGCTTATACCCGTCAAGAATTGTTCGACATTGTTCGTACTAAAGACATCAACACTTTCGATGAGCTAATTGCTGAGCACGGTACAGGTCACGGTTGTGAAATCTGTAAACCAGCTGTTGGTTCTATGTTGGCCACTAAGAACAACGAATGGATTTTGAGCGACGATAATATTCAGTTGCAAGATACCAATGATATCTTCTTAGCTAACATGCAACGCGATGGTACGTACTCTGTTGTTCCTCGTATTGCTGGTGGCGAAATCACGCCAGAACAACTGATCGTTCTTGGTGAAATAGGTCGTGACTTCAATCTATATACCAAAATTACGGGTGGTCAGCGTATTGATTTCTTTGGTGCGCAGTTACACGAATTACCACTTATCTGGACCCGTTTAGTTGATGCTGGTTTTGAAACAGGCCATGCATACGGCAAATCATTACGTACCGTTAAATCTTGTGTCGGTTCGACTTGGTGTCGCTACGGCATGTTGGATTCAGTTTCAATGGCCGTTAATTTAGAGCTTCGCTACAAAGGCTTACGTTCGCCACACAAATTAAAAATGGGTGTATCTGGCTGTACTCGTGAGTGTGCTGAAGCGCAAGGTAAAGATATTGGTGTTATCGCCACTGAAAACGGTTGGAACTTATACGTTTGTGGTAACGGCGGTATGAAACCTCGCCATGCTGACTTATTTGCATCAGACCTAGACGATGAAACACTACTTAAATATATCGACCGTGTATTAATGTTCTACTGTCACACGGCAGACCGTTTACAACGTACCTCAACTTGGATGGATAACATGGAAGGTGGTTTAGATTACCTGAAAGAAGTGGTTATCGAAGATAAGTTAGGTATCTGTGAATCTCTTGAAGCTGATATGGCTAAAGTTATCGACACTTATGAGTGTGAGTGGAAGAAGACAATTGAGAGCCCAGAGCGCTTGAAGCGTTTCGCTCACTTCATTAACTCAGACTTAACTGATGACAAGCTTGCTTTTGTTGAAATGCGTGGTCAAGAAAAAGGCCGTATTGCAACTGATGAAGAAAAAGCAAAATTGGCCAAAGGCGAATTAATCGAGATCACTGAGGTTTAATTAATTCAGCTCAAGACTTCGATAGACTCAGTAAGAGCATTGCTCCCTCCCCCCCTGAGTCTGTCGAAGAGCTGAATTAATCACAAGAATAGAATTTGAGGAAAGAAAATGAGTAGCTGGACGACAGTTTGTCAGTTTGAAGATTTAATCCCTAACACGGGTGTTTGCGCACTACACAATGGTGAGCAAGTGGCGATTTTCTTAGAAAAATCAGAACAAAAAGTTTATGCCATTTCTAATTATGATCCGATTGGTAAAGCGAATGTGCTTTCACGTGGGATTGTCGCTGATGTGCAAGGTACGTTTACCGTAGCATCACCTTTATATAAGCAGCATTTTGCATTAGCTAGCGGTGAATGTCTGGAAGAACCAGAAAACTCAGTGAAAAGCTATGACGTGCGTGTGCACGAAGGCGAAGTGCAATTAGCTAACTAATTTTTTGCTTTTATAAAACTACGGTCTCGCTACAAAGGGGTAGCGAGAACGCGAATTCAGTGCGGAAGCTTACGCTCGAAGATTCGGTTGTTTTGACAGAATGAGGGTTTGTCTCCCTTGTAATTTGGCTTCGAGTGAGGCGAGTATTGCAAGTTGGACAAACTTTGATTCGCAGCAAATTTAAATTTTGAAGTTTTACATATTTAAATTTTAGGAGTCAAAAATGACTACAGATAAGTTCAACCTATTTTCCTTTAGTGGAAAATACAAAATACTCCACATGTCGTGGATTGCGTTCTTTATTACCTTTTTTGTATGGTTTAACCATGCACCATTGTTGAAAGTTATTGGTGAAACCTTTGGTTTAACCATGGCTCAAACAAAAACACTACTTATCTTAAACGTAGCGTTAACCATTCCAGCGCGTATTATCATAGGTATGCTTACCGATAAATTCGGTCCTCGTAAAGTATACTCAGCGCTTCTAATTATTTGTTCAATTCCTTGTTTTATGTTCGCGTTTGCTGACTCATTTGAAATGTTAGCACTATCGCGTTTATTACTTGGTTTTATCGGTGCGGGTTTCGTTATCGGTATTCGTATGGTGAGTGAGTGGTTCCCTCACAACCAACTAGGTACAGCTGAAGGTGTCTACGGCGGTTGGGGTAACTTCGGTTCAGCTGCTGGTGCTATGACTCTACCTACCATTGCATTATTATTCGGTGGTGAAGATGGCTGGCGTTATGCTGTGGCTATCACAGGTGCATTAAGCTTAATTTTTGGTTTCATTTACTACGCTAACGTATCTGATACGCCAAAAGGTTCTACTTACTTCCGTCCTAAAAACATCGGTGGTATGGAAGTTACGTCTAAAGGTGACTTCGCTTTATTAATTATCATGAAGCTTCCTATGTACATCGTACTAGGTGTATTAGCGCATAAACTTTCTCCAAACGGTGTATCTCTTATCTCTGAAGGTGCAATGCAGCTAGCTTGGGCTTCATTAGTTGCTTTATTTGTTGTTGATTGCTGGAAGGCTTATCAAGTTAATGCTGACATGTTCAAGAACCCTGTTCCTGAAATGCACCAGTACAAGTTTAAGCAAGTTGCTGTATTAAACATCCTTTATTTCGCGACTTTCGGTTCTGAATTAGCGGTTGTTTCAATGCTTCCATTATTCTTTGCTGATACATTCGGTTTATCAATGACTACAGCTGCATTGTTAGCATCTGCTTATGCATTCATGAACTTAATGTCTCGTCCAGGTGGTGGTTTAATTTCTGATAAGTTTGGTCGTAAAAAGACTCTTCTTATCTTAACTGCTGGTCTTGCTGTTGGTTACTTCTTAATGAGCTTAATCAACTCTGAATGGCCAATCTGGGTTGCGGTTGTTTGTGCTATGGCTTGTTCATTCTTCGTACAAGCGGGTGAAGGTGCGGTATTCGCCGTAGTACCTTTAATCAAGCGTCGTTTAACGGGTCAAATCGCTGGTATGACAGGTGCTTACGGTAACGTTGGTGCGGTAACTTACTTAACTATCTTCGCTATGGTTGATGCGTCTACATTCTTCTTAGTAATCGCAGGTACTGCGGTACTAGGTTTCGTATCACTTCTTCTTATGGAAGAGCCTTCTGGTCATATGACAGAAGTTCGTGAAGACGGTACAGTAGAATTAATTGAAGTTTCTAAATAAACTTAATCATTAATTTTACCCAAACAAAAGTCGACCTAGTGTCGACTTTTGTTGTTTATGGGCTGGGTAATTTGTAGCCGTGAGTTTGTATTTTTCTATTTCTAAAATTTATTAAATACAGTAAGTTAGCGGCTGGCTAGTTTTATGCGTTTTTTTAAAGAGCTTATACAACTAGTACTCAGACACAAAAGTAATGACATGTTGAGCCCGTTTTGTTAGCCATCTTAAAGCGTGCGAGATTACAGATCCGTTCCATTGTAGGGCCGAATTTATTTCGGCTAACACAAGGTTTGTCGATGTAAAATCGACCCTGCAATTTAGCAAATGATTAGATGAAAACACTGAGATACTAAGAATGGTTAGAGCAATGTAGGTTGCCGTGCACTGTTCCAGACATTTAACGGAATCTTTATATCCGCGTAGGTCGAAATTTATTTCGACAATAGCAGCAGAGCTGCTACAGACTTAGCTTCCAGCGGCGACATAGGCTTATCATTGCAAGTTTTGTCGAAGCGAGCCTCGACCTACGAGGGATATTTTAACTGGTCAAAATTAAATAATTATTAGCAAGCTGAGTTCGATTAGGAAGCCATAGCGTGACAAAAGAATTAAAAATATCAGTCGGCGGTTATTCGAGTGCTGGCGTTAAAGTGGTTAACCAAGATGCATTTGCGGTTAAGACAGCCCAAGGCGCAACGCTCAAACATAAAGGGGCGGTAGCGGCGATTGCTGATGGTGTTAGCAGTAGTGAGCGCTCGCAAGAGGCATCGCAAATTGCCGTAACCCAATTTATTAGTGATTATTACGCAACACCTGATACATGGAGTGTTACGCAGTCTGCGGTACGGGTGATCACGGCGCTTAATTCGTGGTTATATAATCAAAATCGTAATTTACATCAAGATGCGTTAGTCGCCACGTTTAGCTCGATTATTTTTAAATCTTGCTCAGCTTATTTATTTCATGTAGGGGATAGTCGCGTTTATCGTAACGAAGGTAAACGCTGGCGCGCGTTAACACGGGATCACGTACATCCAACGCGCGAGCAAGACATTTTAACCCGAGCCATGGGTATAGATAGCCACTTAGAGGTTGATTATCAAAAAGTAGAGTTGCACGAAGGCGATTTGTTCTTTTTAACCACAGATGGTTTTCACAATTTTGTTAGCTATAAAGAAGTTAACAAAGCGCTGGAAGAACATGAAAACCTTGAAGAATGTGCCACGGCCTTGTGTAACCTAGCACTGACTAATGGTAGTGATGACAACTTGTCTTGTGTCATTGTGCGCGTTGATGAGATCCCAGAGGAAGATATTAACGAGGCACATAAACAAGTGACATCGTTAGCTATTCCTCCTGTGTTGAGTGTGGGGCAGGTGCTGGAAGGCTATAAGGTTTGTCGGGTACTGTTCTCTGGTACACGCAGCCATGTTTATTTAGTGGAAGATAAAGACGGCAAACAGTTTGTTCTCAAGACACCAAGTGATTATTACAATGATGATGCTACTTATCTCGATGGGTTTTTACGCGAAGAGTGGATAGGTAAACGTTTAAATCATTCACACATTATGCGAGTCTTTCCGCGCGGTGAAAATAGCCGCTTTATGTATCATTTGTGTGAGTTTCTGGATGGGCAAAACTTACGCCAATGGATGATAGATAATCCACAACCTTCAGTTGATCAAGTACGCAAAATTATTGTTGAAGTCTGTAAGGGCTTACGCCATTTTCAACGTAATGGCATGTTACACCGTGATATTAAACCGGAAAATGTGATTATTGATCGCTTTGGGCAAATTAAGATCATTGACTTTGGTACGGTAAGAGTCGAAGGCTTAGAAGAAATTAAATCGCCGATTGCTGAGGATATCCCCGTTGGCTCAGTAGATTATATTGCGCCTGAATTACTAGTCGAACGTAAAAAGCATCACACGGGTGACTTTCGCTCAGATATGTTTTCACTAGCGGTTATGATGTATGAAATGCTATGTGGAAAATTACCGTATAAATTAGAAAACTTGCGTAATAATATTCCCGACAGTTACACGCCATGGTCGTATAAAGAGCTATCGGTTTATCGAGATGATATTCCTAAATGGTTGGATTTGGCGATTGAAAAAGCCTGTAGCCCACAACCTAGTCAACGCCAACAAGCTTTCTCAGAATTCATTGCTGATATTCAAAAACCAAACATAAGTTTAGTCAGTAAGCATGAGCATATGCCATTGATGCAGCGCGACCCGTTAGCGTTTTGGAAAACCACCAGCTTTGTTTTAGTTTTATGTAATATTGTACTTGCTGTGTTGGCTTTTGGACTTGATTAATTGCTGTATCAAATTATCTTATTGTCGGAGATCAAAACTGATAGCCGCAATTTCGCTGGTTATAATTGGTTTTTCCAGTATTAATGCTAGCTAACGTGGTGCGCTAATGGGTTTGGTCATTTATATAAGAAATATGACCTACATCTGAAATTACGCTATGACCTATAGCATATATTTATTTGCTAACTTAGGGCGGGTAAGCGAAAATAGCGCGCAATTTTGGGGCTAGCCCATTAATTAATAAAGACGAAAGATTTACTCAGTATCACACACTAAAAAATATTGAGTGAAAAATAACTATTACACTTAAGGAGTTGTCATGGCGTCACGTCAAGAACGCGCAAATGCAATTCGTGCTTTAAGCATGGATGGTGTGCAAAAAGCTAAATCAGGCCATCCAGGTGCCCCAATGGGTATGGCAGATATCGCCGAAGTATTATGGGGCGATTTTTTACAACACAACCCAGCAAATCCAGACTTTGTTAACCGCGACCGTTTTGTGTTATCAAACGGCCATGGTTCAATGCTTATTTACTCACTACTTCACTTATCGGGTTACGACTTACCGATTGAAGAATTAAAGCAATTCCGTCAATTACATTCACAAACGCCAGGTCACCCAGAGTACGGTTACACCAAAGGTGTTGAGACAACCACAGGTCCATTAGGCGCCGGTATCTCAAACGCTGTCGGTATGGCGATTGCAGAAAAAACCTTAGCGGCGCAATTTAACCGTGACGGCCACGACATTGTTGACCATTTCACTTACTGTTTCTTAGGCGACGGTTGTTTAATGGAAGGTATTTCTCACGAAGCTTGTTCATTAGCCGGTACGTTAGGCCTAGGCAAGTTAGTGGCGTTTTGGGATGACAACGGTATCTCAATCGACGGTCACGTAGAAGGTTGGTTCACTGAGAACGTACCAGCACGTTTTGAATCTTACGGCTGGCACGTGATTGCTGATGTAGATGGTCACAACCCAGAAGCGATTGCCGCAGCTATTGAAGAAGCTAAAGGCGTAACAGACAAGCCAACCATGATTTGTACTAAAACCATTATCGGTTTTGGTTCACCTAACAAATCAGGTAGCCACGATTGTCACGGCGCACCACTAGGTGATGAAGAAATCGCCGCTGCACGTGAATTCTTAAACTGGCCACATGCGCCGTTTGAAATCCCAGCAGACGTGTATGCCGAGTGGGATGGCAAGCCAAAAGGGGCAGAATTAGAAGCAGCGTGGAATTCCAAGTTTGACGCTTACGCAGCAGCGTACCCAGAATTAGCGGCTGAATTTAAACGTCGTGTTATCGAAAAAGCTTTACCAGAAAACTTCTCAGAGCAAGCAGATGCCTTCATTGCGGCGACGCAAGAAAAAGCGGAAAACATTGCTTCACGTAAAGCCTCGCAAAACACCATTGAAGCTTTCGGCGCGTTATTACCTGAAATGCTAGGTGGCTCAGCTGACTTAGCGGGTTCAAACCTAACTTTATGGTCTGGCTCAAAAGGTATTCAAGACGACGCTGCCGGTAACTACATCTTCTACGGTGTACGTGAATTTGGTATGAGCGGTATCATGAATGGTATCTCGTTACACGGTGGTTTCATCAACTACGGTGCCACTTTCATGATGTTCATGGAATACGCCCGTAACGCAGTGCGTATGTCAGCGTTAATGGGTATTCAAAACATCTTTGTTTACACCCATGATTCAATTGGTCAAGGTGAAGACGGTCCAACTCACCAACCGGTAGAGCAATTGGCTAACTTACGTATGACACCAAACATGTCGACATGGCGTCCGGCGGACGGTACTGAAGCAGCGACGGCTTGGAAACACGCAGTCGAGCGTCGTAACGGTCCAACGTCGTTAATCTTCTCGCGTCAAGGTTTACCTGCGCAACCACGCAGTGCCGAGCAAGTACAAAACATCAAAAAAGGTGCATACATCTTAGTTGATTGTGGTGAGACACCAGAAGTGATTTTAATCGCGACAGGCTCAGAAGTGGCACTTGCAGTTGAATCAGCGAAAGCGTTAGCAGCAGATGGCGTAAAAGTTAATGTTGTATCTATGCCTTCGACTGATGTGTTTGATGCACAAGACGCTGAATACAAAGAGTCAGTACTACCAAGTTCTGTGACTAAGCGCGTGGCGATTGAAGCGGCACACGTTGATTACTGGGCGAAGTATGTTGGTTTTGCCGGCGATGTGGTTGGTATGTCGACATTTGGTGAATCAGCACCAGGTGGCGAGTTATTTAAACACTTTGGTTTCACGGTTGACAATGTTGTAGCCAAAGTTAAGGCTCTTTAGGCTTCCCAATCAAATTTTATGCGGCATTGTCGTCGCTTCTCGCCCCAATCACTTAGCAAGCTAAGCTCATGGGGCCTCGAAGCTTTGACGGCTTTGCCTAAAGATCGATTGCTTTGCCTAAAAATTATATGCAACGTTAATTTTGTAAGTATATAGCCAGCATAATAAAAGCTTATTGTTCTGGTTACTTAAATTGCCTTACAATTTATAGTTAGAAAAAAGCCGGTAATGAAACCGGCTTTTTTATTAATGTAAGTTGATTTTATATTTGTTTTGCCAAATATTAGTGTTGGTCATCTATTTAACTTTAGTTTCAGCATGACTTTGTATTGAGGGAACCACTATTTTACGCATAGCTATTAATGGTTTTGGCCGTATCGGGCGCAGTATCTTTCGAGCTATTTATGAAAATGGCTTACAAGAAAAGATCCAAGTTGTTGCGGTAAATGAACTTGCATCACCTGAAGCCATTGCCCATTTATTGCAATTTGATTCCACACATGGTCGTTTCAGCTATCCAGTCGAAGTGGAAGGTGAGCGTTTAAAAGTAGATGGTCGAACGGTTTACCTATTAAGCGAAAGGCGCGTAGATCAACTACCTTGGGATAATCTTGGCATTGATGTTGTGTTTGAATGTACAGGGGCGTATAAAACCTTCGAAGAGGGCTTTTTACATATTCGAGCGGGTGCAACCAAAGTATTGTTTTCTCATCCAGCGGATTCCCATGTTGATAACACTATTATTTACGGCGTTAATCAGGATTCATTAGAAACAAGCCATAGGATTGTTTCTAATGGTTCTTGTACCACTAATTGCATAGTACCTGTCATTAAAGCTTTGGATGATGCTTTTGGCGTTGAGTCCGGCACCATCACAACTATTCACTCGTCAATGAATGATCAGCAAGTGATTGATGCCTATCATGATGACTTACGGCTCACGCGGGCTGCAAGTCAGTCTATTATTCCTGTTGATACACGATTAGCTGCCGGTATTGAGCGTATATTGCCCCATTTAGCTGAACGCTTTGAGGCTATAGCCGTGCGTGTACCCACCACCAATGTTACGGCTATGGATTTAAGTGTAACCTTAGCTCAAGATGTGACAATTAACTTAGTGAATAAAGCACTCAAACAGGCAGCTCAGCAGCAATTTAGTGGTGTACTGGGCTACACCGAACAACCTTTGGTTTCCGTGGATTTTACTCATGATCCACGTTCTTCGATTGTCGATGGCACACAAACTCGTGTTAGTCATAAACGATTAGTCAAAATATTAGCTTGGTGTGATAACGAGTGGGGGTTTGCTAACCGTATGCTCGATACTGCTCAAGTCATGATTAAAAATAAATAGTATTGTGAAATACACACATTAGAAGGAAAGTGATATGTCAGTAATCAAAATGACTGATTTAGACCTAAACGGTAAAAAAGTACTTATCCGTCAAGATCTTAATGTTCCATTAGATGGTAGCGAGATCACCAGTGCGGTACGTATTGAAGCGTCATTACCGACCATCAAGTTGGCTTTAGAGCAGGGCGCAGCTGTTATGGTTATGTCGCACCTAGGTCGTCCAACCGAAGGTGAATTTGATGCTGCAGCATCATTACAACCTGTAGTTGATTACATTGCCAAAGCAATTGATGCCCCAGTTAAACTTGTTTCTGATTACCTTGATGGTTACGAAGCAAAAGCGGGTGAAGTGGCTATTTTCGAAAACGTACGTTTCAACGTAGGTGAGAAGAAAAATGATGAAGCCTTATCTAAAAAATTAGCAGCGCTTTGTGACGTTTTTGTCAACGATGCCTTCGGTACAGCGCACCGTGCTCAAGCTTCAACTCATGGTGTAGCTAAATTTGCACCTGTTGCTTGTGCGGGTCCTTTGTTAGCGGGTGAATTAGCAGCATTAGCTAAAGCGCTTGATAACCCTGAGCGTCCATTAGTTGCTATCGTTGGTGGTTCAAAAGTATCAACTAAACTAACTGTATTAGATGCGTTATCGAAAATTGCTGATACCTTAGTTGTTGGTGGTGGTATTTCAAATACATTTGTTGCTTCTGCTGGTAACAATGTGGGTAACTCATTATATGAAGAAGACCTAATCCCAGAAGCGCAGCGTTTATGCAAAGAAACTGAAGTGGTTTTTGCACAAGACGTAACGACGACTAAAGAAGGGTTTAGTGACTGGAATCATAACTCTAAAACAGAAGTTAAATTACCAAACGAAATTCAAGACGATGAAGAAATCATCGACTACGGCCCTAAATCAGCTGCTCGCGCGGCTGAAATCATCAAGGGTGCAAAAACTATTCTTTGGAATGGTCCATGTGGTGTATTTGAATTTGATGCGTTTGCTAAAGGTACAGAAGTGGTTGCTCGTGCGATTGCTGAGAGCGAAGGTTTCTCTATTGCTGGTGGTGGTGACACACTAGCGGCTATCGACAAATTTGATTTAGCAGACGATGTTTCTTATATCTCTACCGGTGGTGGCGCATTCTTAGAATTCGTTGAAGGTAAAGTATTACCAGCCGTTGAAATTTTAGAACAGCGCGCTAAAGAAGCTTAATCGCTAACTATAGTCAAAGCGATCTGGTTTTAGGGGCAGGTTTCTAGTTCCAGACGAAACCTAAGTACCTACATCCATGTAGGCAAAGCCGTCAAGCTTCGAGACCCCATGAACATATGCTCTACTATGTGATTGGGGCCGCCTAAATGGATTTAGGTGTTAGGACGACGCAGGAGCCAAAGTCGAGAGTAAGCGCCGACAATGAACCATAAGACCTGAGCGAGAAGACTATACTAATTGTTTATAAATAGAGGTTTAGAACCCCTATAGTAAGATTAGTAAGTAAAACTAATAAAAAGCTCGGCTATGCCGAGCTTTTTTTATGTAAAAAATAAACTTAACCGTATTTTTTTAAAATCTGTCTGGTCCTTGCGTTCACTAATTACACAAAGCATAAATTGTCTTCTATTCAATTTAATGTATGTTTTTGCACGAAATTGTCGATAAATGAGCTTAAATATCAATATATTGTATTTTTAGTTTTTTTGTTGAGGGGGCATAAAAGCGAAGTGTAAATATTGTGTTGGGATATAGTTGTATATTTTATCTAATTTTGATTGTAATACTTATATAGCGACTAATTTTAATAAACTTCTATGTGTAAAACCGCGTTATCTTTTAAAATAACCTTGGAGCTGATTATTTTATAACCCTGTTTGTTGGTGATGGTAGTGTATTTATCTAAACTTTTATGTTGTATGTCGTTTATTGCTTTAGTGCTAAATCAGACTGTAGCTGCAAAAAACGCGGTAGCACCTAAAGATACAGAAACCAAAACAGATAACACTGAATACACCAGCGAAAAATTACAAGCTTATGCGGCTTGTATAAAGCTATATGCGGACTCTCAAGAGCAAGAAAGCCAAGAGCAAACGAATTCTCAAAAAACCATTCTGGAAGAGTGTGCTAAATTAGCTGACTTACCGCTAGCATCAGCCTCTAAAACAACAACTAAAGCCAGTACCAAAGCTAGCGTGGTTAAGGCACCTTCTAAAGCACCTAAGAAAACTCAAACAAAACCAAAACCGAAAAACAGTGCTTTTCAAAATAAATTTACGGATTTACCTTGGCGAGCGTCTGCCGAGTTAGGGGTTACTGATACCTCAGGTAATAACACAGGCTCCTTAATTAAGTTTAAAACTGACTTTGAATGGGATGGTAATCTATTTCGAACATCATTAGATTTTGACTTGCTGTATAAAAAAGATGAAAAAGAACGCGACAAGCGTGATGATCAAGGTGCTATTGTTGTTGATTTAAATGGTAACAACGTTAAAGAGTCTTATAAACAAACAACAGCCCATCGCTATAATATTGCAGTACAAAGTAACTACAAAGGTTACACAGATAAAAACCAAGCTGTTTTTGGCCGTATGGCGTATTCAGAAAACCGCTTCTCTAGTTTTGATTATCAAGCTTCTATCTCGATAGGTTACAACACCCGTTTATTGCGTTCAGACGATTCGTTTTTGGATATATCTGTTGGTCCGGGTATCGCATTTGAAGCCGCGATCGAAAATAAAGGTAAACCTGAACAACAAATTATATCTGACGATTATTTTCAATTATTCTCGGCGGCTAAATATGAACGTAAACTGAGTGAAACAGCTTATTTTAAGCAACACTTAACCATAGAGGGTAATGCCGAAGATAATACTAAAACCATTTCTGAAACCGCGATTACATCGAAAATTAACGGCTCTTTGGCCCTTAAAGCATCGATTAAGTTTGTGCACAACTCAGATGTCGCGGAAGGATTTGAAAAAACCGACAGAACCACAGGCGCAACCTTGGTTTATACCTTTTAAATTTCGACTATTAGTTGAGTTCAAGAAGTTAATCAGCCACAAAATTAGAAAAAATCTCAAAATCGTAAATACTATAAGTTAGCTTTTCATTTTAGAGTGTGACTAATGGTGCTTTCCGTACATGAAAAATTAACGGTTATTTACCGACTTGAACCCGGTTGTCTCGGGCCGACTGGCAAAGATCATATAGAAGACTTTTGTCAGTACGCTAATAAATCACTGCGCAGCATCGACTCAGAGTGTGTTAACTGGGCCATTATTCCTCGTTACGATAAATCTTTACCTGAGCTTGAATACCAAATTCAACGCAAGAAACTCGACAAAGCCAAGGCTGAACAATTTATCGACGTATTTAAAAAAGATTTAGACTCGTTAGAGGAACATATGCATGAGCAGTTATCTTTATTAATTGATAATTTTTTGCAGCGCTGAATATAGTCTTCTCGCTCAAGCTTTATGGTTCATTGTCTGCGCTTACTCTCGACTTTGGCTCCTGCGTCGTCCTACTACCTAAATCCCTTTAGGCAACCCCAATCACATAATAGAGCATATGCTCATGGGGATTCGAAGCTTGACGGCTTCCCCTAAAACCTGATCGCTTTGACTATAGATATAACAAGGCGAGTTTTTATGCTTGCGAACTTGCCAAATATACGCCCTAACAGTATGCGTACATTCCGTTCTTCCTCACCTAATTTGGCAGTGGCAACTAAGGCTTAATCATAAAACATGTGTTGGACGAATGAATTCAACCCTACAAAGTAGGCGAGCATTTATGCCAATGTCATTAAGTTAAGCCTTTGCCTAGTTAGGCCGCTTATAATTCATATGATGCTTGGCTCCCAATTTAACGTTTCTAACAAAAGAGCGGCCTGGTCTGATAGCGTTGGTATGCCGGAGCATTTTAGATATTAGTTTGTTTATCTTCAACGTGATGTCTTTTAGTTGAAGTAGCACAATTATGTTTTGCTTCATTACACTAAGGGCCGCTGTGAAGTTGATTTGATAGCGCCGCTTGCGATGCGCTAACGTTTCATCAATCGTACTCTGCGCTTCGTTGACGAAAAGGCTGGTGATATTTTTACTTAAGACTTTTGCATAGAAATCTTGCTCGATAGCGACCTGTGACTTCCCAGAGAATTGCTCGATTTGAAGTCGACTTTTCATGATTTTGTAATCTTCTTCAACACCCCAACGCTTGTGATATAAGGGTTGAAATTCTTCATAAGGCAATCTGTCTTCATCGACTGACGTCATTAACACCTCCGTTTCACCACTTGATAGTGGCACTCTGACTAATCTCACCTTGAGCGGTGCTATTGATACCCCCAGCTCCTTACAACGCTGGATGGCAAACCGATTCGGGTGCAATTCAACCATTTCTTCTTTCTCATCAGATTGAATGAAGTTTTGAACTTGAGTGTTATAGTTGGAAAGCGTCCGCATGCAGAAATCGACACCGATATGACGATGATAAGCAAACATATAGAACGCTGGGTAACCTCTATCATAGATAACCAAATCACCTTGCTGAGTATGCGGTAAATGTGACAGCGCCATCGTGCGTTCATCTGTGTGATGTCCCTCAATACACGCGTCAATCGTCATTCGATGACTGATATCGTAGAGCTGAGACAGGCGGGCTAAGGGTCTCTTTCGACTTTCATCTGTTGGATTGTAATGGGCTTTCAGTTCCTTTGTTGCAGGGAGATTGACAGTTGAACCATCAACAGCGAGTAAGCGAAACCCATGCCACCGTTGACGGCAATGTTGACTATATTGGTTAACTAACACGCGGTTTAATTCAACGAACACCGAGGGGTCGAGCTTTTTTCTTGCTTGCGTGAAAGCCGAAGCGGTTACGTGAGAATAAGTACCATTGATTTGCTCAATGATATCAAAAAAGTTATCGAGCTCTTGTGCAGCAGAGCCTTTTACAAAATTCAGCAGAAAAGAGACAAGGTGACTGAAGGTTAACGAACGATTACGAGTAAAATCTTTAGGAGAAGACTTATAACGAGCAATAAACTCAGGGTTGTTTATCAGATTGGCTATATTTTGAACAATTTTCTTGCGGGATAAGTGTCATTAGATCAACCGTTTTTTTCAAAAAAATCATCGAATTATTAAGCACTTATTTTACCATATTTTTGCCCCCAGCATTCACCTTTTCTTAAATTAACGTTGGTTAGCGCTGAGCTTGCGAAGCCCAATCGACTAAAAATCCGACTAAAAATCGTTAACTTAATGGCATTGGCATTTATGCTTGCGAACTTGCCAAATATACGCCCTGACAATATGCGTACATTTCGTTCTTCCTCACCTAATTTGGCAGTGGCAACTAAGGCTTAATCATAAAACATGTGTTGGACGAATAAATTCAACCCTACAAGGTTGGTGATCATTTATGCTTGCATGTACAAAAGACTGACTTATGTTCAAGTAAGCAAGCACACATAGCCCAAGATTAAATATCCACCCTTATGTTTTTCTAGCTTTATCCACTTTTGTGAGTTGTTAAACACTTTTCGCAAAAGTGCTGGTGAAAATATGACATATATCTATGCTTTACTGCTGATGGCAATTTCACAATTTGCTATTTCCACAAGCACAAACCATAACACATTGTTTTCATATACCAGAAAGGAACAAGGGTAGCAGTCATGAAAATCCTTTACTATCTGCGCTGGCTGACAGCGTTAAGCTTATTTGTTATTTCTACACAACCAGTTGTCGCTTTTGACTATGATATTGTCTATGTCAAACAACCTCGTAAAGGCGATAATGAACATATAGTTTGGCCTGAGGTGTTTCACCCAGGGCGAATGGAGCCTAACAGCGATTTAGTTTTATTACGTGCCGATGGCACTGAAGAAACCCTAATCGACACCGAATTTGGTGCAGTGACCGACCCTTTTGTATCATTTGATGGTCAATGGGTATATTACAGTTACTTTCCCGATGTAAGAAAAGAAGCGTTGAATTTTCAACGATCTTACTTACCTAAGATGGGTTCGGATATTTATCGTATTCATTTACAAAGCCGAGAAATTGAACGGTTAACTTTTCAAGAATTTACTCCCAATACGGGTATTGCCAATTGGGATGAGTCTAACCCGCTAAACCCCAGTAGTGAGTACAACCGACTCGGCTACGGTATTTTAAATACCGGTCCAGCTCCTTTGCCAGGTGGCAAAATTGTTTTTACCAGTAACCGTAACGGTTATAAACCAACTAAAGGCTATACCAGCCCAACCATGCAAATGTTTGTTATGGACGAAGATGGTAGTAATGTTGAAGCTATTTCGCCTATGACTTTAGGTTCAGCGTTACATCCCACCCCCATGCTAGATGGCCGTATTATGTTTAGTACTTATGAAAGCCAAGGCTTACGTGATGCGCGTAATTGGGGAATTTGGTCGATTCAACCAGATGGCCGAAAATGGGAGCCTGTTGTAAGCTCATTTAAAGCGTTTAGCGCGTTCCACTTTATGACCCAGTTGTCTGATGGCTCATTGGTGGTTGAAGATTACTATAACTTGAATAATTTTGGTTTTGGCGCCTTGTATCGAATTCCGGTTAAAGCCGCAGGAGAGCCGGCATTTCACAATGCTTATCGAGATGATAACCCAACAATAGCTATGGGTAGCGGCGTGTCTACGGGGTTTAAAATGCCATTCACGCCAAAAGGTATGTACTCGGTAACCCCATTATCGACAGCAAGCGATAATGCGGCGGATGCGGGAACGGGTAAGTATACTCATCCTTCAGCCGCTCCCAATAATGATTTGCTGGTTGTGTGGTCTGGAGGCCCTGTTAATAAACTTAACCGTCCAACGCCATGGCCTGCGGTTGATTCAGGTATTTATGTGATCCGCTCCGGCGCGCCAGTTACTGAAATGGGGCAGTTAGAGTTAATTAAAAATGACCCTAATTTTAATGAAGTCTGGCCGCGAGCTGTTGTCAGTTACCAACAAATTTATGGTGTACCTGAACCACAACAATTAGACTGGCTACCCAATGATGGCAGTTTAAACGCCGCATTGCCAGAAGGCACACCCTATGGTTTGATTGGCTCTAGCTCATTTTATAAGCGAGAAACTTACCCAGGCTTTACCCGTGGCACCAACCATTGGGATGGACTAGATGTTTTTAATACTAGCCAAAATAACAGTACAAGCAATTGGTTTACTCAAGGAGCAGATGCGGGTAAATATAGCGACAGTGATATTTGGGCGGTACGCATTCTGGCGATGGAGCCAAACTCTGACAAGGGCTATGGCCCGAAAAGTCACCATAGAAACGATACTTTCTTTTACAACCACGCAAACGAGAAATTAAGAATACTTGGCGAAATACCATTAAGAAAATTTAACGCCGATGGTTCGCCTGTGTTGGATCCTGAAGGTAACCCAGACACCAGTTTTCTTGCAAAAATACCAGCAGATACGCCGTTTACTTTTCAAACTATAGATAAAAATGGTGCCACTTTAAACATGGCGCAAACTTGGCATCAGGTACGACCAGGCGAAGTCCGGAATGACTGTGGTGGGTGCCATGCTCACAGCCAACAGCCATTAAAATTCGAAAATACCGCAGCTGCGCAACCTGATTACCAAATATGGGATTTAACTCAAACAACACCACTTATTAGCCAAAATGAAGCCGGTGAAGCGAGTGTTAATCAGGTAGAGCAAGCGGTCGTTAATGTTGAATTTTTTAAAGATATTCGACCTATTCTTGAACAGAAATGTGCTAGTTGCCATAGTCAAGACAATGAAAACCCGCCTGCGAACTTGGTATTGGATAATCATGAATTAGTTGATCGAACCCATAAAGTGGCGTTGCCTAACGACTTCATGCGTTTGTGTGATGATCAAAAAGCGGAGCTTGGTGGCTACCCCGCCCTTATCAGTAACAAAACGTATCGGCAAACGAATGCGAGTCGTTATGTTAGAAAATTTCAGAGTCGCCGCAGCTTACTGGTTTGGAAAGTTTTTGGTCAGCGTATGGACGGCTGGCATAACGATGATCATCCCACGGCATCCATTCCGGGTGATGCTAGTAGTTTACCAACCGGCGCATCAGCTAATAGTGCCGATCTCGATTATGTCGGTAGTATCATGCCAATACCTAATAGCGGTGTTGAACCTTTAACCATGGATGAAAAAATGACATTTGCTCGCTGGATCGATTTGGGTTGTGCAATTAATACCGCCAGTTACAACGACAGGCTTGGTATGGGTTGGTATGCAGATGATGTGAAACCGACCTTGACCATGGCCAGCCCTAGAGCGGGTGAAAATGGTCGCGTGAGTAAAATACAGCTTGGCATGGCTGACGCTTATACAGGGATCAATATCAACACCTTTTCTGTAACCGCTGATATTGAAATTGACGGCCAACCGGCAGGAACTGAATTAAGTGGATTATTCAGTGAGAATGACGGTGTTTATACCTACAACCTGACGCAAGCAATGCCTAGCGGTTTGCAAGGCACAATCACCGCTGAGGTTAAAGATAATCAAGGTAATGTTAGCCGAGTAGCACGTAAATTTACTGCTGGTCCTTTGCCAATCCCTGATTCCGATGGTGATGGTGTCTTTGATAGTCATGATAATTGCCTTGATATTGAAAATCCGCAACAAATTGATACGGATAACGATGGCTTAGGCGATGCCTGTGATGCAGATGATGACAATGACAATTATTTAGATGGCGACGAGGTCTTATCAGGTAGTGATCCGTTAATCGCGAGTTCGGTACCGATTGATCATGATGGCGATTTTATCCCAGATATGGTGGACGACGATGATGATAATGATCAATTGTCTGATCAACAAGAAATGCAATTGGGGACGAATCCTTATCAAACTGACAGCGACTTTGATGGCGTTTCTGATTTTGATGAAGTGCAAAACGGCACCAATCCTATATTTTACACTGCAAGAACCTTGGATATAGACGGTGACGGTTTAGCCCAAGATCAAGTCGATGGCGTGCTGATTATGCGCTATTTGAGCGGCGTTCGCGGAGACGCCTTGATCACAGGTTTAGTTAACGCGCAATCTACCCGCCGCACAGCAGAAGAAATTGAAAGCTACTTAGAAAAACTCATGCCTTAATTGGTGAATACTAAAGTGCGTTGACAATCAGGTTTGCAGGTTGACACCTGCAAACCTGATTTTTTTGGCGAGCATTTATGCTTGCAAAGCTTGACGAGCCATAGCAAGAATAAAAATCTCACAGTAGAACCTTTAATTTTCTTTATTGGCTAATAAATGCAGGATCCGCAGAAAAGCTTCCACTGCCTCTAAAGACGCGGTTTCTGCCATGGTATGATAGCCTGTTGTGGGTATTTGAATTGTGGTTCCGTCAACCATACCTTGAGAAGCCATCACAATACGTCCTAATTCAGTACTACCTAAAGATTGAGGTGCACTACCTTGAGCGACTAAGTTTTTATTTATGGCTTCTAAATAAATATCTTTGTGCAGGTATCGGATATTTTCCTGACGACAAATATCCTCAATGATTGACGTTGCCTCACTATTAAATACGGCATTCGCATCTTTATTACGTAAGACAACCAGCTGATTGTTTGTCGTCTTAATGTCAGGAAAAGGGCTAGTATCAACAACAAATAACCGATTGGTTGAGCCACCAAAGCGTCTAAACCATTCCAGTAAATAACGCCAACTTTTTCCCGCTTCTTCTTGGGCTGTAAAAAATGCCGTGCCTTCAAAACCTAGGGCAAACATATGCACCAGTGCCGCTGCAGATAACACATTATCCAATTGACCATAAAACCGGCCATCGTGTATTTTAAGTTTGTCTTCAAACGCTATAGGCGTGCCGGCGACGACACTTTCAAGACCATCAACTTCAAAAATAAGATTGTTTCTGTACTCACAAATATAAGAATTTTTGATTACACCAGCACCGCGATACGATCCAGACCAAGGCTCGTAAGCGTAAACCGCCTCTGAGTTAAATCGTTCTGTTACCTTTGTCATTAATTCTTCAGAGACTGAGTTATTGAGTAAATCCGTTTTATTTGCTGCAATAAATGCCGCAAATTGAAATTCGTTAGGGCCTGTGCAGATAAGCCCATGCCTATCTATATGGGCTGAAAACATAGTGCTAAATGGTTTCTTACCTTGAGCCACTAACACTCCTTCATACCAAGTAACAGAAGCGCCACGTTCTTCTAGCTCACGCTGAAGGACTCTAAAAAACGAATGTTCAGCCCCCACAACACTTGGACTACGAATTAAGGTTTTTAATAAATCAATAAACTCGTTATTTAGCATTTACTTTTTAAATTTCAATTTTAACTTTAATGCCTGATGGTATACGCAATAGAGGGTAATTGTCTCTCAATTTCAACCCTGCATTTTTATTTTTGGTTTGGTTTTTGCTTTATCTCTATTTAGATAGGAACACCACACAAGACACCCAATGTCGGGAGAGTCTGTCGTTAAGCCAAACCTACAGATCGCGAAATAAGCCAAGGAGGCAAAAACATGTTGATGAGTTGTTAATTAACTCATGAGATTTGTAGATTGTTTTTCGACACTCTTACTTTTGGGTAAGAGAGAAGTTTAGCCAATGTTAAAAAAATTAGTTATTGTTGGTAACGGCATGGTTACCGGTCGCTTTTTAGACGAATTACAAAGTCGTAATCACGAGCAATATCAAGTGACGGTTGTCAGTGCAGAGCCGCATGGTAGCTATAATCGCATTATGTTGTCTTCTGTTTTGTCGAATGAAGCGTCGGTTGAAACCATTATCCAGAAAGATCAAGATTGGTATTCGCACCATAATGTGACATTGCACTTAGGTGACGCCGTTACGCATATTGATCGCCAGCACAAAACCATCACAACCGCCAAAGGGCGAACAATCGAATATGATCACCTAGTCATCGCTACGGGCGCACGCTCAGCTAAAATTCCAGCCAAAAAACTCGACTTAGATAATATTTTTCCGTTTCGTACCATTGCCGATACGCAAAAAATGATCAACCAAGCCAAACAAGCACAAAAGGCAATTGTGGTTGGTGGTGGCTTTTTGGGGCTCGAAGCCGCATGGGGATTAGCCAATAATGGAGTTGAAGTCACATTGGTGCATCGTGGTAAGTGGTTGTTGAATCGTCAACTGGATAAAACCGCGGCTGATATGTTGCAAGCCAATTTAGAATCCCGTGGCTTAAGCTTTTGCTTAGGCAATGAAGTTGACTCCTTTATTGGCGAGCAGCAAGTACAAGGTGCGCGCCTAAAAGATGGCCAACAATTAGATTGCGATATGGCAATTGTCGCGACAGGGATCACCCCTAACGCTGAAATTGGTTTGCAAGCTGGCTTACAAGGCCAACGCGCAATCAATGTAGATTCGTTCATGTTGACTTCTGATACCAGTATTAGCGCAATGGGTGAATGTGTTGAATTTCAAGGCCAGACATTTGGTTTGGTCGATCCGCTGTGGCGTCATGCTAAAACGCTAGCGCAGCGTTTGTGCCAAAGCGATGGTGATGTAGAGCCTTTTGTTAACGCGCCAATCGCCACTAAGCTTAAAATTTCAGGTATCAATCTTTATTCTGCAGGACTTGTTGCCGCTAGTCACGATAATCAGCATGAAGTGATAATTAAAGACGCCAAGCAGAATATATATCGCAAACTGATTATTGAATCAGGCAAAATCAAAGGCATCGTTTTGTTTGGCGATGTGCGCTCCGGTGCTTGGTATTTTGATTTACTGCAACAGCAGCAAGATGTAACCGCTTTATTACCCAATATATTGTTTGGCCAAGAATATGCCAGCGCGGCATAAATCGTTTTTTAAATGGTAATTTTTCATGACAGTTATTTTTTCCACCTCAGACATCGACACCATTAAAACGCAAAACACCACATGCCCATATTGCGGTGTGGGGTGCGGGGTAAAGGCCACCATAAAAAACAACAAATTAGTGGCAGTAGAGGGTCGTCAAGATCACCCAGCAAACCAAGGGCGGTTATGCGTTAAAGGCTCATCGTTACATGAAACGGCAAACTTACAAAATCGCTTGCTAAGCCCGAAAATTAATGGCCAAACTCGTACATGGCACGAAGCTTTACAGCATGTTGCAGACGGCTTTAAACAAATCATAGCTGAGCATGGCCCTAATTCAGTGGCTTTTTACTTGTCTGGTCAGCTGTTGACCGAAGACTATTATGTTGCCAATAAACTGGCAAAAGGTTTTTTGGGTACAGCCAATATTGATACTAACTCACGCTTGTGTATGGCGTCGGCTGTAGTCGCGCATAAACGTGCATTTGGTGCCGATGCGGTACCAGGCACATATGAAGATATAGACAGCACAGATGCGGTATTTTTTGTCGGCTCTAATGCGGCTTATGCCCATCCTATTGTTTTTCAGCGTATAAACAAAGCCAAGCAAGAGCGCGACATTAAAATTGTCGTGATTGATCCGCGGCGTACGGCAACTTGTGACATTGCTGATCTCCACTTGCCATTAAAACCCGGCACGGATGCGTATTTTTACAACGGTTTACTGACGTTTTTGGTCGATCAAGATTATTTGGATAAGACCTTTATTGCGCAACATACTCAAGGTTTCGCGCAAAGTATCGCCGCGGCAAGGCAACAAGCACCGGATATAGCAACCGTAGCTAACATTTGTGATTTACCCGAGGCAGATGTGCGCGCGGCTTATGAAATTTTTGCCAACAACTCAAAAGTGGTTTCTTTGTTCTCGCAAGGTATTAACCAGTCTTCGTCAGGTGTTGATAAAGGCAATGCCATTATCAATTGTCATTTAGCGACAGGTAAAATTGGTCGCGAAGGTGCAGCGCCGTTTTCTATCACGGGTCAACCGAATGCCATGGGGGGGCGAGAGGTGGGCGGTTTAGCTAACCAGTTGGCTGCTCACATGAGTTTTAACGACAGTGATATAGACCGCCTTGCAACCTTTTGGCAGGCCAGCAATATGGCCCGGCAAGAGGGTTTAAAAGCGGTCGACCTATTTGATGCAATTGATCGTGGCCAAGTTAAAGCTGTATGGATAATGGGGACTAATCCGGTTGTTAGTATGCCGAATGCTGACAAAGTTAAACGCGCATTGCAAAAATGTCAGCTAGTGGTGGTGAGTGATTGTAACGATAATACAGATACCGGTAACTTAGCCGATGTATTGCTACCGGCTTCAACTTGGGGCGAAAAATCGGGAACGGTTACCAACTCTGATCGCACCATTAGTCGTCAACAACCGTTTTTTGCCGCACCGGGTGAAGCCAAAAATGATTGGCAAATTATTTGTGATTTTGCCAAATACATGGGTTTTGAGCAGGCGTTTGATTTTAATCATCCCTACCAAATTTTTGCTGAGCATGCGGCCTTGTCAGGGTATCAGCGCCAACAAAGTTACAATCGCGCGTTTGATATTTCTTATTTTGCGAATATCAGCCAAGCTGAGTATGAAAACTTAAAACCAGTGCAATGGCCGGTTAATCAAGCCAATCCGCAAGGTTCGCGTCGTTTGTTTAGCGATGGTCAGTTTTATACCGCCAATGGTAAAGCGCAATTTGTGCCAATTACCGCCCGCTTGCCATCGGAACAAGCGAGGCCAAATGAATTTGTGATGAATACAGGGCGGATCCGCGATCAATGGCATACCATGGCTCGTACCGGCAAAGTGGCACGCTTACTCACTCATATTGCAGAGCCTTTTGTGCAGATCAACCCGCAAGATGCCGCGCGATTAAATATTGCAGAAAATGATTTGGTTGAGTGCCAAAATCAAGGCAGTACTTATTTAGGGCGCGCAAGATTAACCGAAGATCAACGAGTGGGTGATGTATTTATCCCTATGCATTGGAATGATGCATTTGCCGCTCATAGTCGGGTAGGGGCTTTAGTTTTAGATAATGTCGACCCTTTGTGTGGTCAGCCCGAGTTTAAACACAGCCCAGCGCGTGTCAGAAAATTTGAAGTTAACTATCACGGTTTTATTGTTACACGTGATGCTAATTTTCAACCTGACAGCCAATACTGGGCTAAAGTCTCAGTAGATAAAGGCGCTTGTTATCCTTTTGCTGATCAAGCGGCAGCGCAGGATTGGCCTGTATGGTTACAACAAACCTTTCCCGAAATTAATGATTGGGTAGATATGCATGATCCAAGCAATGCTGGTTATCGAGCATTGGGCTTTATTGATGGGCAATTACAAGTCGCGTTTGTGGTTGCCGCCTCAACATTCACCTTACCTACATTTGCCTGGTTAAGTGGCTTGTTAGGTGAAACACCAGAGCCATTAGAGCGATTTACTTGGTTAGCCGGTCAACCAGGAGATGACTCAGCCTCGCCAGGCGCTATTGTCTGTTCTTGTTTTCAAATTGGTGAAAACCAGATCAAGGCAGCCGTTGCCGAAGGTGCCGATACGCCGGAAAAATTGGGTAAGGTACTTAAATGCGGCACAAACTGCGGCTCGTGTATTCCTGAGCTATCGGGGCTAATTGCTAAGCTCTTGTAGGGTGGGGTTCACCCCCACCAAAACGTATGTTTTCTGCTTGATGTGGCTTCCCTGTATTGAGCTTTGGGCATTGATTTAATTATTGATCACCAATTCTCAAGGTAAGTCTGCAATAGATCTATGATAAACGCATCAATATCTACTCGATGAAAACTACCGTCTTCGCGCTGTAGTAGCTCTAACTGCTCATCACTTAATAATAACTCATTAAATGGAGCCGTTGTACCGTCTTTAAATTTTGTAGGTAAATAACCGCCATTTTTCAATACGGGGATAGCTAAGGCCAAAGAGACATTTAAAGAAGGTTGATAGTAGATAAATTCATCAAGGGTTAGCAAATTTAATTGATAGCTAAACTTTTCATACAGACTTTGCACAAAGTCTCTATTATCGACATGGTTAGTTAAGCTCGCTTGCTCTGATAGCAGAGCGCCCAGCAGAATCTTTTTAATATGATCACTCTCATTACCGTCAATCGGTGAAGTTAAATATTGCTCTAGTAAAAAGCTTTCTGCGTCAGACTCTTCCAGTAAATACGCCAATGCATTGCAATACCGCTTGAAGGCACTAAGAAACCCAGAAAACTCGTCGTAAGCCAGTATGTTTGCAAACATAGGGTGATCTGCGGCTAATTGCAGCAAGGCTTGTTGATCAAGCAGGGGTAAAATATCTTCCGGCACGCTTGAAACATATACCATTCCTTTAGTCGATAGTAATGCCCATGTGTCTAACCCCGGACGAATAGGATATTGGTAGCTGCCAGTGTCGTAATAATCTAATGCAGCTTGCTCCATCAGCCCTGTGATGAGTTCTAAACTCTCTTGGTTATACTCTCGTAAAATTTCTCGATTATCTTGCACTTCTTCTTTTTTTGTATCGTCCTGCGCTCTAGGGTCATCAATAGCTGGAGAGCTTGAACCACAACTGGCGCAGAGCAAGAGAGCAGAGAAGATTAATAACGGTTTTAGCATAGATTGTAGTCCTTCATAAAAAGAAAAATAGGGAAATAAAATATTTCCCTATTAACTGGTTTAGCGGTTATTCGCGGTGAATTAATATGCTTTTCTAACCAATTGCAGACTAATACCTGGAATATAAGAGGTGCTATTCGAGGTTTCTAGCGTATACGGCGTATATAGATAGTGGTGATAGGCAATCGGCCAAGAACCCCACTTAGATAAAACGCCAATTACACCATTGTTATATGAATAAACCGGCCCCGAGTGCTGTAACTGACCATTTTCATAATATTCAATGTTATCGCGATAAGCTAAGCTACCATCGGTTACGACATTATAGCTACCGTCTTGCCAGTAGGCACTTGGATCATTCATCCAGTACGGGTTAGCTGGATTAAACCAGTAGAATGCGAAAGAGTGACAGTTATATAAAGATGAAGCATCTTCAATTAGTTGCGCATAAGGCCATGAATCCAAAAAGCTCTGGTTATAAGCAGCTACCTGCGATGATGTTAACGGTGCTCGCTCTAGTACCGTGACAGATGTGCCCATAGGCGTTGATACCGTTGCTGCAATTACCGAAACATTGAGCAATAATGCTGAGATCATCGCTAGATATTTAGAGGTTTTAATTAGGTTTTTCATTATTTACCTTCCTTGATGTTATTTGCGTTTTTCTTACCAATCTTAGCTAACCATCTTAGGTATTGTTTGTAGGTCAACTGAACTTTTCCGTCTGCACCTTTCTTCGCATCTTTAGGAAGTAGCTGATCGGCGATTTGCGCATATTCGCTATTCGCCTTAGCACCTAAATAGCCATTTTGGGTAAGGGCTTTTTTAAGGAATACTTCAGAGGCTTTTAGATCATGCGGCATATAGTCATCGTTGTTAGCCAATTTTTTCTCTAATTTAGCGGCAAATTTAGTTAACAAACGGTGATCTTTACTTGCAACTTCAAAGATCTCAGGATGGCTTAATGCCAACTCTAAGAGACTTTGTTTAAACGCTTTGCTCTTTCTCAACTTTTGACCTGGTACAGGCTTATCGACGTTTGTTTCAGAGTACTTCTTAACTAATACGTCGGTATTATCCTGACGTTTAACCAGCTCGGCCATTACGTTCGATTTGCCCGAGGTCTTTGAAAATCCTTCCTCTATTGAGTTGTATGCCAACATATTACTGGCATTTGGATTTTCTTGTAGAAGCTCAACAAGTTGCTCGGTCGAAATTACAGATAACACTTCTTCAGGCACAGTGCTTACTTGCACACGCTGGCTTAAGCTTAACTTGCCCCAAAGCTCATCACCAGGTGCAATGGGGAAGTTGTATTCGCCCGTCAGGTAATAATCTTCTAACGCTTTAGCCATGATTTGCTCGAATTCTGCCGTATCAAGACCACGCATATACTCAGGAAGACTACTGTGTTCCGTAATTTCGCCAGCGTCATTGATCTTAATTTCGCCATTAAGTTCGTATTTTTTCGCATTATTCACCTGTGCGGCCGATTGGTCAAAATTAGCCAATTTATTATTGTCCGCATTCGCTCCTAGCGAAACGAGTAACACAGATAATGCGACGGTATTTAATTTTAATTTCATACAAAATGTCCGTATTGATTATTATTTGAATAATGTTTTATCTAAAAATAAAACAAGCCAACTAATTACTACTTATTATTTTGGTTGATTGTTAACAGTATATGAAATTGCTTATTGGGTGTAAATATTTTTTTAAGGGGCTTTTGGTGGTAAAAGAACGACGGGTCAGGTCTTTACTCGTGCGTTATGTGTAAATTGATCTAAACTTGGGTGTTATTAGGATTATCATCAATAAAAGGATTTCACTATGGCTAGGCCGCTGCGTATAGAATTTGAGGGCGCGTTGTATCATGTAACGTCAAGGGGGAACGCCCGTCAAGACATCTACCTCGAATCGCAAGATTACCTGTTGTTTCTTGATACACTTGGCGATGTTTGTAAACGTTACAATTGGCTAATTCATGCTTATTGTTTAATGACTAATCACTATCATTTAGTGGTAGAAACGCCAGAAGGAAACCTATCGTTAGGTATGCGTCAACTCAACGGCGTTTACACCCAAAGATTTAATCGAAAACGGGGGCGCAGCGGTCATGTGTTTCAAGGTCGCTTCAAAAGTATATTGGTTGATTCAGATACTTACTATAAAACCCTTATACGATATGTTATTCAAAATCCACTTCGCGCAAAAATGGTAAATCAAGTCAGTCAATATAATTGGAGTAGTTATCCAGTTATGGTTGGTAGGTGTAATAGCCCAGACTGGTTAGTGAGAAAAACTGTATTAGCGCGTTTTGCTAAATCCGAAGCGAAAGCGATTGAGCTGTTTAAGCAATATGTAGAGCAAAAATCAGAAGCTGATTTTTGGCAAGCTATTACGCATCAGATATTTTTGGGCGATGAAACATTTGCCAAGCGTTATTTACCCAGCGAAAATGACCTACCCGTAATTGATGAAATACCTAATGTTCAGCAAAGAAGGCAAGCAGAGTCGCTAGCGTACTATCAAAAAACGTTCCCCAAAAGAAGTGAGGCGATAGTTGTAGCATATCGAAGTGGCGGTTATACGCAGAAGAAAATAGCGGACTACTTTGGATTGCATTACACCACAGTGAGCAGAATAATAAAGAAGGCTGATAATGCGTGATGCATAATGCAAAGGTAAAGACCTGACCCCGTTGGTTTGCAAGAGTAAAGACCTGACCCCGTTGGCTACGAAGCGAAAGCGATTGTGCTGTTTAAGCAATATGTAGAGCAAAAATCAGAAGCTGATTTTTGGCAAGCTATTACGCATCAGATATTTTTGGGCGATGAAACATTTGCCAAGCGTTATTTACCCAGCGAAAATGACCTCCCCGTAATTGATGAAATACCTAATGTTCAGCAAAGAAGGCAAGCAGAGTCGTTAGCGTATTATCAAAAAACGTTCCCCAAAAGAAGTGAGGCGATAGTTGCGGCGTATCGAAGTGGCGGTTATACGCAGAAGAAAATAGCGGACTACTTTGGGTTGCATTACACCACAGTGAGCAGAATAATAAAGAAGGCTGATAATGCGTGATGCAAAGGTAAAGACCTGACCCCGTTGACTGGACCCCGTTGGTTTGACCCCGTTGGTTCTGACCCCGTTGGTTCCGTTGGTTCCTGAATATCAGAACGATAGTGCATTCAAAATAGAAGTGGATAACTTTAAGAAAACGGTAGATGCACTCAAAAACGCAAGTGATAATAATACACTTGAGTACAAAGTGGTGCATCAGCAGTTTGACAAACAAAAGAATAGTGTGCCTAACGCTACAATAAAAGTGACTAATTATGACCAAAGTGCGCAAGGTAATTAAACATGATCAATTCTCATTTTCCCTATAAAAAACCTAAAGTTATGTATGAGATAGCGATGGAGGACTATAGTGGAACATGGAAATCAAGATATCCTAAAAACTACATAAAAGGCCAAGGTGCAAACAATGGTGCTTTTAGCAGTAGTGAAGATTTCTACGAATATTTTAGTTCATGCTTTATAGCAAATGAGCACAATGATTCAGTGAAGTTTTTAAAGTTATCGCATCAATTGTGCCAAACCTATTACTACTTGGCGTTAAATCAAGGGAGTGAATATACCTTTTATATTGATGGCGCTAATTTTAATGCTGTAGGTAAAAAAACATTCAAATCTACTAGCGTTAAACCTTGGAGTCAGGCATTGGCATTGGCCATGATGGCGCGCGATAAAGCTGCGATTGATAATTTATGCCAATACAAGGTGGAGAACTTTTTTCACCCGCAAGTAGAGTTTTTGCCATTTCATACCGCGTTTTGTAATTTCTTTAAAGGCGTATTCGATGCAGAGGCTGACCTTAAAGTGTTGTTGGCTGAGGTAATGCGTTTATCTGAACCAGACTTAATACCAGCACGTAGGCAGTCTTACATTTATCATGTTTGTATGCCGTTTATTAATGTATTGCTGGCGATTTTATATGGTCACGAAGGTGAATATCATAAGCGTTTAACTAAAGCACTTGCTGATAGTCGTAAACACTTTGGTGATAAACAACGCGAACAATTAGCTGAAGGTTGGGTGCCACCGTTTTTATGCGCAGCTGCGGTATTAGCCTATGATAAACATGGCTTTAAAATGCCTGAACCCAATGCTTATATTCCAGAGTGGCTAGCCTATGGTGATTTTGATTACAGTGACTTTAATCCCGTGGTTAACATCGTTCCACCAGCCGAAGCTTATGTTGATAAACCCATTTATATAGAAAAAGACGTAAGCTTTGAGCTAAAAAGTGACACCAACAGAAAACGCACTGCATTAGCCAAAGCTGCTAAGCAATTTTTAAAAGACAATGAATTGCCAAGCGAAGAATTTGCTATCGACTTTTTAGGTGAAGACGGTTATCTAGCGGCGTATTCGCTGCGCCCAATAACGATAAAACACTTTGACGATTGGTTACCTGATATCAAGCAAAAGTGGCAACAGAAAATGTCAGAAGTTATGGGTGATAACCCCGATACTCAAGTTGTAATCAAATAACCTGTAGGGTGGTTTAGCGAAGTATGAGCGTAAGCCACCATTGTTCAGGTTTTGCTTCGTTACTTTATCAACTGACTTAACGTATCAACCGGCTTGTACCATCCGGCTTACGCGCCAACGGCGCTAAACCGGTCTACGAACGTATAATAATTGACAGCATTGGAATTAAATGAAAGGAATGGACGTGAGGTTGTTGCATAGTCTTGGTTTTATTATTTGTGTTTTGTCTTTCTCTGCTTTTGCGGGGACAAGCATCATAATTTAAAGGTTGACGTGTGCCGAGCAACTGCGTGGTTTTGTAGGTCTGGTAAGCCAGAGGCGCACCTGACAATCCATTGGTAGAAGACTTATATTCAAAAACGTTAGATGCGCCTTTGGCTTATCTAACCTACACCTTACCCCAATAACATTCTATCAATCGGCCTACGTCATGTTTACAGCAGCCGTTGCCATCTGTGGCGTAGGTTTGACGCCGGACTTCTTCTATCGACATGGCGCCGTTGGCAATGGCATTGATAATGTCTATTTTTATCACCTCGTTGCACACACATAAATTGGCGTTTAAATCACGAGTGAGTATTTCGGGTAGTTTCTCTATTGGTTTTTCGTTGCTGGTCATTATTAAATTATCAATTGCACTAGGGTGAGGGGAGCCGCTAGTGGTTATTGTCTCAACTGTTTGCCTGCTTGTCATGCGTAATTGGCAAAGCTTGCTTAACGCAGGCTTTTTGCATTACATGACAAAGGCTTCTCTAAAGAACTTGTTTAAATCGACTTTAAATTGCTCTGGTTTAACGCTGGCTTCTATTGCGTCGTTTTCGATTTTAGCTAAGTCGAGATCTTTTGGCTCAGTATAGTGCTGGTGTTTAGCGTGATAAAACACTTTGACTCGTGGTTTAAGTGGGTTGAGCTTGTTGGATTTAGTAACAATGGCTAGCTTGCCACTGGTCAGTTTGACGACTGTTCCCACTGGGTGAATACCGACACATTGGATAAAGCTATTGAGTAGTTTTTCATCTAATTCATCCGGCACCATGTTTTTCATAAATTTAAAGGCGGCGGCGGGTGTCATGCCTTTTTTATAAACACGATCGGCGGTCATGGCATCATAGATGTCGACTATGGTTATCATTTTTCCCCATTGGCTAATTTCGTCGCCTTTTAACCCTTTCGGGTAACCTGTCCCGTTGAGCTTTTCATGATGCTCAGCAGCAACTTGCACCGAAACAGCGGACAAGCCTTGAGTATTTTGCAGTATTTCTAAACTGTGCGTGGCATGGGTTTTAATGACTTCAAATTCTTCTGGGGTTAACTTGCCTGGTTTATTGAGAATTTCATCAGGAATTTTCACTTTACCAATATCGTGTAAAAAAGCGCCTGTTGCCAGGTCTTGAATTAATTGCGGCTCCAGTTGTAAATGCTTGGCAAAAATACTCATTAAAATGGAAACGTTTAATGAGTGCTCCATGAGGTATTGGTCTTTTTCGCGAATACGCGTCATGCAGGCTAGGGCATCTTGATTACGAAAAATTGAGTCTATGCAATTTTTGGTAATTTCTTTGACTGGCTCAACGTCTATGGCTCGACCGGCTGCGATATCTTCAAAGGCTTTTTGTTGCAGATTTTTCGCTTCGTTGTATAAACGATCGGCGCGCTGTATTTCGTGTTCGAATGTGGTGTGTTTAATTTTTTGCTTTGGCTCTGTCGGTTCTTCTTTGGTTTGAGCTTGCTCTATGGTTTTAGAGGGATCAATGGCGACAGTTAGGATCCCTTTGGCTTTGAGTTGCCTAATCGCGGCCTCACTTTTCACCCAACCTTTGGTTTTAACTTTAAAACTGCCTTTTGTTTCCACTACATCGACAACATACATGCCTGCTTTAAGATTATCGATAGATAAGGTTTCCAACATGGGTTTTTCTTGGCCTTTTATAGAAATAAAATAATCGGGTTAAACAAGCGGTACTCTTTCCATTTAATTTTGATTAGTTGAAGCTCAAAGTTGAGGCCCGCTTAAAGTGCCTAATTTTGCTGCCACGACAAAGGTGGTAATTCTAAAGCTATGTCGCAGCTGGAAACCAAATCGATAGCTGCTCCGCCGCTATCGTCGAAATAAATTTCGACCTACATGGATGTAGGGAATGCCGTTGAGTGTCTGCAACAGCGTACTGCACCTATATTGTTTGGTTTTTCTCACTAGCTCAGAGCTTTCAACTGATCATGTCTTTCTGGAAAAGGTAGTCGTTTTCTACCGACCTAACTAAATAGTAATGTGTAATGGAGACACTATTTAACTTTAGCAAATTATCTTAAGGATTAAAGTATAGCGATAAAAAAAGACGGCTAATGCCGTCTTTTTATGTTTATGGCTTAGCAGAGCAAGCTATGCACGCCAAGCTGGGATTTTCGCTTCATATGCAGTGATATCTTGCTCAAATTGCAAGGTATAACCGATAGAGTCTAAGCCCTTGACTAATAGCTCTTTGTGAAAAGCATTAATCTCAAATGAGTACGCTTTACCGCCAGCTTTAACTTGCTGGTTAGGTAAGTCGATTTCGAATTGAGTTTGGCTATCTTCGGCGACTAAGGCAAACAACTCATTCATTTCGCTGTCAGTTAATTTAACTGGCAAAATTTGGTTGTTCATGCAGTTACCGTAAAAAATATCAGCAAAGCTAGTGGCAATAACAACATCTAAGCCGAAGTCTTTGATAGCCCATGGCGCGTGTTCACGGCTTGAGCCACAACCAAAGTTTTCGCGCGACAATAATATATTAGCGCCTGCGTGCTCTGGTTTGTTCAATTCAAAATCTGGGTTAGGTTGCGTACCTTCCAAATCTAAATAACGCCAGTCGTGGAATAAGTGAACACCAAAGCCAGTTTTTTCAACTTTTTGTAAAAACTGTTTAGGAATGATGGCATCGGTATCGACGTTAGCGCGATCTAAAGGAGCGGCTTTACCTTTGATAATTGTAATACCTGGCATTATTTGTTCTCCAATAAAGTTCTAACATCCACAAAGTGACCGGTAACGGCAGCGGCAGCGGCCATTTCAGGGCTAACTAAGTGCGTACGACCACCACGACCTTGGCGACCTTCAAAGTTACGGTTAGAGGTTGATGCACAACGCTCGCCTTCACCTAATCTGTCGTCGTTCATGGCTAAGCACATTGAACAACCCGGTAAGCGCCATTCGAAACCTGCCGCTTCAAATACTTTATCTAAGCCTTCTTCTTCTGCTTGTTGTTTAACTTGGCCTGAACCCGGTACAACAATCGCTTGAACACCTGCAGCAACTTGACGACCTTTGGCTACTTTAGCAGCAGCACGCATATCTTCGATACGGCTGTTGGTACAAGAACCAATAAAGACTTTATCTACCGATAAATCAGTTAAATTAGAACCCGCTGCAACATTCATATAAGCCAAAGCTTTTTCTGCTGACGCGCGTTCAACTGCGTTATCAATATTGGCTGGCACAGGAACAGGCTCATTAACGCCGATTACTTGACCTGGGTTTGTCCCCCAAGTGACCTGTGGTTGGATATCTTCCGCTTTTAAGCTAACGGTAATATCAAACTCAGCGCCTTCATCTGTTTGTAATTCGTTTAACCAGTAATCAACCGCAGCATCCCAATCGGCACCTTTTGGTGATAACTCACGACCTTTTAAGTAGTCAACCGTGGTTTGGTCTGGTGCGACTAAACCGGCTTTTGCACCTGCTTCGATACTCATGTTACAAATGGTCATACGCTCTTCCATGGTTGTCGCTTCTATTGCACTTCCACAGTATTCAATTACGTGACCGGTGGCGCCGTCCATACCGATTTTGCCGATAATGGCTAAGATGATGTCTTTAGCGGTAACCCCAAAACCTAAAGTGCCGTTCACTTCGACCTTCATGGTTTTGTATTTGTTTTGTTTTAATGTTTGGGTAGCTAACACGTGTTCAACTTCAGAGGTACCAATACCAAACGCTAATGCACCAAAAGCACCGTGAGTTGCGGTATGTGAATCACCACAAACAATAGTGGTGCCCGGCAAGGTAAAGCCTAATTCAGGGCCCATTACATGCACGATACCTTGCTTGATATTACCAATGCCGTGTAATTCAACGCCAAACTCTTCACAGTTTTTCTGTAAGGTTTGCATTTGAATTTTTGCTTGTGGACCCGCAGCGTCGATGGCTAACGATTGGGTTGATACGTTGTGATCCATTGTCGCTAAGGTTTTTTTCACTTGGCGAACAGGACGACCGGCAACGCGCAAGCCTGAAAAGGCTTGTGGTGAAGTCACTTCGTGAACTAACTGGCGGTCAATATAAATTAACGGCGCTTCGCCTTCTTCGGCGCGAACGATGTGATCTTCGTAGATCTTGTCGTATAAAGTTTTTGCCATTTTGTTCTCCATGGCTCAGAACAATTGATGCTTGAGCAAAATTTTCTTTTGTAGGTTGGACAGAAGAATGAAGCCCAACCCATTCGAGCAGAATTAAATTAATGATGCGATATAACTGCCAACTTCGGCGGTTGATTTCGCTTGGTCTTTTTTGTCAGCCGGCAATAATTCCGCTGTTACATGACCATCTTCTAATGTTTTCACAACAGCCGCTTCAATTGCATCAGCTGCTTTATCTTGATTAAAGCTAAAGCGTAGCATCATGGCTGCCGACAGAATTTGCGCGATAGGGTTAGCAATACCTTGACCCGCGATATCTGGTGCTGAACCACCGGCTGGTTCGTACATACCAAAGCCTTGTTCGTTAATTGAAGCTGATGGTAATAAGCCCATTGAACCTGTGATCATGGCACATTCGTCAGAGATAATGTCACCAAACAGGTTTGAACATAGCATAACGTCAAATTGCGCAGGGTAGCGGATCAACTGCATGGTCGCGTTGTCGATATAAATGTGTTCTAACGTGACATCTGGGAAATCTTTAGCGACTTCTTCAACTACTTCACGCCATAATACTGAGGCTTGCAATACATTTGCTTTATCAACTGACGTCACTTTGTTGCCACGCTTTTGCGCTGCTTCAAAGGCGATTTTCGCGATACGACGAATTTCACGACGTGAATAGCGCATAGTATCGTAGGCGTTTAACTCTTCACCTTCGCCTTCACGGCCTTTTGGCGTACCAAAGTAAATACCGGAAGTTAACTCACGAACAACCAGGGTATCGAAACCTGATTTGGCGATGTCTTCACGCAATGGCGAAAGCGCTTCTAAACCTTTGTAGATACGAGCAGGGCGTAGGTTTGAAAATAAATCAAAGTGACCACGCAGGCCAAGTAAGGCCGCACGCTCTGGTTGCTCAGCAGGAGGTAAGCCTTCCCACTTTGGACCGCCGATAGAGCCGAATAAAATCGCATCTGCTTCTTCACAACCTTTTACGGTTGATTCTGGTAATGCTTTGCCGTGGTTATCAATGGCGATACCACCGACATCATATTCAGTTGTCTCTAGGGTTAAATCAAATTTTGCTGATACCGCGTTTAATACTTTTAACGCTTCTGCCATAACTTCTGGGCCGATACCGTCTCCCGGTAATACAGCAAACTTTAAATTTTCAGCCATTTAACTGTCCTTTCTACAATTGGTTTAGTGCGGTTTTCCGCATATTCGTTTAATCGGCGCTGGTCAGTGACGACAAGAGCCAGTTGTTCAAAGAGGTTGAGTTCATATAGTCTTCTCGCTCAGGCTTTATGGTTCATTGTCAGCGCTTACTCTCGACTTTGGCTCCTGCGTCGTCCTACTACCTAAATCCCTTTAGGCAGCCCCAATCACATAATAGAGCATATGCTCATGGGGTCTCGAAGCTTGACGGCTTCCCCCTAAAACCTGATCGCTTTGACTATACCAAACACCATCATTATTTATTTAGCGTTTTGTTTTTCTTGCTTCTTCTGCTCAACCTGATCGGCGCGATAGGTTAAGTTAAGTACGTGCAATAAGGCTTCGGCTGATGCTTCGACTATGTCGGTCGATAAGCCAAAACCGTGGTAACGCTGGCCTTTATAAGTGGCGATAATATTGGCGTGTGCTTGCGCGTCTTCCCCGCCTGTTTTGGTGCCTAACTTATAATCGACAATCTCTAATTGTATGTTTGCCGCGTTAAGAATAGCGCGGTAGCTCGCATCTACTGGACCATTGCCGTTTGCCGCTTGCTCGACTTCTTTGTCGCCAATTTGCATTAATACGCCAGCAGTCGCGGTTTTTGGCGTGCCTGATACCGCATTTAAATGTAGTATTTTGTAATATTGCTCTTCTTCTTGTTGCTGTTTGAAGTACAACAAGGCTTCTAAGTCGTAATCAAATACTTGACCTTTGCGATCAGCTAACGCTAAGAAACTTTCATATAAACTGTCCATATCATAGTCAGCTTCAGTGTAGCCTAACTCTGACATGCGATGTTTAATGACATGACGGCCACTGCGTGATGTCATGTTTAAGTTATTTTCGCTTTTGCCTATGCTTTGTGGAGTAATGATCTCGTAGGTGTTTTTATTCTTTAACACGCCATCTTGGTGAATACCAGACGAGTGACTAAAGGCGTTAGCTCCAACGATTGCTTTGTTGCTTTGCACTGGCATATTACAAAGTTGGCTAACTAAACGCGACGTGCGGTAAATTTCTTGAGTATTGATACCCACACCGACATTGGTGATGTCTTTACGAGTATTTAAGATCATCGCTACTTCTTCTAACGAACAGTTACCCGCGCGTTCGCCAATACCGTTTATGGTACATTCAATTTGACGAGCACCGGCTTGTACTGCCGCGATAGAGTTAGCAACTGCTAAGCCTAAATCATTATGACAATGGACTGAGATAACCGCTTTATCTATATTCGGTACGCGATTAAATAAGTTAGTAATAATGCCGCCAAATTCACTTGGAATGGTGTAGCCCACAGTATCAGGTATGTTAACTGTCGTTGCACCAGCATCAATTGCGGCTTCTACCATGCGACATAAGTTGTCGATTGGCGTACGGCCAGCATCTTCACAAGAAAACTCGACATCGTCAGTATAGCGGCGTGCATGTTTGACTGCGTTAACACCCATGGCTAATACGTCATCAAAACTGCGACGTAATTTAGATTCAACATGCACGGTAGATGTTGAAATAAAAGTATGAATACGGAAACGCTCAGCTACGCTTAATGATTCGCCACAAGCATCGATATCTTTGGCGACCGCTCGCGCTAAACCACACACCACGGAATTTTTTACATTTTCGGCTATGGTGCGCACTGACTCAAAATCACCCGGACTAGAGACAGGGAAGCCCGCTTCCATTACGTCTACGCCTAGTCGCTCCAATGCCAATGCAATTTGTAATTTTTCACGAACCGATAAACTGGCGGCTAACGCTTGTTCACCATCACGTAATGTAGTGTCGAAAATGATGACTTGGTCTGACATAGGAAACTCCTTAGTTGCAGCGGTTAAAATTCAAATTTAGCTTTACTGGGTTGTCGTTAACTAAAGTGCCACTGCGGGAAATACAAAAAACCCGCGCTCGTGGCACGGGTTTTTGTTTCGATTTCAGAAGTGAGTTTTATACGAAACAAGCTACCCGTGCTCTTTTCAGAGACAGGCTGAGCAGTAAGCTGTATAAAACGAATGAATTCACGAAATAAAGTCCGAAATCAAAAGAATCTAATATTGCCGTATTTTTGTTGTTTCTACACCTTAAGTCAAACACTATTTTAACCAATGTTAATAACGCTTAGCTAATAATCAGAGCGTTGGGTTATATAGTTATACCATTGGTTAAATACTGAGCATATCTATTGCTTATTGTTATTAATGGTTTTGTTCTTATGCTTGTTTTTTAGGTGTGTGCTTTATGCATGGGCGTGGTTTTGATAGAATCGCGGCAATTTTCGACGTTGGCCAATTTTTGGTCACTTTAACTAAGTGCAAATCTTCGATGTTTAATTTAATTACAGGTAATCAATCAAACGTCAAAAACGACATGCTGTCGGGTGTAACCGTGGCATTAGCGTTAGTACCGGAAGCGGTTGCTTTTGCTTTTGTCGCTGGCGTAGAGCCTATGGTTGGCTTATATGCTGCCTTTATGATGGGCTTATTGACTTCTATCTTTGGTGGCCGCCCAGGTATGATTTCGGGTGCAACCGGTGCAACTGCGGTTGTTATGGTATCTCTTGTGGCTGAAAACGGTGTGCAGTATTTGTTTGCGGCGGTTATTTTGGCCGGTTTACTGCAAATACTGGCGGGTATATTTAAGCTGGGTAAGTTTATTCGCATGGTGCCGCATCCGGTGATGCTTGGCTTTGTTAACGGTTTAGCTATCGTTATTATGCTGGCGCAGTTTGGCCAGTTTATGGTGAAAAATACAGCGGGTGAATTTGAATGGATGAGCGGTCAAATGCTCTACATTATGCTTGGCTTAATTGCGTTAACCATGGCGATTTGTCATTTCTTACCGAAATTAACCACTGCTGTACCAGCAGGTTTAGTGGCAATTATTACCGTGACTTTACTGGTTGTTGGCTTGGATTTAGATGCCCGCTCAGTTATTGATTATGTACGCGATATGTTGCCAGCTGAAAAAGCGGCGGATGCCAGCTTAGAAGGCAGCCTGCCAAGCTTTGCCATTCCTATGGTGCCGTTTAACCTTGAAACATTGAAAATTATCTTGCCATACAGTTTGGTTATCGCTGCTATTGGTTTAATTGAGTCTTTACTGACTTTAAGCCTAATAGATGAAATTACCGATACCCGTGGTCGCGGGAATAAAGAGTGCGTCGGTCAAGGTATTGCTAATACCGTTAATGGCTTTTTTGGCGGTATGGGTGGTTGTGCCATGATTGGCCAGTCTATGATCAACATTAATAATGGTGGTCGTGGTCGATTGTCTGGTATTACGGCAGCGTTAGTATTACTTGGCTTTATTTTGTTTGCTGCTGACTTTATCGAAATGATCCCATTGGCGGCTTTAGTGGGCATTATGTTTATGGTGGTATTAGGCACATTTGAATGGTCTTCTTTCCGTATTATTCGCAAAGTGCCAATGAGCGATGCCATTATTATTGTTTTGGTTTCCAGTGTCACTGTGGTGTTTGATTTAGCCATTGCGGTAATTGTTGGCGTGATTGTTTCTGCGTTGGTATTTGCATGGAAACACGCGCAACATATTCATGCAGAAACCTCGATAGATGAAAATGGCTATAAAGTTTATGAGTTACGCGGCCCCTTGTTCTTTGGCTCTGTTTCGCATTTTAAAGAAATCTTTGATCCTGTGAATGATCCTGAGCACGTGGTGATTGAATTCCAACGCTCGCGCATTTCAGACCATTCAGGTATTGAAGCTTTGGATAGCCTAGCTGAAAAATATTTAGCGCAGAATAAAAAGCTGCATATTCGTCACTTAAGCCCTGAATGTCGTCAGTTGCTAAAACGCGCCGGTGATATATGTGAGGTTAATGTAATGGAAGATCCTAAATACCATGTGGTGTCGGATCAGTTAGGTTAAGCCTAACATTGGATAATGAGAAATTGGGGGTGGGTTTTATATCCACTACCCCAAGCTTGGTTGATACTCAGGATTTGCCGGTGTAAAACCGGCCCTACACGGCAAACATTTTTGTTGGTTAAACCAAACCTGCCTATTTCCTTATATAAGGAAACAACCTTCTAATCTCTTCTTTACTTAGCTTGTGCATCTTTTCTATATTATCTTCTGGGATCTGCTCAGGGTTGGGGTATTTATCCACGGCGGCCGCTAACGAGTCTTCTCTTATAAAGTGCAAAATAGGATAGGGCGCTTTATTAGTCAGATTTTCAACTGAGTTAGCCACTGTGCCATCAAATCTATATTCTGGATGAAAGCTGGCGACTTGGTATACGCCGATCCTGTCCTGTTCTTCTATTAGCTGATCAACCATATCTAAATAGTCGTTGTATTCATAAAAATCACGTAACTGCCTTGGCACTACCAGTAATAGAGTATCGAGTTGCTCCGCAGGGATTTCATCTAACTTGATTAAAACGTCAATGACTTCCTGATTAAGCTCGACTAAGTTTTTGGCTTGGCTGATTTGGATATCGATTTGGCCATTGCGTTGCGGCTTAGCGGCAAATGGACATAAGTTAAGACCAATCACGATATCTAATAACCACTTTTCGACGGCTTGGTGAATTGTATTGCTTGAAGACATGATAAACGTCACTTATTGCAGTTTGGTTGGCGCAGTATATCGTAATTGTGAATAATGAATTTGCTTAATTTTTTAGCTCAGCTCCTATTAATGCTGGGTTTGGTGAAGTTTTAAGCAAAAAAAGCATGTCGAATATACGTTTCTAATTGTTGGATTAAAAAATCAATTAAATCGCAAAAAAACTGCAAAAAAGGGGTTGACGGGTAACACCTGTATCAGCATAATACGCGCCACTCGCTGAGGCGGGTATGGCTACGTAGCTCAGCTGGTTAGAGCACATCACTCATAATGATGGGGTCCCCTGTTCAAATCAGGGCGTAGCCACCACTTTTTTAAGAATTGCGGACGTGGCGGAATTGGTAGACGCGCTGGATTTAGGTTCCAGTATCGCAAGATGTGAGAGTTCAAGTCTCTCCGTCCGCACCATGCTGGGATATCGCCAAGCGGTAAGGCAACGGGTTTTGATCTCGTCATTCCTAGGTTCAAATCCTAGTATCCCAGCCATTTTCTTAAAAAAGCCAGTTTTCTTTTGCTGGGATATCGCCAAGCGGTAAGGCAACGGGTTTTGATCTCGTCATTCCTAGGTTCAAATCCTAGTATCCCAGCCATTCTTCTTCTCTTATCTATTCCTTCTTATTACTCGATAACTGAAGATAAAAGAAACTGATTTCTGATAGTGGTTACACTGTTATTCTACCTGCGGACGTGGCGGAATTGGTAGACGCGCTGGATTTAGGTTCCAGTATCGCAAGATGTGAGAGTTCAAGTCTCTCCGTCCGCACCATGTTTTTCTGTTCTTAGTTTTCCTCTTTAAATTTTCCTATATTTTTTGTGGGCGAGCATTTATGCTTGCAGAGCCTGCAAACCTCACTGACTAAAAGAGCTAAACTCCAGAATTTTGTTCCCGACAAATTCTAAGTACTTGCATCTCTGCAGGCACGTAGGAGTTCGGAAGCCAAGTCTGTAGCCGCTTCTTCGCGGCGATTGTCGAAATAAATTTCGACCTACATGGATGTCTGTCTCTTCTACACAAATACTAATTATCTCAAGCTACCCAAAAGTCGAAGAAAAATGCGGATTAGTATTTAGTGGTTAAAAAAGTACCGTCTTTCCTGCGTAGGCACAGCTACCGCATCCATGCAGGAACCCAGTGTTTTTAGCTTAAACCTAACAGTGTTTATCCAGCAAAAGTCGCTGGATCCCCGCATGCGTACTGACGAATCCCCAAAATTTTAAGAAGTGACAAGCATGGCGATTTATGATCTTATGTTATCGCCAAACAACAAAGAGAATACAAAAATCACCATGCTTGCTACACAATATTGCCATAAATTTCTTACAAAATCGCTTGAGAACTTTAATCAAGCTCGAATGAAAACCTTGCTTCAATGCGGTGACGCACTCATTAAAGGTAATGAACTGACGTTAACCTCAATAGGTCGACATTTATCTGGTAAAGCGAAAGTTAAAAACAAAATAAAGCGTGTTGATAGATTTTTAAAGAGCAAGACATTATCTGACGACGAATTACTCGTTTATAAACAGCTATTTGTCAGTCTATTCGGTTCTCTTCCATCAGTCGTTATTGGTGTTGATTGGAGTGGATGCTGTAGCGCTGATTTTTGGCTACTTCGTGCAAGTCTGTTAGTTGATGGTCGTTCTATACCGGTATATAACAAAGTCGTTAAAAAAGAAGACTTAGAAACTAATGAGAGTCACGATGCTTTTCTTGACGATTTAGCCACTATATTACCCAAAGAAAAACCAGTCTATATTGTCACAGATGGTGGGTTTAAAACGCCTTGGTTCCATAAAGTGGATTCACTAGGCTGGTTTTATATTGGCCGAGTCAGAGGGCGAATTACAGGGAAAATTGAAGACCAGGAATGGAAGAGCGTGAGTCAGTTGAGTAAAGGTGCGAATACGAAACCGAAAAGCTTAGGCAGCGGTTTACTAGGCAAAACATCGCCAACTCGAGTTAACTGTCGTTTTCACTTATACAAAGGAAAAATTAAGGGACGGAAGAAGCTCAAAGGAAGGTATCCAGATACTGAGAAAATGTATAAATCGATAGCCAAAGAACCTTGGTTATTGGTCTCAAATGATGATGATTTAACAGCTAAAACTGCGGTTATTTATTACAGTAAACGAATGCAAATAGAACAAAATTTCAGAGATGATAAAAGCCTTAGATATGGATTCTCGTGGCGGCACAGTAAAACTCAAGGAGTGAGAAGAATTAGTGCATTGTGTCTAATTTCACATGTCGCGACTCTAGTACTTTGGCTAATGGGTTATCAGGCTGAAAAGCGAAAAATGCACTTACAATTTCAAGCAAACACCATTAAAACACGGCGAGTTTTATCGTTTTTAACGTTAGCAAAAAACATTATCGTACAACATAGAATGAGAACAGTGATGGGGTTGTTGAAGCAAGCAATACGCTCACTTCAACACGAATATCAAAAACAAATTCTAACGCCTTTAACATAAAATGGGGATCCCTCAGCGCATGCGTAGGTTTCATGTTCCCGACGAAACCTAAGTACCAGCATCCGTGCAGGCACGAGGATGACGAGTGTATTTACCTATGCCAAGGTTATAAAATTTCAACCATTAACGTAAAAGAGCGCTTCTGAAACTTGTGATCAAGAGACAGACTTGCATCTCTGCAGGCACGTAGGAGTTCGGAAGCCAAGTCTGTAGCCGCTTCTTCGCGGCGATTGTCGAAATAAATTTCGACCTACATGGATGTCTGTCTCTTCTACACAAATACTAATTATCTCAAGCTACCCAAAAGTCGAAGAAAAATGCGGATTAGTATTTAGTGGTTAAAAAAGTACCGTCTTTCCTGCGTAGGCACAGCTACCGCATCCATGCAGGAACCCAGTGTTTTTAGCTTAAACCTAACAGTGTTTATCCAGCAAAAGTCGCTGGATCCCCGCATGCGTAGGTTTCATGTTCCCGACGAAACCTAAGTACCAGCATCCGTGCAGGCACGAGGATGACGAGTGTATTTACCTATGCCAAGGTTATAAAATTTCAACCATTAACGTAAAAGAGCGCTTCTGAAACTTGTGATCAAGAGACAGACTTGCATCTCTGCAAGAATCAAAAGTAGAAGCTCGGAAGCCAAGTCTGTAGCCGCTCCGCAGCGATTGTCGAAATAAATTTCAACCTACATGGACGTAGGGAATGCGGTTAAGCGTGTGAAACAGAAACCCTCAAGGCAGGTCACTGTTTCAGAAAAAGGCGATGGTTAGGGTGTTGTAAGCTCGGTTTATTCGGCTTCTTGTTCCATTTGTTCTATGCGCGAAAGCATTTGGCGAATTTTACACACGCGATAGCGATCGGCGGCATTGCCTTTGCTTTGGTTTTCAAAAAACACTCGGCGGCATTGCGACTCGATAAATTGTTTGTAGAAGTCGTTGGATTTTTTGAATTCGTAAATGATTGACTCTCGGCCAGTATCTTTGGCAACTTTTTCTAATTCAATTTCACGGCTTTGGATCCACGCGTCGTAGCTTGTTTGCGTGGTTTTTAGTTTTTCATCCAAGCACATGGAATACGTTACTGAGCGGGTGCTGGCGTTTTTACAACTGGTTTCAATATCTTTTGCTGAAGGCGCTGCCTGACTTGCCAATGGCGCCAGTAAAAGCATTATTGGAATAGCTAGATGTAACTTAGACATAAGGTGAGTTTAACCCTAACGCAAATTTTAATGCCGTTTGTTTTAATGGTACTACGGAATTTAAACTATTGAGTGCCAATTTTCTCAAAGATTTAACTAAGGGTATATCGTTACTGAATAGCTTATAAGTGATATCCATGGCGCCACTAGTGGCTTCAACATCTAGCTTACGCTCTTTTAAGTAAGGTTGAAAGGCGTCTAATGTATGCCATGCTTGTTGTTTGGCCAGTTTGTCTTTAATTAAATGACTTAATGCAGCGACATCACGTAAACCTAAATTAACCCCTTGCCCTGCCAGTGGATGAATATTATGCGCGGCATCGCCTATTAACAAAGTATTGTGTTGATAAGGCTGTTGTATTGTACGCCTTGCGAGTTTGAATCCGGCATAACTTATCACTTTAAACTGAGGGAGCCGGTCTGCAAATAAGGTTTGTAATAAGTTTTCGACTTGTGATGCGTTCCAACCTTGATAGGTTTGGACTTTAGCGGGGTCGTCATACACAATGAGACTGGCATAGTTAGCAAATAGAGGTAAGAAAGCAATAGGGCCTTGTGGGCGAAAAAGTTGCCATGTTTGTTGAAACGCCGCTTCATTTCTTTGCTGCATTTCAACAATGACAGAAAAACACGATTGGCGGTATTGCCAGCTTTTTTCCGCAAATTTAAGTTGCTTGGCTACATACGAGTGGCCGCCATCAGCCCCGACTAACAATTTACAGCGATAGGTATCGCCATTATCAAGGGCTATCTCAACACCAGAATCGTTGGGCGTAATATGGTTAATTTGCCCTGTGACTGTCTGACACGAGGCTTGTTGCAGAGCCGCTTGTTGTAAATGCTCATTTTCAACAAATACCCCTAGTTGCTTTTCGTTAACTTCGCTAGCATTAAAATCAATACAACAATTGTTTTGTTCGTAGGCTGACAAGCGTGTATAAGGTTGTAAGCGAGCTGGATCTAAATTAGGCCATATTGCTTGTTGTTTTAGCCAGCGAATGGCACCTAAATTGATAGAGGAAACTCTCAGATGAGGCTCGGTTTTAAATTGACTTTTGGGTAAGCACTTGTCGACAAGTAAGATATTGAGTTGTTGGTCACGCAATGAGGCTGCTAGGCTTGCACCTACCATACCGGCGCCTACAATAATGAGGTCAAAATCAGTGCTCGTTGTCATAAATATCAGCGACTTGTCTAAATAAAGTAGTGCAAGTGTATGAAGTTGTTTGATTAACAGCAAGTCACTTTATACACTTGTTTTGATTTACCATAACGCCTTGTTAATTTGGCATCAGTTAATGGACAAGCTATGGTTAAATAGCCATATGTCCATAGTTCTTAATTAAACAGGGGCAAGGGTTATTTTTTACCTCTTAAATGGGGTGATGCCATTTGCAACTAGGATAAGGTTTTTAATCTTGTTTCAAACCATGATGGAAAAGCAAACAAATAAATTGGATGTCGATTTTCGCATTTATACTCATTCAGTGCTTGCGGCATTAATCCTAATCGTTTTTTGTTGCTTAAGTTTGCCTGCCCGCGCCGTTACTCAGCATTTTACTGGCTCTGATTTTCATTCAATTGCTCAAGACGAACAAGACATTATTTGGTTCGCTCGCCAATCAGGCCTGTATCGCTACGATGGTACCAATTTACGCAATGTGTTAACCCAAAGTGGCGATAAACCCTTAAATTGGATCCATAAAATTGCTTTAGTGGATAACTTTGTTTATTTGGCCACACCTCGCTCTGGGTTATGGCGTTTTGACAAGATAACTCAACAAGTCGAGCAATTATTAACTTCTCAGGTGACTGGGCGCAATATTCAATCATTAGAATGGATTAATGGTCAAATTGTCTTGCTGGCTAATGAGCAACTGACTCTATACAACCCAGTGGCTAAAACCTACCAATCACTCATGTTAAAACCTGGTAATTGGCATTTAGTGACAGATGGTGAACGGGTACTCGTTGCCGGTACTCAATCCATTCATGCGCTCGATTTAGCGAGTTTAAAGCTTGAAACTATATGGTCAGAACCCTATTTTGCGACAGCGGTTCAAGGCGATACCGTTATTATTTCGCGCGATCAGCATGTGTGTTTGTTGTCCCTTGATAACTCAAAACATTGTTTACCGGTTGATAACAATAAGGTGGATATTTTATCTAGCCGTCAAGCAGGCTTCGTTTGGATGATAACGGAAGATGGTTTGGCAGAATATTGGCAAATCGCGCCTTTGCGGCGGTTGGGGGCTTACTTTGTTGGCAGTAATGAGTTTATTCACAGTTTATTTGAAGATAAAGCAGGCGCGTTATGGATAGCTAGTTACCAAGGCGTACAGTCTGTCAATCATGTTGAGTTTGGACTCATTGAACTTAGCTATGATTATCCTGTTCAACACAATGTTTTGACATTAGATAATGAAGATAATATTTGGATGGGCACGCTCGGGGCCGGTATTTATCAAATTGATTGGCAACAAAAACGTCAACGCAGTGTGCCTTGGCTCGAAGCTGTTTTGGCCGATTATCATAGTAAACGCATACGCAGCTTAGTGAGTTATCAATATCAGATTATAATAGTGACAGACACTGGGGTATTTATTGCCGATACCGTCAAACAACAAGTGATCAAGCTAGGCGCTCCGTTCTCTTTTAATCAACTCGGGTTAGCCAGTGTTTGGCAAAACACCCTACTGATAGCCTCAAAACAAAATGGTATTTTACGTTATGACTTGCTTAACCATACTTGGTTAGAACCTATTGTTTATACGGGCAGTAATGATCTAGCCAACCAAGTTAATGCTTTTTATATTGATTCTCAGCAAGTGCTATGGGTAGCGAGCAATGATGGTATTGTGAAAACCCATATGTTGACTGGTAAAAGTGAGAGTATTGATTTGTCCCCCTATAGTCAATTTGTCGTGATAACCGAAGCCAGTGATAAAGTATATTTCGGCACTGTGGGTAATGGTGTCTATGTAACTGATCGTCAGGGTAAAGTGATTAGTCATCTTTTAAAAAGCAAGACTATTCGCGGTTTTCGTCAATATAAAAATGAATTATGGGTCAGTACTAACCAAGGTTTGTATCGTTTAAACACCTTAGATGATGAAGTGTATTTAGTGGAAGGCACAGGGGATTGGTCGTTGGCTAGTGCGACCCTAATTAAAGATAAGTTTTTATTAGCCCCCACTAAAAGCGGCGTCTATACACTAGCTATTCAATCGCAACACGCGAGTAACCCTAATGTTATTGTTTCTTCCGTTTCGACATTGCAAGGCGTGCAATACGGCGTGAATAGTGTTGAATTATCGTCTAGTCGTGAATTAGTTAATTTAAGCCTAGCGGTTTTAGATTATCGTGATCCGGAAAATCATCGATTTCGTTATCGAATTGGACAAAGCCAATGGCAAGACATTATTGGTAATAGTATTGCATTGACAGGGTTAGAAAGCGGTAAGCATTTGTTGGAGATCCAAGGGACGGACTCACTCGGTTATTGGAGTAATCGCGACGCTTACTTTAAGATCAGTGTTAAGCCTCCTTGGTATTGGACACCGCTAGCACAGTTTTTATATGCCGGCTTTTTATTTGCTTTGTGCACCTTTATTTACTGGCTTGTACAGATCCGCGCGCATGGCTTACGCAGTGCTAAAAAACTATTGCACAGTGAATTATTGTTAAAGCAAAAGACGGATTCGTTAATCAATTTAAACCTCAAGCAAATAGAGTTATTAGCTAAAAATGCTGAGGTTGGTGCATTAGATAAAATTGCTGATTTAACTGAAATGTCATTGCAGCAGTTATCAATTAAAAATCGCCAAGGCGTGCCAGATAGTATTGGCAGTCGCAGTTTAGAAACCGCAGTGCCGATTTTAGTACGTTATTTAGAAAATGAATTTCGTTGTCAAGTGAATGCCCAAGTTCATTTACCAGAAGGCTTAGATTACGAATTGCAGGCTGATATTTACCGAGCTTTATACGAAGTCGCACACTTGTCTATTTTTGAAGCGCGCAGTCGTCATATTGATTTGATATTACGCTTTTACAATCAAAAAATTTGGCTAATTTGCAATGATGATGGTGATAATTTCTCGAAATTACGCACCCATATCAATATTGATGTCGGCTTTCTTTTGTTAAAACAAATCGCCGAAAAATACCAATCAAGATTAGAGTTTAGTCGCAGGAAGTCACGTGGTAACTCAGTGACAATGGCGATCCACTATGTCGACACAACCCAAGATGAATAGCCATTAGTGATCACCCTATAAAAAATCACTGTTTAAGGTTGGCAATTGGCGGTACAATACGCGCCTTTAAATTTCATGTCTGGTTATTTTTTAGGCGATTTGATGAGTAAAAAACTTTTTATTAAAACCTGGGGCTGTCAGATGAACGAGTACGACTCGCAGAAAATGGCAGAGTTACTTGATTCAACTCATGGTTTTAAATTAGCGCAAGAAGCGGAAGACGCAGATGTTATTTTACTTAATACTTGCTCTATTCGTGAAAAAGCACAAGAGAAAGTATTCCACCAATTAGGTCGCTGGAAAAATTTGAAAGACAATAAGCCTGACCTAGTGATTGGGGTTGGTGGTTGTGTCGCTTCACAAGAAGGTGATGTTATTCGCCAGCGTGCACCATTTGTTGATATTGTCTTTGGGCCGCAAACCTTGCACCGCCTGCCTGAAATGATCAATCAAGTGCGAGAAAACGACGAATCTGTCGTTGATATTAGCTTCCCTGAAATTGAGAAGTTTGACCGTATGCCAGAGCCTCGTTCAGAAGGCCCAACCGCCTTTGTTTCCATAATGGAAGGTTGCTCAAAATACTGTACTTTCTGTGTTGTGCCTTACACTCGCGGCGAAGAGGTTTCTCGTCCAGTTGACGATGTCTTGTTAGAAATTGCTCAGTTAGCAGAGCAAGGTGTACGTGAAGTTAATTTGTTAGGGCAAAACGTTAATGCTTATCGTGCTGAGTATGGTGATGGCTCGACGTGTCATTTTTCTGAGTTATTGCACTTAGTAGCGTCGATTGATGGTATAGACAGGATCCGTTATACCACATCTCATCCCGTTGAATTTACAGACGATATTATTGAAGCTTATGCGACTATTCCTGAATTAGTGGATCATTTGCACTTACCTGTGCAATCAGGCTCTGATCGTATTCTAGCGCAAATGAAACGCGGTCATACTGCAATCGAATATAAGTCAAAAATCCGCAAATTAAGCAAAGTCCGTCCTAATTTGTGTATGTCTTCTGATTTTATTATTGGTTTCCCTGGCGAGACTCAGCAAGATTTTGAAGATACCATGGACTTAATCAGCTCTATTGGGTTTGATTTAAGCTTTAGCTTTGTTTATAGCGCGCGCCCAGGTACACCTGCAGCTGATTTACCTGACGATGTTAGCGAACAAGAAAAGAAACAGCGTTTATATTTGCTACAACAACGCATTAATCAGCAGGCGCAAGATATCGCGCGTAAAATGCATGGCACGGTTCAGCGCATTTTAGTTGAAGGCCCTTCGAAGAAAAACCCTATGGAATTACGCGGTCGTACTGAAAATAACCGTGTGGTGAATTTTGAAGGTCCTCATCATTGTATTGGTCAATTTGTCGATGTCGAAATTGTCGAAGTATTGCCTAATTCGTTACGCGGTCAATTCATTCGTGGTGAAGATGAAATGGATTTACGTGTGGCAACTGCACCATCAGAAATTTTAGCCCGTGCTCCTGAATCTAAAGGGGAAAACGGAGTTACTGTTTTTAATCCAAACGCATAAGAGTTAGTTTTGTCGAATAAATTAGAAACGCTGGATCTATTTTTAGAGCCAGCAGATAACAGTCGTCTTGCCAGTTTATGTGGTCCGTTTGATGACAACATTCAGCATATTGAGCGTCGATTAGGGGTTGAGATCACGTATCGTCAAAATGCTTTTAAAATTATGGGCAAAAATCAGTCTGTATTTGCGGCCGCTGAACTATTAAAAAAGCTCTATGTCGAAACTCAACCAGTTAAAGGTAAGCAACCTGATTTAGAACCCGACCAAGTTCATCTTGCTATTCAAGAGCTTAAAGTGCTTGAGCAAGCGCAAGACGAAGGTGAAGTGGGGAGCGAAACATTTATTAAAACTAAACGTGGTGTGGTTAAACCGCGTAATCCTAACCAAAGCCAATATGTGGCGAATATACTGACTCATGATATTACGTTTGGCATTGGTCCTGCGGGTACGGGTAAAACCTATTTAGCGGTAGCTTGTGCAGTCGACGCGCTTGAACGTCAAGAAGTCCGTCGTATATTACTGACTCGACCAGCAGTTGAAGCGGGTGAGAAACTTGGCTTTTTACCCGGCGATTTATCACAGAAAGTTGATCCTTACTTGCGACCTTTATATGACGCCTTATTTGAGATGCTAGGCTTTGAAAAAGTCGAGCGCTTAATCGAGCGAAATGTCATTGAAATAGCGCCTTTGGCATACATGCGTGGCCGGACGTTAAACGATGCGTTTATTATTTTGGATGAAAGCCAAAATACCACCACTGAGCAAATGAAGATGTTTTTAACTCGCATAGGGTTTAACTCTAAAGCTGTGATCACAGGGGATATTACGCAAATCGATTTACCGCGTGGGGCTAAATCGGGTTTACGCCATGCCATTGAAGTATTGCAAGACGTTGAAGAGTTGAGTTTTAATTTCTTCCGTTCACATGATGTTGTGCGTCACCCTGTGGTACAACGCGTTGTTGTGGCTTATGACAAATGGGATGAAAAGCAAAAGCGCGAGCAAATTGAACGAGCTAAAGCGCGAGATGCCGTGCAGCAAGCTGCAACGTCAGCTAGCGAATAGTTTATAAGCCATGCAACTCGATTTACAAATAGCTTGTCAGGCTGAAAACCTGCCGTCTGAATCTAACATGCAAGTTTGGTTAGATGCTGTACTGGCGTTTGAAAACAAAGACCTCGCTAGCGAAGTCACGGTGCGAGTGGTTGAATTAGCGGAAAGTCAGCAGCTCAATAAGGATTACAGAGGCAAAGATAAACCAACCAATGTGTTGTCGTTTCCTTTTCAAGCCCCTGCTGGTATTGAGTTACCCTTACTGGGTGATTTAGTGATTTGTGCTGATGTGGTTGCGCAAGAAGCCCAAGAACAAGGTAAAACGCTAAATGCTCACTGGGCTCATATGCTGGTACACGGCTGCCTACACTTATTAGGCTATGATCATATTGAAGATGATGAAGCTGAAATTATGGAAGGCAAAGAGCGGCAAATTTTAGCGCAATTGTCCTTTGATGATCCCTACGCAGCCGACCATTAATATAGCATCTAATTATAGATTTATACCTAATCGATCCTAATGGAAGCTAAATTTAACCTTGTAGTGTCCATGTAATGTTGATTAGATACCCTTGTTTAAAATAAAGGAGCGATAGAGGCTCGATGAGCGACGAAAACCCTCACTCTATGAGCGGTTCCTCTCAGAAATCTTGGCTAGAAAAATTAGGCCAAATTTTTGCGGGTGAGCCGAAAAATAAAGAAGACTTGCAAGAAATATTCGATGTAGCCACTGAACGTTCAGTCATTGATAGTGAAACTAAATCTATGATTGAGGGCGTGTTGGATATTTCAGAAATGCGTATTCGTGACATTATGATCCCCCGATCGCAGATGGTCACTATCGATTTAGCGCAACCTATCGACGAATACCTGCCGATTATTATTGAATCTGCTCATTCTCGCTTTCCTGTGGTCAGTGAAGATAAGGACCATATTGAAGGTATCTTACTTGCCAAAGATCTACTCAAATACGGATTTAATCCAGAGCCAGAATTTGCGTTAAACGAATTATTGCGCGAAGCCTTTATTGTGCCAGAAAGCAAGCGCGTTGATGCCATGCTTAAAGAGTTTAAAGCGCGCCGCTCACATATGGCGATTGTGGTTGATGAGTTTGGCGGTGTATCAGGCTTGGTGACGATTGAAGACATTCTTGAGCTGATTGTCGGCGATATAGAAGACGAGCACGATGCAGATGACCCAGAAGATATTCGCAAGCTAAGTGAGCGTTTATATTCTGTTGCTGCGTTAACTCCAATTGATGAGTTTAATAGTTATTTCTCAACGGTTTTTGAAAGTGAGGATGCCGATACTATTGGTGGTATTGTTTTGCATCAATTTGGTCGTATGCCTGAGCGTGGTGAATTGGTTGAGATCGAAGGTTTCCAATTTAAAGTGATCAATGCTGATATGCGCCGGATCCTGCAATTGCAAGTCACTCTACCTAAAATGGATGCAGCGTTAGCCACCGAGAACTAAAGCATGAAAGCTATTTTTTGGTTGTTATGCCTGCTACTGATGTTAGCAGGCAGCTTGAGCCCTTTGGCCTTTTCCCCTTATGAGTTTTGGCTGCTTCCTTTAGCTCAATTTTCCCTTCTACTTTTTATTCTTGATAAATATCCTCACTTTAGTGCGTTTAAGCTGGGCTGGGCGTTTGGCTTAGGTTGGTTTGCCAGTGGCTTAAGTTGGGTGCATGTGAGTATTGACCAATTTGGCGGATTACCACTGGCTGTATCAGCACTAATGGTGTTGCTACTTGGTGCTTATTTGGCTTTATTTAGCGGATTAGCGGCTTGGTTGGCGAGTCGTTTTAGTTATTTAGTTAATAGTCGGATTTTATTGTTTGCCCCGGCCTGGGCTTTGACTGAATGGCTGCGCAGCTTTTTATTGACGGGCTTTCCTTGGTTGTCACTAGGATATAGTCAATTATCTAGCCCGTTTGCCAGTTGGTTACCCATATTGGGTGAATATGGCACTAGTGTTATTGTCGTATTGTGTTTGTCTTGTTTGGTGGTTTTGAGCAGACAAATAATGGCCAAGCAAATTTTGTCGCGGTCACTTATATTAACTATGGTGATCATGGCGTTAGCCACTTTGCTAGGTCATACTACCACTTGGTATCAAGTTACCGACAAAAAAGTTGAGCTGGCTTTAGTGCAAGGCAATATAGAGCAACAAAATCGTTGGGCGCCTGAGAAAATGTGGCCAACTATGCTTAAGTATTTAGATTTAAGCCGGCCTCATTATGAACAAGCGGATATTATTATTTGGCCCGAGGCCGCTGTGCCCGTAATTGAAAAACACGCTAACGATTATCTTTCTGATATAGATAAAGCGGTGAGTATTCAAAAGGCGGCACTGGTGACTGGGGTGGTTGATTATAATTTTGATAAGCAAAGTTATTTCAATAGCATGATTAGCTTAGGTATCAAACAACCCGAAGATACTTTAGGCCATTATCAGTACGATCATTCTAATCGCTATTCCAAGCATCACTTATTGCCGATTGGCGAGTTTGTGCCTTTTGAAAGCCTTCTTAGGCCATTAGCGCCGATTTTTGATTTACCTCACTCATCGTTTAAGCGCGGTGATTTCGTGCAAGACAATCTAATTGCTAAGGGTTTTCATCTATTGCCTGCGCTGTGTTACGAAATTGTATTTCCCGAGCAGATCCGCGCTAATATCACCCCGAATACCGATTTTATTTTAACCCTAAGCAATGATGCTTGGTTTGGTAGTTCTGTTGGCCCACATCAACATTTGCAGATTGCGCGTATGCGCGCCAAAGAATTTGGTATACCGGTTGTCCGTGTTACCAATAATGGCATTACCGCTATTGTCAACGCAGAAGGGGATATAGTGGCTCAAGCACCGCAGTTTGAAGAGGCTGTTGTTAATTATTCCTTGGCGATAAACCAATCGATGACGCCGTTTTTATATTGGGGTAATTGGCCAGTTTGGATCCTGTGTGCTGTTGGTTTTAGTTTTTTGATGGTGGTTAACCGCAAGCGAGCCGTAAACAACTCACCTGTGGTTGTTGCTAAATCCTAGCTGTGCCACCTTTATACTGATATTCCTACGGGTCTCAGGTAGGTTAAGGTAGGGCATTGAGCCGAATAAAGTGTTTATGTTCGCATTCAGTGCAAGGTTGAATGGTTTGTACATATTCAACTCGATGTTTGTTACCACATTGCTTGCAAATTAATTCGCCAATCGCAATTTCTTCTCCCGCTTGATAGTTGCCTTCGTGGCTAAAGTCAGCGGTGATATTACGCCATTCTAATTGCGTTTTATCTGTCATCTCGGCGAGTGTGTGCCAGAGGCGATCTTTCATTGAGCGGTAATAAAGCGATTCATTGACTTCTGTTTGATAGTCCTGATAAAACGTTTGCAAATCACGGGTTAGCCATTGCATTTTTCGCTGCACTTGCTCTGCGCTTACCTCGAACCCTGTGTTTGCCCATTCTTTTAAAAACTCGACACCTTTAGCTATATCTGCAATTTCATGTTTTTCTACATCATCTAGCCAATCATTCAGTTTATTGACCAAAGATTGGTAGCCGTTATCTTTTGCCATGATATTTCCCTAGTTGAAAGTTAAAACCATCGTTTTTAAGTATAGGTGGTTAAAAGCATAGCCTAGAAAAAATTTACGCTAGTTTGTATCGTGCGCATACGGTATTATTTGCCCCATTTTTTAAGCTAATCGTATTACGGTTGTTCGTTAAGCTTGCGCAATGATTGCCAGCGCAGCAAACCAAATAAATATCGCCGTAAACCTTTAATGAAAACTGGGTTGAAATTAGTTAATGCAACAAGAATATAATCCGCAGCAAATCGAACAAGACGTTCAGTCTTATTGGGAAGAGAACAAAGTCTTTGAAGTTAAGGCTGATCCATCAAAAGAAAAGTTTTACTGTCTTTCTATGTTTCCTTACCCAAGTGGTAAGTTGCATATGGGGCACGTACGTAATTATACCTTAGGTGACGTTGTGTCACGCTACCAAAGAATGCAAGGCAAAAATGTCATGCAACCTATGGGGTGGGACTCTTTTGGTTTGCCAGCGGAAAATGCCGCGATTAAAAATAAAACGGCCCCTGCTAAGTGGACATATGCCAACATAGATGACATGAAAACCCAATTAAAACAATTAGGGTTTGGCTATGACTGGAGCCGTGAAGTCACAACCTGTTCACCAGAATATTATCGATGGGAGCAATGGTTTTTCACTAAGTTGTACGAGAAAGGCTTAGTTTATAAAAAAATGGCTACGGTTAACTGGGACCCAGTTGATCAAACGGTATTAGCCAACGAGCAAGTGGTTGATGGCCGTGGTTGGCGTTCTGGTGCTTTGGTTGAGCAAAAAGAAATTCCTCAGTGGTTTATTAAAATTACCGATTATGCTGAAGAGCTATTAAATGATCTTGATCAGCTTGATGGCTGGCCTGAGCAAGTTAAAACCATGCAGCGTAATTGGATTGGTCGCTCTGAAGGCTTAGAAATAGACTTTCATATTGCGTCAATCGCAACCGATTTTACGGTTTATACCACACGTCCTGATACATTAATGGGTGTGACTTACGTGGCGTTAGCGGCTCAACACCCAATTTGCTTGGCGGCGGCAGAAAACAACCCAGAGCTGGCTAAGTTTGTTGAAGAATGCAAAAACAGCAAAGTGGCTGAAGCCGACATGGCTACCATGGAGAAAAAAGGTGTTGATACCGGCTTGCGTGCCATTCACCCATTAACTGGCGAAGAAGTGCCAGTATGGGCGGCTAACTTTGTATTAATGGACTATGGTACTGGCGCGGTTATGTCGGTGCCAGGGCATGATCAACGCGATTATGAGTTCGCCACTAACTATGGTTTAACCATTAAGCAAGTTATCGCGCCTGTTGAAGGCAGTGAGTTACAAGCAGACTTAAGCAAAGAAGCCTTTACCGAGCGTGGCGTATTAGTTAATTCAGCTGAATTTGATGGTTTGGATTTTGACGGTGCATTTAAAGCCATTGCCGCTAAGCTAGAAGGCTTAGGTAAAGGTAAAGTGACGGTTAATTATCGCTTACGTGATTGGGGTGTTTCTCGTCAGCGTTATTGGGGGGCGCCAATCCCTATTCTTAATTTAGAGAATGGTGAAGCCGTGGGTGTACCTGAAGAACAATTACCGGTTGTGTTACCGGAAGATGTTGAAATGGATGGCGTTACTTCACCGATCAAGTCTAACCCTGAGTGGGCTCAAACCACCTATAACGGTCAACCGGCACTACGTGAAACTGACACTTTTGATACCTTTATGGAATCAAGTTGGTACTACGCGCGTTACTGCTGTGCTAACGATGATACGCAAATGCTGGATCCAGCCGAAGCTAACTATTGGTTACCGGTTGATCAATATATTGGTGGTATCGAACACGCCATTTTACATTTATTGTATTCTCGTTTTTACCACAAGTTATTACGTGATGTTGGCTTAGTTGAGTCAGATGAACCGTTTAAACGTTTGCTTTGTCAAGGCATGGTGTTAGCGGAAACGTTTTATCGTGAAGATGCCAATGGCGGTAAAAGCTGGTATTCACCTGCCGATGTTGAAATAGAGCATGACGATAAAGGTGGTGTGAAAAGCGCAACATATGTACCAGATGGCCAACCTGTTATTCCGGCTGGCGTGACGAAAATGTCTAAGTCAAAGAATAATGGTATTGATCCGCAGTTAGTTATTGATAAATACGGCGCAGACACAGTTCGTTTGTTTATGATGTTTACCGCACCTCCGGAGCAAACATTAGAATGGTCTGATTCAGGCGTGGAAGGTGCCCATCGCTTTATTAAACGTTTATGGCGTTTAGCCTACGAGTTAAACCAAGCGGGAGATAAAGTTGAGCTGGACAAAGCGAGTTTAACCGGCGCGCAAAAAAACTTACGTCGCGAAGTACACAAAGCCATTGCTAAAGTGAGTGATGATGTTGGTCGTCGCCAAACGTTTAATACCGCTGTTGCGGCTATTATGGAGTTAATGAATAAGCTAATTAAAGCGCCATTAGCCCAAGCTCAAGACAGAGCCGTTATTCAAGAAGCGCTTGAAGCGGTAACCTTAATGCTTGCGCCAATCACTCCTCATTTATCGCATGCGTTATGGCAAGCTTTGGGTCAAACAACGGCAGTTGAAACAGCATCTTGGCCACAAGCTGACCAGTCAGCCATGGTTGAAGACGAGAAGCTGATTATTGTGCAAGTTAACGGTAAGTTGCGTGCAAAATTGACAGTGCCAGCTGACGCGAGCCAAGAGGCTGTTCAGGCATTAGCTGATGCAGAAGAAAACGTCACTAAATTTACCGAGGGTAAAACCGTACGTAAAGTGATTTATGTGCCGGGTAAATTATTAAATATTGTGGCTAACTAGTCATAGCAACGGAATACGCAGTGCTGAAATCGTTTCAAAAGAGCTTAACTAAACTCATTAGCCTAATCACGTTAATGAGTTTAGTGACTAGTTGTGGTTTTCAACTTCGTGGTAGTTATGAAGTACCGGCATTTTTAAAGAACATTTGTATGGATAGCCGGGGCGACAAACTATTGCGAGTTGAAGTGAAAGAGCAATTGGTAATCGGTGGTATCAATATTGATAATCCAGCGCTCTGCGCTCGCTTATCGATTATTGATGATAAATTAGAACGCCGAACCTTGTCTTTGTTTCCCAATGGTCAGGTTGCAGAATATGAACTTATTTATTCTGTAGTTTATCTCATCGAAATTGGCGAAAGTCAGCCACGACGTTTTTCGGTTGAAATTTTACGTGACTATCAAGATAACCCCGACGCGGTACTGGCTAAAAACCGCGAAATGAACTTAATTCTCAAGGAAATGCGTAAGGACGCTGCATCGCGGATTGTTAGGCAATTAGCCTCAATTCGCTACTAATTGTCAAATCGTTATGCGCATTTACCCTAATCAACTCGAACGCCACATACAGCAACCTTTACCTAACGTGATCATGGTATTTGGTGATGAGCCCTATCAGGTGCAGCAAGCGCTCGATACTTTGCGCCAAGTTGCCAAGCAACAAGGGTGTGAGGAACGCATTCGCTGGACACATGATAACCAGTTCAATTGGCAATTGTTAATGGACGAAGCGCAAGCTTTGTCGTTGTTTGCTATGCGTAAGTTGATTGAGTTGGAAATGCCGACAGCCAAACCCGGGCGCGATGGCAGTAAAATGCTACAGCAGTGGTGCGCTTTACCGGATAACGAGCATATTTTACTGTTGTGGGGCGGTAAGTTAGGCCAAGAGCAAACCAAGAGTAAATGGTTTAAAGAAGTCGACAAGCATGCTTGGTTTATTCCTGTGTATGATGTGGAAAAAGACAAGCTGCCTAATTGGTTGCGTCAACAGTGCCAACAGCAAGGCTTAAATATTACGGCTAATGCTATCGAATTGTTAGCGCACTTATTCGAAGGTAATTTACTCAGCGCTGCGCAAGAGATTACACGCTTGTCACTGTTATACCCAAACCAGCCGATCGATGTGGTTGAAATTGAACAAGTGGTGTCGGATCAATCTCGATTTACCGTTTTTCAATTAGTCGATGATCTATTGCTAGGTAATTTTGATCGTGCGAGTCATGTGTTGCAGCGTTTACAAGGTGAAGAGCTAGAGCCTGTAATTATTGCTTGGGCATTGCAAAAAGAAGCTGAAATTTTGGCTCAGTTAGTCGCAGCCCAGCAGGCAGGGCAAAGTATTGACGCTTTATTTAAATCCTTGCGAATTTGGCAACAGAAACAAGGCTTGTATCGTCAAGCTATGCAGCGTCTTAACAGCCAGAGTATCGAAATTATTCTGTCATCCTTGGCCCATTTTGATTTAAGTTATAAAACCAATGGCTTAAAGCATCCGTATACTATGTTGGCGCATTGTTGTGCCTTGTTTACGGGTGATCCAAGATTACAATCGTTAACCAAAACCATGGTTGCTTAGTTTTTAATGAATAAACCGACTTTGCTTTTTGGTGGCACATTTGACCCTATTCACAATGGTCATATTCAACCTATTTTGGAAATTCAGGAATGGCTAGGGGCAGACGAGATCCGTTTGATCCCGAATCGCATACCACCGCATAAAGCACGACCCGAAACGCAAGACCAGCATAGGGTGGCCATGTGCCAACAAGTGGCAGCTATGTATCCACAGTTTGTGGTGGATGATATCGAGCTAACAGCGCCGCGTATTTCGTATTCGTTTGATACCTTTGTTGAATTACGCCAGCGTTATACAACGACACCTTTGTGTTTTGTAATTGGTATGGATTCGTTAAACAGCATTCATACTTGGCACCGTTGGCAGGAATTATTGGATTATGTGCATTTGGTGGTGGCTGAGCGTGGTGGTTATCAAACTGAGCTGCACCCTGATGTACAGCTTTGGTTGGCAAAAAATCAAACAGAATCTTATAAATGCTTAGAAAATAACCTTTCAGGTAAGATCCTATTGGTGAATTCGACTAAGCTTAAAATATCGTCTTCGTATATTCGGCAACGCTTATCAAGTGGTTTAGATTGTCGTTGCTTGCTGCCGTATGCGGTACATGAATATATTGAAGAACATCATTTATATTTATCTTAGAGGAGAAAACTCGAATTGGAGACGCAACAGTTAATCGATTTTGCAGTCGACAAAATTGATGATCTTAAAGGTCGTGACGTAGAAGTAATCGATGTTAGCGACAAATCCAGCATTATGGACTTTATTATCGTCTGTTCAGGTAATTCAAAAACTCATGTTAAATCTATCGGACAACATGTCGCGACTGAGGCTAAGCATCAAGGGACACCCGCAATAGGTATTGAAGGCGCTGATTTTGGTGAGTGGGTGTTGGTTGATTTTGGCTCAATTGTCGTGCATGTTATGTTGGATGACACCCGCGAATTTTATCAAATTGAAAAGCTCTGGCAGTAGCAAGCGAAACGCTTAGCATTATGAAAATTCAAATGGTTGCGGTTGGCACAAAAATGCCAACTTGGGTTACACAAGGCTTTAATGAATATTTACGCCGTTTTCCTCGTGATTGTGAGTTGTTTCTTACAGAAATTGCTGCTGGCAAACGGGGTAAAAATGCCGACATCGCGCGCATTCTGGCGAAAGAGGGTGAGTCGACTTTGGCTGCCATCCCCAAAGGTAATCGTATTGTTACATTGGAAGTGACAGGTAAACCTTGGGATACCCATCAGCTAGCCAAACAGTTACAAGTCTGGCAACATGATGGTCGTGATGTTAGCTTGTTGATTGGTGGCCCTGAAGGATTAGCGCCAAGCTGCATTCAAGCTTCTGAACAAAAATGGTCATTGTCACCACTAACCTTACCTCATCCTTTGGTACGGGTTTTGGTTGCTGAAAGCTTGTATCGGGCTTGGAGCTTAAACAATAACCATCCTTATCACAGAGAATAATAAGAGCATTAATGAATGTGGGTTAAGCGCCGCGTAGCGATACGCGACCATACAGCTGAAGCGAATATGTTTGCCCGACGAGCACTTATTGCGCTCGCTGTGGTTTTGGCTATGGTGTTAACCTTACTCTCAAACTTGTATCATCTACAAGTGGAGAAGTTTAGTGATTACCAAACACGGGCTGATGGTAATCGCATTAAAGTCCAACCCGTGCCACCCAATCGGGGACTCATTTACGATACCAACGGTGTTTTACTGGCGGAAAACCATCCTGTTTACAGTTTAGAGATCGTCGCAGAAGACGTGAAAAACATAGATGGTTTATTAGCGCAAATTGAAGCGCTAATACCTGTCAGTCATGAGCAAAAGAAAAGTTTTTACCGTGCATTAAAACAAAATCGTCGGCGGCGTTTTAAACCGATTGCTTTAATCGAGCGACTCACGCCAGAAGAGGCCGCTATCATTGCGGTTAATCAGCATCAACTCGATGGTGTGGTGATCGACGCGCATTTAAAGCGTTTTTACCCGCATGGTGACTTGTTGACGCATGCATTGGGTTATGTCGCTAAAATTAACCCTAAAGATGCTGCGCGTATCGAAGCCAATAACGAAAAAGCTAATTACGCTGCTACGCGAGATATTGGTAAACAAGGGCTAGAAAAGTTTTATCAAAATATATTGCACGGCACGGTAGGCTATCGCAAAGTTGAAGTGAATAGTCGTGGGCGAGTTCTGCGGGAGATGGATTCGCAAGCGCCGATTCCTGGCAATGATTTGCGCTTACATTTGGATATCAGCCTGCAAAAATTAGCTCAGCAATTGTTGGCTGATAATCGTGGCGCGGTCGTCATGTTAGATGCGGTTAATAATGGCATTTTAGCGTTATATTCTAACCCGAGTTATGATCCTAATTTATTTGTACATGGTATTTCCGGTAAGGATTATAGGGCATTACTGCAATCTCCTGACCGGCCTTTAATTAATCGTGCGACTCAAGGTCAGTATCCACCGGCATCGACTATTAAACCGCTTATTGGTTTGTTGGGTCTTGAAAAAGGCTTAGTGACGGAACAAACCACAATGTGGGACCCTGGCTATTATCAAATTAAAGGTATTGAGCATAAATACCGAGATTGGAAAAAGTGGGGACATGGCCATGTTGATATACATAAGTCGATTGAGGAGTCTTGCGACACTTATTTTTATGATCTGGCGTTACGTTTAGGCATTGATGCTATTTCAGAGGAAATGGTCAAGTTTGGTTTTGGTGAAGCGACAGGGGTTGATATTTTTGAAGAATCATCCGCCAATATGCCAAGTCAACAATGGAAGCGTGCCCGTTACAATCAACCTTGGTATGCGGGTGATACTATTTCTATTGGTATTGGCCAAGGGTACTGGACATCGACACCATTACAACTCGCGTTAGCCACTAGTGTATTAGCTAACGAAGGTAATTTTAACGAACCGAAATTTTTAAAAGCGATTGAAAGTAATACCGGCACAATCGATTCACCAGCGCAAGATAGACCGCCTGTGGCTATACAAAATAAAGAAAATTGGCAGATTATCAAACGGGCTATGTATACCACAGTGCAAAAGGTGACAGGCACAGCACATAAAGCCTTTAAAGGCACAACCTATGATGCGGCGGGTAAAACAGGCACAGCACAAGTTATCTCAATTGCGCAAGATGCAGAGTATGACGAAACTAAAATCGCAGAGCGTCATCGAGACAATGCCTTATTTGTTGGCTTTGCGCCATATGATGAACCTAAAGTCGTAATTGCGGTCGTGGTGGAAAATGCTGGCGGCGGTAGTTCAAATGCCGCACCTGTTGCGCGCGCCATGATGGATGCTTATTTCGCTAGTAACCCTCTGGGTGAAAACCCAATGCAAGACTTACCTTTGGCTAGGGAGCCTTAATGCGTAACGAAAGTTCGAAAAATATTTGGCAAAGGTTGCATATCGATTTGCCCTTGCTCACGTCGTTGCTGGTATTGATGTCTGTTGGGTTGGCTGTCATTTACAGCGCGGGTGGCCAAGAAATGGCTTTGATTTATCGTCAAATCACACGTTTAGGTTTAGCTTTTGTGGTTATGTTAGTGGTGGCGCAAATACCGCCAAGTTTTTATCAACGCTGGGCGGTGCCGATCTTTTTATTGGGTTGCGGTATGCTTGTTGCCGTGCTGCTCGTTGGGGTGGTGGGAAAAGGGGCTCAGCGTTGGCTCGACTTAGGTTTTATGCGGTTTCAGCCTTCAGAGATAATGAAGCTAGGCGTACCTATTATGATTGCTTGGTATATTAGTCGTAAACCCATTCCCCCGACCTTGACAGATACCTTTATTGGCTTAGTTTTAGTTTTGCTGCCTACCTTGATGATAGCTAAACAACCGGATTTAGGCACGTCATTACTCATAGCGACATCCGGTTTATTTGTGTTGTTTTTGGCTGGACTTAGCTGGAAGTTAATTGGTGCGTTTGCAATATGTGTATCCGCTTTTATGCCAATTATGTGGTATTTCATTATGCACCCCTATCAAAAGCAGCGCGTACTGACCTTTCTTGATCCTGAATCGGATCCTTTAGGCTCAGGCTATCATATCATTCAATCGCAAATTGCCATTGGTTCCGGTGGCACGACAGGTAAAGGCTGGTTAGCAGGAACCCAATCGCAACTTGAGTTTTTACCCGAACGTCACACGGATTTTATTTTTGCTGTATTTAGTGAAGAGTTCGGTTTGTTTGGCATTTTGTTATTAATGGTTATCTATTTGTACATAGTTGGCCGCGGAATGATAATTGCCATGCGGGCGCAAGAGGCTTTCACTAAGCTATTAGCCGGTAGTATTACATTGACGTTTTTCGTGTATGTGTTTGTTAATATTGGTATGGTTTCGGGCATATTACCTGTGGTTGGCGTGCCACTGCCTTTAATTAGTTATGGCGGAACCTCAATGGTTACCTTATTAGCGGGCTTTGGTATTTTAATGGCGATCAGTACCCATAGGCGTTTTCTACGCGAATAGGGCGTTGCATGTGTTTATTCAAAGTTAATAAACAAATTGGCAGTTAACCTGCCATGCTGAGGGTCATCACTTAAATGACTTGTGTGAGTCGCGATTGGTGAATGTAACAAAGAGCCAGGGTAAATAACAAAACGATTGGGTTTGTATTCAATTGTGCCGATCCGTTCATATACCGTGTTACCACCATTAGTGTAGTTGGCTTCTGGTTCTCCGTACTTATCTACCCAGTTTTGTAAAGCTAACATATAGTCATGGGCTTGTTGCTCATTGAGTATATTTTCTTTATTTGTTTCTCTATGGCGATAAAAGCCTGTGCCTTCAAAATTTCCCTCATTGATATAATGCATGACAGCAAAATAGCCTGGTTCATAACTATCAAAATGAGGCCATCTTTGCAGGGTATTTAATTGGTTAGCGTCTTTAGTGAGTAGAGAATAGCGCGCGGTTTTTAAGCTTAAATTTAACTGCTGTGGAACTCTAAAAACCTGATAAAAAATCGGTACAATCTCAGGCAGTACTGAGTCAAGATAGTCACTATCTATTGGCGCTCGGACTCCTGCGTAATTGGAATCATTAGCATCAGTAAACTTCGCGCTTTGATTAATATTGGCGGTTAATTGATCTAAGCCCAGCATAAAATCATCAATAATCAATACGGGTGTTTTTTCTTGGCCGACTTGGATAAGTTGCACCTGACAATTGGGATTGAGTAGATAAGTCGCCATTTTGTTTATCTGTTGTATTGATAATTAAATTTAATTTATATTTAATTTAATTATTTCTCAAGTGAATCTTATTTTGAGTGAGCCGCCTTTAGTTAATTTGGCTAAGTCACTGAATATATGATGCGTAATGAGGTCATAAATGGTAGGTTATTTGCGTGATTAGTCGGCTTATTAAATCTATGATTAAACGAATTATTTTTTCTTCTTGTCTGTTGTTTTCTTGTTGTGCTTTGGCGCAATTTCCTAGCCAGCAAGAGTTTGCTGCGCAAACCGCTAAAAAATACCCAATTAGCGAAGATCATGTATCAAGCTTATTACAGCAAGCCAATAAAAACCAAAAGGTATTAGATGCGATCTCTAGGCCTTGGGAAGCCAAACCTTGGTACAAATATTGGCCAATCTTTTTAACTGAAAAACGGATTAAAGCCGGCGTTAAGTTTTGGTTAAAACACCAAACGACATTAGAGCGAGTCGAAAAAGAGTTGGGTGTTGATGCCGCTATTGTGGTCGCCATTATTGGGGTTGAAACGTTTTATGGTACATATAAAGGTAAGTATAAAGCGCTAGATAGTTTGTATACCTTAGGTTTTCATCATCAAGGGCGAGGCAAGTTTTTCCGTAAGCAGTTGGCTGAGTTAATGGTATTGTCCAATGAAGAACAATTGGATATTCATCAATTGTATGGTTCGTATGCTGGGGCAATGGGCTGGGGACAGTTTATTCCTTCTAGTTATCGCCATTACGCCATCGATTTTGATGGTGATAATAAACGAGATTTGTTTAACAACGAAGTCGACGCTATTGGCAGTGTTGGCAATTATTTTAAACAACACAAATGGCAATTTGGCGAGCCAGTCGCGTTTCCTGCCAAAGTAAAAGGCAATACTTATCAGACATTATTGCGTAAAAAGCTTAAACCAGTCGACAAGGTTGCAGCGATATTAGACAAGCAAGTTTATATTGAAGCTGATGTTAATACTCAAGCTAAAGGCCAGCTACTTGAACTGGAAACAGAAACGGGTGTAGAGCACTGGTTAACCTTGAATAACTTTTACGTGATTTCACGTTATAATCACAGCCCTTTATATTCCATGGCTGTTTATCAATTGAGTGAAAAAATCAAAGCCGCTAAGCAGCAAGTTAATATGACAGTGGCAGTACAACCGTAAATCATGACAGTAAACATTGTGTTTAACAGGCCGTGGCTTGTTAGTTTAATTTTGGCCGGTTGTGTTACGGCCTGTTCGTCAACCAAAAAAAGCCGCTATGCTTTGGAGCACGATTTAGCACCGACTCGTACTCCTACCGCAGAAGAAATGCAAAACCCAGAGGTTTACTATATGCCACCTAGTCGTGGCGGCAACCAGCCTGAATATCAAGTATTAGGTAAAACGTATCAAGTGCTGCCAAGTGCCGATGGGTTTGAACAGCAGGGTATCGCCAGTTGGTATGGTCGTAAATTTCATGGCCATTTAACATCCAATGGTGAAACCTACGATATGTTTGCCATGTCGGCTGCGCATAAAACCTTGCCGATCCCCGTGTTTGTTGAAGTGACCAATTTGGATAATGGCCGCAAAGCCATTGTTCGTGTCAATGATCGCGGGCCGTTTCATGAAGGGCGCATAATTGATTTGTCCTATTCTGCTGCCTATAAACTCGGCGTAACAGCATCTGGCACGGCTAATGTGAAAATTCGCACCTTAGCAACTACGCCTGGCGGTTATATATTGGTTGACTCAGCGCCGCAGCGAGAAGGCTTAGATAAAACCGCCTCGGCTTTGGCTTTGTTATTTCAGATGGATACTCAGGTGTTACAAGCTGAAGAAGAGTTTGATTTGCTAGTGGGGCCTTTTGCTGATGAAGAGCGGTTGCGCGAGACATTAGCTCATTTAACTATGAGTGGCTATCCAGCTAAACGCTATACTCAAACAAGCGAATTGACCAATAAAGAAGAGGTGAATTAAGCGTTCCATTCATAGACGTTATAAGCTGTTATTATTCGGTCTGTTAACTTTAGTTTCTTCGGTTTTTTAGGGGTGCTATCTGTTAACGAGATTTGTTACACTTTGGCACGTTATTTTTTCGCTTTTCCCAACAATTCTCAGAAAATTACCAATAATTATGAAAAATTTCCGTTTGGGCGTGCTATTCATTGCCAGTGTTTTTTCCGTCTCCGTATCTGCTATAACTCCGAATGCGCCAACAATTAACGCCAAAGGCCATTTATTAATTGACGCTTCAACAGGTAAAGTCTTGTCGGAAGACAATTCTGAAACTCAGTTGGCGCCAGCTAGCTTAACTAAAATGATGACCAGCTATATCATTGGCATGGAAATCAAAAAAGGCAATATTAGCCTAGAAGACCAAGTGACTATTAGTGAGAAAGCTTGGGCGAAAAATTTTCCTGATTCTTCAAAAATGTTTATCGAAGTCGGTAAACAAGTTTCAGTAGCGGATCTTAACCGCGGTATTATTATTCAGTCTGGTAATGATGCATGTGTTGCCATGGCTGAACATATTGCCGGTTCTGAATCGGCTTTTGCTGATTTAATGAATGCCTACGCAACAGAATTGGGCATGCACGGTTCTAACTTTGAAAATAGCCATGGTTTACCAGGCGCTAATCATTTTACTACACCTGTTGATATGGCGATTTTGGCTAAGGCGCTGATCAATGATGTGCCGGAAGAGTACGCTGTGTATAGTGAAAAATCTTTCACTTTTAATGGCATTAAGCAATATAACCGCAACTCATTACTTTGGGATAAAAGTATGAATGTGGACGGTATTAAAACCGGACATACGCAAGAAGCTGGCTATAGCTTAGTGTCATCGGCAACTAAAGGCGGCATGCGTTTAATTTCTGTGGTTATGGGCGCTAGTTCAGAGCGCGCACGTAAAACCGAAAGTAAAAAATTATTAAATTATGGTTTTCGTTTTTTCGAAACCATTACACCTTATAAAGCCGGTAAAAAGTTTGCTGATCAGAAAATTTGGTTAGGAGATAAGAAAACCGTGCGCTTAGGTATCAGTCAAGATACGCCAATTACTATTCCTCGTGGTAAACGTAAAGCATTACAAGCTAATTTAGAATTAGACAAAGCCTTAGAAGCGCCGCTGAAAAAAGGCACTGTAGTCGGTAAAGTCTATTTACAATTAGAAGGTGAAGATATTGCCAGCTATCCTTTAGTTGCGCTGGAATCGGTAGCCGAAGGCGGATTTTTCAGCCGTATGGTTGATAAAGTAAAAATGAGTTTTGCCGAATAAATTTGTTTTAGAACAATACATTAATTTAATCCATCGTTGAGAATGGCGGAGCGGTATCACGTTGCGCCATTTTTGGTTTTAAATTGAGATTAAAGTTGAGACCAGAGTTATTATGAAAACTAAATTCGATGAGTTATTAGAGTTTCCTTGTCGTTTCCCATTCAAAGTCGTCGGCTATACCGATCCCAAGCTTGTCGATAACATCATGTTAGTTTTACAGCAACATGCACCCGGTGAATATTCACCAAAAACGAAAGATAGTGGTAAGGGTACTTATCAGTCAGTTACTATAGACGTGACTGTAACAAGCAAAGAGCACGTCGAAACCCTATATCAAGCGTTATCAGAAATTGATGGCGTACGTATGGTTATGTAGTGCTTGTGGAAGAAATACCATTGTCATTAACCGATAACGTTATTATTCGCGATTTGGGTTTACGCGACTACGAACCCGTGTGGCAAGCCATGCAAGCTTTCACGGCTGAGCGTGATATTGACGCACAGGATGAGATTTGGTTTGTTGAGCACCCAAGCGTATTTACTCAAGGCCAAGCAGGTAAGCAAGAACACCTGTTAATGCCGGGCGATATTCCCGTCGTCAAAGTTGATCGCGGCGGCCAAGTTACCTATCACGGCCCCGGCCAGTTAGTGGCTTATGTATTGGTTAATATCAAACGTAAAAAAATGGGTGTGCGCCAATTAGTGACGGCGATTGAAAATGCCTTGGTGGCATTGCTTAAGCGTTATGATATTGCCGCTTACCCTAAAGCGGATGCGCCCGGTGTATACGTTGATGAAATGAAAATTGCGTCTTTAGGATTACGTATCCGCCGTGGTTGTTCATTTCATGGTTTAGCATTAAATGTAAATATGGATTTGTCGCCTTTTCAGCGTATTAATCCGTGTGGTTATCAAGGACTGCAAATGACGCAATGCGCTGATTTAGGTGGTCCACAAACCGTTGAGCAAACCAAAATAGAATTGCTTGATGAGTTGAAAGCGGTGTTGTCTTATCAGGCACACAGTATTGAAGCAGGAAATCCAATCAATGAATAAGATCCCACGCCCAGAAGTCGGCGAAAAATTACGTGACGAAGATAAAATGCGTCTGATCCCAGTTCAGGTTATCCCAACTGAGAAAGAAGACATGTTACGTAAGCCAGAATGGATCAAAATTAAATTACCACGCAGTACTGAGCGTATTGATGAAATTAAGAAAACCATGCGCAAAAACAATCTTCACTCAGTATGTGAAGAAGCGGCGTGTCCTAACTTAGCAGAATGTTTTAACCATGGTACGGCTACTTTCATGATATTAGGTGATATCTGTACTCGTCGTTGTCCATTCTGCGATGTGGCGCATGGTCGTCCGAAAGCACCAGATGCCCAAGAGCCTGAAAAGTTGGGTAAAACCATAGCGGAAATGAAGCTAAAATACGTGGTGATCACCTCAGTTGACCGTGATGATTTACGTGATGGTGGTGCGCAACATTTTGTTGATTGTATTAATGCTATTCGTAAATACAGCCCTAATATCCAAATTGAAGTATTAGTACCTGATTTTCGTGGCCGTATGGACAGAGCTTTAGAAATTTTAAATACGAGTCCGCCAGATGTATTTAACCATAACTTAGAAACCGCGCCACGCTTATATAAAATGGCTCGTCCTGGTGCAGATTATAAATGGTCACTTGAGTTATTACGTAAGTTTAAACAAGCCAACCCAGATGTACCGACTAAGTCGGGCTTGATGATGGGAATGGGTGAAACTAACGAAGAAATCGCTGAAGTTATGAAGGACTTGCGTGAACATAACGTTGATATGTTAACCTTAGGTCAATACCTACAACCGTCTAAGCATCACTTAAAAGTTGAACGTTATGTTCATCCTAAAGAGTTTGACGAGTTAAACGAATTAGCAGAAGAACTCGGCTTTAGCCATGCCGCTTGTGGCCCTATGGTGCGCTCTAGCTATCATGCTGATCGCCAAGCAGCCGGTGAAGAGGTTAAGTAAAACTCGACCGACATCAGTTAGATTAGTTGAAAAGAGGCTTTAAGCCTCTTTTTTTGATCTTGGTTGCTGATTTATTCGTATTTAATTCATCATTAGCACAAAATTAAAAACGACTATATGCGCCTATTACTATTCACTTTTGTTTTATTACTTTGCAGTTGTACGGGATTGCCAAACAATGTCACGCCAATTAACAACTTTCAACTGCAGCGATACCTAGGCACTTGGTATGAAATTGCGCGACTTGATCATTCGTTTGAGCGCGGTTTAAGTCAAGTTTCGGCAAGCTATAGTATGCGCAGCGATGGCGGTGTCAGGGTATTGAACAAAGGCTTTAACAGTGAAGATGGCCGTTGGCAACAAGCTGAAGGCAAAGCTTACTTTGTACAAGATGAGACAACAGGGCACCTTAAAGTGTCATTCTTTGGCCCATTTTACGCTAGCTATACCATTTTTGAATTAGACGCCAATTACCAAACTGCATTTGTTGCAGGCTATTCAAAAGACTATTTGTGGCTGTTGGCACGTACCCCACAAGTAGACGAGCGTACTAAGCAGAAGTTTATTCAGAATGCTAAAGATAAAGGTTTCGCTACAGAGCAGTTAATTTGGCTTAATTAATTTGCTTGGCAAATCTATGACTAAGTTATTGAGGCAAGGTTTGCCAACTGTCGATGGCTTGCTTGTTTTCGGCCAATGGATAGTAAAAATACTCAAACTCTTTGTTGTCGCGCATTTGTTGTAGGCCTTTTTCTAAAGCTTGTTGGATCTTGCGACTGTGTTTCGCTTTTTTCGAGACAATAAAATGGCGGCTATTGGGAAAGCGAATTTTAATATTACCAACCGGCACCATATTAAATTGGTCTTTACAGGTATACGTCATGCCCAATGCCGATTTCATCAATAATTCTGTAAGTACTATATCACCACGCCCCTTATCGGCTAATAAACAGAGTGAAGCATGTTGTGACACATTAGCTGCTTGTAATCCCAGTTTTTTTATCATCTGCCAATCTTGTCCCCAGCGCTCTGTGGTGAGAATGCGATACTTTTTTAACGCTTGGTTAATTGTTACGCCGTTGCTGATTAAAGTATTTAATGTTTGCTCGATAGTTTGTTTTTTGTGCTCAGGTACAAAAAAGCCTTTTACGAATACATTGGCAGGGTAGATAGGACTAATTTGATAAAACTTGCGAGTATCTATTTCCGGTTGCCAAATGGAGGTATACGGCATGGCGACTTGTCCGGAGTTGGCCGCAAACAAAGCGCGGCTGTAATTAGGCACAAATTTGTATTCAAAGCGATAATCTAAACCACCGAGATATAATGCTCGGCACATGATCAACATTTCCATGGTCGGGCGATTAAAGCCAGAATGGGCTAGCTCAGGTAACTGGTGGCAAAGGTGCTTTTTTCTTTGCTTTTCGAAAACATCAATACTGTCTTTAACCCCAGAAAGTTTGATGGTGATTGGCTGTTGGGCAAACGCTTTTTTATTACCCCATAAACTAAACAAGATAAGTGAAAGCGTTAACGTACATAAATATTTGATAAACAAGCGTTAACTCCAAATTGGCTCGCAACAGTATGGCCGCTAATTAACCTTAGCCTAGCTTTACCAATTTGGATAACTTTTAAGTATTTTGATGTGTGTTTACTTAAAAGCGAATCGCTGGGCGTTTAACTTTTGTTGGCTTGTTATTTTCTGATTTGCTGGTGGTTTTTGACTGGGTGCTGCTTGCTGATTTAGCTGTAGCGACTACGCCTGCTTCGCGTTCAACTTGAAAGGTTTCACCATCAAACTCGATGACATCACCATGGTAAATTTTTTTACGCTTTTGAGTTTCTAGTTCACCATTTACTAAGACGTAACCTTCGGCTATCACTAATTTCGCTTCGCCTCCTCCGGCGACCAAATTCTCGAATTTTAAAATTTTATAAAGTTCTACAGGTTCGCGATTGATATAGATAATTTGCATGATAGACAGAATGAAATGAAATTAATTGCCATTGTAGCGTGATTTTATGTATTGACCCAGCTAGAGTAAGATAATTCTGTCGTGAAAATGTTTCTAGTAAGCTTCAAGAACTATTAGTTTAAGACGATAAATAATGTAGGAAGACAGCGGCCTAAATTAATTTACAGAATTTGGTGGCTCGGCTCGGTAGCTTGGGACTTGGTTTAAAGATTAATAGGTTAGGTGCCACATATAAGGTGTAATTTTATGGATGAACGACGACTACGTGACCCTTCAATTCGCGAGTGGCTAATGTCACTCAATGAGATGCAGAAAATCGCCGCTAATGGTATTGAAACAGTTGGTTATGAATTGTCTTTTATACGTGGTCGCGGCGACGCTGCGTTAGCCGTGTATGTTTGTGATGACAATGTGGCGACCATTGATTGCGATGGTGAAATTAACTTTAATCCAGATATAGATCTACGTTGATGATGGCAAGATAAATTAAACGTGCCGATTTTTATTCATGAAAATCGGCAGATTTAAATTGATTCTTACCTTGTTGTTTAGCTTGATACAGGGCTTGGTCGGCAAGTTCACAAGTCTTAGCCGCTTGCGTATTGACGCTCGGTAGCTGGGCGCAAATGCCTATGCTGACACTGATATGTGAACACGTATCAGAAAAGTTATGTGGAATATTTTCCTGCTCTAGTAAATTAATCACGCGTTGGGCGACTTTTTCTGCGCCCTTATTGTCACAATCTGGCAAAATTATCGCAAACTCTTCTCCGCCTAATCTTGCAACCAAATCACTGGCACGAGCGACAGACGTTTGCAAGGTTCTAGCAACTTGGGTTAAGCATTCATCACCAGCACCATGACCATAATTATCGTTGTACGCTTTAAAGTTATCGATATCTATCATCAATATGGCGATTGGTTTGGTATTGCGCAAGCAACGTTTCCACTCTAGCTGTAATGTTTCGTCAAATTTCCTGCGATTAGCCAATAAAGTTAATGGATCTGTTGTGGCGAGTACTTGCATTTTATCCAGCTGGATTTTCATGGTGACATGGGTGCGAACTCGCGCCCTTAATATCACTGCACTAATAGGTTTGCTAACAAAGTCGACCGCCCCAACATTAAAGCCTTTAGCAACATCGTGCTCTTGCTCTAACGAGGTGACAAAAATAATCGGAATGTCTTGGGTATTAACATTGTCTTTTATGGTTTGGCATAGCTCAAAACCGCTAATATCTGGCATCATAACGTCAAGCAAAATCAAATCGACTGATTGATTAGCGATGATTTTTAAACAGGCTCTACCATCTCTAGCAACTAAAATATCGTAGTTCTTGCCGAGACTTTCCGCTATTAGGCGGATCATATTTGGGTCGTCATCAACCACTAACACTTTGGGTAACTGAACTTGGTTGTAGCATTTGGCCGCTGGTTGCATTTAATCCCCTTGTTTTTTTAGATAAGGAGCAATAATGGCTTTAGCTTGAGTATAGTCCATTTGATTTACTGCGTGCGTTAGTGATTGCCAATCTTGCGCGTTAAGTAGGCTTTGTGCCTGAGCTTGGTAACTCTCTAGTTCGTCCAAACTAATGTATTGCCAACCTTCAATTTTTATTAGTAAATTAGCAAGCCACTGTTTTACTTCTTCAGGGTTATTTTCTGGTTGTTCATTTGTGGTGTTATTTGCTAATTGATGCGGGGTGATTTGTTCAACAATATTATTGATTGCCGTTATTAAAGGCTGCAAGTCAGCGCTTTGGTTTTCGGCTAATTGCACTTCTATCTCTTCTGCTAACTGACTAACCGTGTCGGCGCCTATTGTGCGGGTTAAGCCCTTTAACGTATGAATTAAGCGCAGAGTTGTATCAATGTCCTGATCCGCTAAATGGACTTGAAGTTGCTTGATAATATCTTTGGCATCTAAGTTAAATTGATTAAGCAAGCGCTTCAGTAATGGCCAATTGCCATCGAGTTTTGTTACGGCTTGTTGTAAATTGAGGCCAGGGATAGCTAGCGCTGTTGCAGCTTGGGGCTCTGTCGTATTTTGCTGAGCGGTACTAAGCCATTTGGCCAAAATTTGGTTTAATATTTTAAAATTAACCGGTTTGGCAACATGATCATTCATGCCAAATTCTTTGGCTTTCTTTTTGTCCTCAACCATAGCGGCGGCTGACATGGCAATGATAGGAACTTGTTTACCAGTTGCGCATTGGCGGATCCTTTTAGTGGCTTCAAAGCCATCCATTACCGGCATTTGCAAGTCCATTAAAATTAAATCGAAATGATTATTTTGGAAATATTCGACGGCTTCTTGGCCATGGTTAGCAATGATAAATTCAGCCCCTAATTGACTCACAAATTCACTGGCAACAATTTGATTGGTCTTATTGTCTTCCACGATTAATATCTTGGCATTCTGGATTGAACTTGTGTCATCTGAATGCATTTCGTCTAAGTTAAGCGACTCTCTGCTTGATGTAGCTTGAATTTGACCTTGTAACTTGAGAATAGTGCTATGGAGTTTGCTGGCAAATATCGGCTTATCCATAATGGCGTCCACGTTATTGTGCTTATCGGCTTGTTCGGCAAACTCTCTGCCATAGGATGTGACCATAAGCGCGTTAATGCGTTGGGCTTGCTCGGCAAATTCCTTGCGGTGTTTTATTTGATTAATTAATTCTATGCCGTCTATTTCGGGCATTTTCCAGTCAATTATAATGAGGTCATATAACTCACCAGAGGTAACGGCTTGACTTATTTTTTCTATGGCGTGTTTTGGTGAGTTGGTGACATCAGTTGGGAAACCCCAAGCATTAAATATATTCTCCATCAGAATAAGGCTATCTAAATTGTCATCAACAATTAGTGTTTTCATGGGGTGCGGATTTGGCGTGGCCTGATTTTGAACTTGGCCTTTTTCTAGCTCAATATTGAACGTGAACGTACTGCCGACACCAGGTTGGCTAATAAAAAATATTTCACCATTCATCAATTCAACCAAGCGTTGGCAAATGGTTAAACCAAGGCCTGTGCCGCCAAATTTACGGGTGATTGATGAATCGGCTTGCGTAAATGCATGAAATAAATTGTCGGCTTGCTCAGGCGATAATCCAATACCCGAGTCACTGACATTAAAGATCAAACGAAATTTATTTTCGGTTTCGCTTTCTTCGGTGACCATGACTTTAACTTGACCTTGCTCAGTAAACTTAATGGCGTTACTAATTAAATTATGCAGCACTTGGCTTATACGTAAGCTGTCACCCACATAGTACCTTTGTAGGGAGTCAGGTATATCAAACAGTAATTCCAACTGTTTCTTTTCTGCTTGAATGCTAAATAAGTTGGCGGCCGTATTTAAAATATTATCTATATCGAAATTTTCGGCGACGACTTCTAATTTATTGGCTTCAATTTTCGAGTAATCCAATATGTCATTTAGGATGTTTAATAGAACATGTGACGAGTTGGCGACTTTTAATAGGTATTCGCGTTGTTTGATCCCCAATTCCATATTCAGCACCAACTGAGTCAATCCTAAAATCCCATTCATTGGGGTGCGTATTTCGTGGCTCATATTGGCCAAAAACTCACTCTTAGCTAAAGTGGCAGATTCAGCTAACCGAGTGGCTTCTAATAACTGTTGTTCATTTTGTTTCATTTGCGAAATATCGCGAAAAATCCCTGAGTAACAATCGTTTTCGCCTTTTTCGTTTTGATGCGCAATGGCCACCATAGACGCCGCAATGGTATGACCGGACTTGTCTAATAGTTCGACTTCACCTTGCCATGAGCCTTGGCGGTTAACTTTGGGATAAATTTGCGTAGTAATTTTTTTAGCCGCAGCGGGTGGATGTAACTGGTTAATTGTTGCTTGGCTAGTATCGTCGCAACCGGTTAATTCCATCATGGCTTTATTAAGGAAAATAATCTCGTGATTTTGGTCAACTTGCGCAACAAAATCGGTCGAGTTTTGCAAAATTTCCAGCAAGCGTTTTTGTTGTTTTTCTAACTCTTTCTTGTGATGTATATCTTGGCCAAAGGCAATAATTTGGCCATTAGGCATACGAAAATTAGCCCATAATTGTTGACGTAGTTGCTGATTTTTGACCCGTACTGGATATTCTTTAAATTCGCCGTTGGCTTGATGAATATCTCTATATACTTGCTGGCGCAATGCGTTATCAGGGTAAAACTTTGCCAGCATATCTATTTCTGCTTCCACTTCAGCAAAGGTATAACCTAGCACTTGTTCACAGGCTTTATTCCAAATTAAGCATTTTCCTTCTTCGTTGAATGAATTAATCATGTACGGCGCTTGCTCAATAATGGTTTTAAATTGCATATGCCGTTGTTTGATTTCGTGTTCGGCTTTGACTAGCTCGCTAATTTCTGTACTGGTACCAACAATGCGATAAACTTGCTGATTGTCATCCATTTGTGGGTTTAAGTTGGTTTTCCACCAAGTTGAGCGTTTACCCAGCTTAAGCTCTTCAACGTATTCAACAGGCTGTTTGCTATTAATACATTGCCGATAATAGGTTTTTACTTTATCGGCATTTTTTTGGCTAATGTATTGCGGCACTAGATCGTCAATACGTTTATTTTTGATGGCACTCCACTTTAGGCCCACCATATTTTGCGCGGCTTTGTTAACGTCGGCGTAAATATAGTCACTATCATCGACAACATTAACTAAAAATACCGCGTTGGCGGTGCCATCGAAAAAGTTTTGCAGATATTGATTTTTGACATCCAGTGCTTGCTGTAACGCTTTTTGATTTTGAATGTCTGCAATCGTGCCGGAAACAAATATAGCTTGGCCGTTATTATCAAACAGGGTGCCGGCGCGTGTAGAAACCCAAATACTTTCTTCATTGCGCAAAATTTGATATTCGGTGATCCGCTCGTGGGGTTGATCAATGTCAGTAAAAATTTGTTGTTCAACATCAGCCATATCGCCTTGTACAATGACGGCTAACCAAGCTTGGCGTTGAATAAAATGTTCCGTAGTGGGTAATCCGAGTATGTGTAACGCGCGTTCAGATAACCACAGTGTATTCGCGACTAAATCCCATTCCCATAAGCCATCGTTAGTCGTTTGGCTAATTCGTTCAAAGCGTTTATTAGCTTCAATTAATTCGTTACGCGCTTTTAAGCGCTCTGTTACATCTAGGACCGATGCGAAAATTAAAGCGCGTTGACTGGTTTGGTTATTCAGTACGATTTCAATTGGAATGCGGCGACCGGTTTTATGCATACCGAATACGGTACGCCCCTGAGCCATATTATGTTTGTGCTGCTCATTATTAATAAACTCGCGCACATAATTAGGATGAGCATCTGTGTATTTTTCTTCAACTAAGGTAGTGATCGGTTGCTCTAATAATTCTTGTTCGCTATAGCCAAATAGGTTGCAAAGTTGTTCATTAACAAACTTGATATTGCCTTGGGTATCGATAGCGAGTAATCCGACATGTGATGCTTGAGTGGCTGCTTTAATAAGTTCGTCTTGTTGGCGTAAATGTTCAAGTTCTAGCGCGTGCAGTTTTTCTTGATGCGCTTGTTCAAGCGCTGAGGCGAATTGATTAGGAGAGGGTAGTTTTAGCGCCAGCGGAATAGCCCTAAAAACAAACACTGCGGTGATGACAGAGACAATAGCCGTCGCAAATTTTGACAAGCCATGTACGCCGTAGCTGCCATACCAAATAACGTAAATGCTAATTAAATGCGTAATACCACACAATAAGATAAAGGCAGAAAATAGAATAAAAACTTTTTTAAATTTTAAGTCTTTACGCTTTTCAACAAATAAGTAAATAGCCACTGGGATTGTGAAATAGGCTAAAGCAATCGCACTGTCAGATAGCACGTTTAACCATAATATTTCAGGAGTCCACCAGTAACAGTGGCCATGCGGCATATAGTCAGATCTAAATAGATTATCGAACATGGGTAACTCGAATTTTTGTAATTTGAAAGTAGGCGAGTGGTTACGTTGTTATAAGTATATGTGAGATCTGAAAATCTGCTTGAGTTGGCTTGTGTTTACAAAGCGTGAACCGGTTAACACTTTGCTACAGAGTGCAAAAATGTGCGGAATAAATATTTCACCTTAATCGTTAACTCAATGAAACAAGTCAAAACCATTAACCACAATTGAGGTGATTATTATGATTAAGTTATCTAAAACAGCATTATTTCTTTCTAGCGTTATCACATCATCAACTTTTGCTAACGTTGATGTATCAAGCTCAAGCCAATTTAGTCATCAATCAAACGTGACTTTTAGCGCACAACAAGAGCCACAAATGAATGAAGAGCCAACCACAACTACAACCACAAGCAATGGCAATCAAGAAACGGATATGCAGGGCGCTATTGAGTCAGAAAGCTCAGAGCAAGAAGCACCAACAGAAATGGCAGGGCAAGGTAACATTGCAACTGAAATGGACAACTCAACAGAAACATTAAGCCAGTTGAGTGAGACACAACCTGAATCAGACAATGGCACTGAGCCTGAAAGTGAATCAAACGTTGAAGGCACCACAGAGCAAGACGCTTCGTCAGATACCGCTAGCACGACACAGAGTGATGAAGAACCAAGTTCGAGCTTAATGTTATCCAGTAACAGCACTAGTCACTCGAAGTTAGTCGGGCAACTAGGGTTGCAGCGTTCAGCAAATGAGCCGCCAATTGACGATGAAAACACAGATGAGCCAAACATGCCAGACGAGCCTGATATGCCAGATACTTCAGACCAAGAACAAGAGACTAAGTCGTGGTTCGCTAAAGTGACTGGATTTTTCAGCTCAACTGCAGAGCAAGGTGTGGAAGTCGGTGAGGATCTATCGACAGCAGTTGCAACAGAAACGGCATTAGCGGCTGAACAATCTGCTCAGTTGGCACTTGTAACCTCAGAACAAATTGAGAGCCAAGTTGATAACGGGATTAATGCGGCCTTAACAAGTTCGACCCAAGTGGGTGAGCAACTTGCTGTGGTGGTGCAAGAGTCGGTTGATGCCAGCTTAATTGCTTCTGAAAATGCGGCGTTGTCTATCGAACAAGTTACCAGCAGTACGCTAGAAGCGGCTGTATCCAGTGCAACATCGAGTGAAGTTGAATCTAGCATCACTAGCCAAATGTCAGAAACGGTTAGTGAGCAAGTCGAAGAAACTATTAAGTTAACGGTAGAGAATAGCCTAGACGGCTCAATTCAAGAGTCTACCCAAGCTGAGTTTTAATTCATAACCCACGCTTAGTAACCCACTCACACCAAGGGTAATACTGCCCTTGGTGTGGATAGCTCTCTTTTTCTCCTTTAACCTTGGAATATTATTATGTGCCGTACTTATTCAAAATTAGCTGCTATTTCTTTTACTTTATTTTTTTCTACTATTAGCCAAGCCAACGAGGTTAAGTTTAACGTTTCAGTAAATGCCGGTTTGTTAAATGATAGCCGTCTTACCATTGCTGAATTAGACCAAGTTTCTAATCAAGCGGATGTTGCTTTAAGCTCAGGGGTAAAAGCGGGTATGAATTGGCAGCCTAATGCAGATTGGAACGTCAAGCTGAGCTATGGTCTTGATCAAAAAAATTATCAAGACTTTGATGAATATGACCTGTTTACTCAGCAATTAAATATGGGCGTTGAACGCAAGTTTTCAGGATTTAACCTAGGAGTTAATTACTTAAATGTATCGGCGGACCTTGATGGTCAAGATTTTTTAGCCTTAAACCAAGTAAGCGTGTATTGGTCTAATTTAATCAACAATCGCTACTTTTTCCGAGTCGCGACGGATATTACCGATAAAGAGTTTGCGCTATTTAGTGGCAGAAATGCCGATAACCTCAATATCAACGGTCAAGCTTTTGTCTTTTTTGATAATGCTGAACGCTTTGTTATGCTTGGTGTTGGCCAAGAATGGGAAGACAGCCAAAATGCGCTTTACCAATACGAGCAGCAGCACATTCAAGCTAATTTTTCGCAAAAATGGCAATGGTTTGGCGCTAATCAAGTGCAATTGAAATTACAAGCGAAACAAAGGGATTATGACCAGTTTACGATCCAGGAGTCGGGCTTGCGTGAAGATACACTCTACTCAGTAGGTGTGAATTGGCAGCATGATTTTAATCCCGAATGGTCGATAAAAACCGACATTAGCTATAAAGATAATCAGTCTAACTTTACGGTTGCTGACTATGATGAAACCCTGACATCTGTAATGTTGCATTATTCATATCGCTAGTGCCTATATTTATCCTTCTATTTTCAAACTACCTCCCTGTTTGACTAGACAAAGCCGCTAAATTAGCGGCTTTGTTACTTGTTCTAATATATTTGCCATTGAATCTGTTGTGCTTCATCGTTGTGTACTTTAATAGTTTTTAGTGTTGTCGAGTTAAAGTGTATGCTCTGGTTCAAGCCTTTGTAGGGCCGGTTTTATACCGGCAAAAACTAGAGGTTGTTCCAAAATATATCTTACTGCCAAATGTGATGTTCAATAACTGAATTTGACAGCAAGCGTTGATCGAAGTATGTATGATCCAACAAAAGCATGTTTTAGAGTTGCTATTTGGGGTGTCAGCATGGACGCGGTAGCTTTGCTTTCGCAGGGAAGACGGTACTTTTTTAACCATTAAATACTGCTTACTAATCCGCAATTTTATTCGACTTTTGGTTAGCTTGTGATAATTAATATTTGTGTAGAAGAGACAGACTTCATCCATGCAGGTATCTAGCGCTTTTATTAAAGTAAACGGAGATCGCGTTTGCTAAACATAGTCATGGATCCCGTATTCGCAGGTTTCATGTTCTTGCTTTTTTGGGCAACAAGGTTTGCAGGCTCTGCAAGTTTAAATGCTCACCCTCAAAATTTTGTTTATGAACAGGATTTAAAGGCAGAACGATGGCTTAATCAAAGGAAAGTAAGCCATGGCCAAATTTTTCATCGAAACCAGCCGCACCTAAGTCTTGGCTTGATTGAATTAATGTTTGCATAAAATGTTGACCATCGTTGGCTTTGGCACAAGCCACTTGGGCACTAACCCAAGGTGTCGCAATTGATGTACCGCTTTCAGCGCCAAAATGATTAGGTAGCCTAGCGGTTATTGTGTTCACCCCGTAACTTGCAAAGTCCACTTGTGGGCCGCGATTTGCCCAACGATACAAAGCCCCTGAGTGATCGATGGCGGTAACACCAATAACGTCAGGGTAGGCGGCGGGGTACATAGGGGGCGCACTGGGTCCTTCATTGCCAACGGCTGCCACAATAGTTATACCTTGTTGATTAATATTGGCTATGGCTTGTTGCAGCAATAGGTTGTCTGGTCCGGCAAGACTGAGATTGATAACCGATACCTGCTCAGCAGCGACCCAATTCAACCCTGCCAAGAGTTGCATCAAACTGGAACCTTGGCGGTACTGGGTTTGTTGATAAAACACACTGGCAGCGTATAACCTTGCTTTATTTAGCGAGCTATTAATATTCGGGTGCTGGCTAACTAAAATGGCGGCGACTGCTGTACCATGCGCTTTAGGTTGAGGTAAATCGTTTGGTATAAAGTTTTTAGTTTGTATTTGGCTGTGTTCAAAGGCTGGGTGTGACACATCTACCGCGGTATCTAACATGCCTATTTTTACTGAATGAGCACATTTTTTTTGCGGTTTAACGGTATTTGTCTGCGGCGTTTTTTTTGCTTGTGGCGAGATAACTGGCTCTGCTGATTGCGCAAAGTAAACATGATTGCGGTCGACGGTATGACTCAACTCGGTTGGTAAGTGTTGAGTCAGCGCAGCATACGAGTCCAACTTCTCGGGAACTTGTATGGTGATGACTCGCATTTTAATGGATAACAAGGCTTGCTGTTCAAGCACTTGGATTTTATGTTGCTGAGCCCACTGTTGAAATAAACTAAATTGGTGCTCGGCGAGTGTAATTAACCACTGTCTTTGTATTGCATGCCAACCGTTCTCAACCTCGACCTCAGTCCATAAGGTTTTGCCTAAGGTGTTTTTTACGTCTATTTTTTGCGGTAGGGAAGTAACGGGCGTTATTACACTTTTAATGGGTTCAAGCAAATTTAACTGGTTATCAAGTTCGGTTGGTTTTGATACTTGTTGGCTAATTTTATCTAGGGTGGGTTCAATATCCTGACTGATTATATCAGTTAATGTGCCATTTAAGTTTGTCGGCAGGCCAAGCGCAGTCTGGATAGCGCTTAGTATTAACAAAATGGAAAAAATTAAGTGGTTGGTACGCATTTTAGTCCCCTATTATACCTTTATTATAATAACGATCCGCCAACTTAATCATTCCTTAAATTTTTTTAACTTTTTATGGAATAAATGACTAACTCAATCGTTAACCTAATAACAGACAAAATTGAGAGAGATTTATATGAAACAAGAGCTAACCCGTATAGTACCAATGATTAGGCGATTTGCTTATTCATTGACCGGTAGTTACGCCGATGCGGATGATTTATTGCAATCGACTGTAGAAAAAATCCTGTCGAAACCCGTACCTGAAGATGCTGAGTTAAGCCAATGGGCGTTTCGTATTTGTCGTAATTTGTGGATTGATGAATTCAGAGCTCGCAAAATTCGCCAGCACGATCAAATAGAAGAAACCGAGGTCGATTCGACTGATTTAGCGCCAGAGCAAACACATCAAAGTTCAGCGAATGTGAAACAGATCCATGCGGCGATGGATGTATTACCCGCTGATCAGCGCTCAATTATTTCCTTAGTGGCAATACAAGGCATGTCGTATAAAGAAGTGGCTAGTACCTTGTCAGTACCGGTGGGCACTGTGATGAGTCGTCTTGCGCGGGCACGTGCCAGCTTAAGCCAATATTTAAAGCATCAATTAGGAGAAGCCAGTTATGAATAAGCAATTTGAAATAAATGACGAGGTGTTATCGGCTTTTCTTGATGCCGAATTACCTGAAGAACAAATGCAACAAGTGCGTGACCGATTAGCAGAAGATGATGAATTAGCGATGCGCTTGGCTGATTTATCTATGGTGGATGAGCTTATTGTTGAACAGTACAACAAGATCAATCAACGGCCGTTGTCAAGTGGTGTGCAAGCGTTGTTAGACCAAGCTGAGACAAATCAACAAGAGCAGTCATCAAACAATGTCGTGCAGTTAAGTTTATGGCAAAAAGCCCAGCGCCAATTGAAACAACCCATGGCAATTGCTGCGAGTGTGGCATTAGTGGCAGGTATAGGTTTAGCCAATGTCATGATGCCAGCCCAGACTAGCCAGTGGGCGCAAGTGGAGCAATTGTTACACAAGCAACTGAGTGGTGAGCAAGTGGCTTTAAATAATGGTGATAGTTTTGTCGCTAAGCTGAGTTTTATTAATCATCAAGGCGACTATTGCCGTCAATACGATTTACAAACTCAAGTATTGGAACAGCATATTGCTTGTCATATTAATCAAAAATGGCAGTTAATGTCGAGCGCTTATCAAACACAGCAAGCGGGTCAAGTTTATCAAACAGCCACATCATCTAATGTTATTCGTCAACAAATTGAGCAAATGGCATCGGGTGAATTTTTAGATAAACAGGACGAAAAACAGGCGATTGAGCAGCTTTGGCAAGACAATCATTAAAGCAATTGAAGTGAGTGAGGAATTAATCATGAATATTTTATTAGCTCGTAAATATACTTTGTTATTAATTGTTAGCGCCGTGTTGTTAGCTGGGTGTGCTAGTAAGCCGGCCTATCGTGCTGCTAGCCACGGTGGCTATGGTTATCAAGAAAGTGTGATTAGTGAAGACAGATATCGCGTTAGTTTTAAAACGCGCGGCGATAAAAAAATGATGGCTATGGATTTTGCGACTTTACGTGCCGCTGAGTTAACCCAGCAGCAAGGCTATGATTGGTTTATTATCGTTTCGCGTGACAGCATGGTTAATAAAACCACGAACAATCAAGCTAAAACTAGTTTTGGCACTAGCCGAGAGTATACAACAACGCGTAGCTGTGGCTTGTTAGGTTGTAAAACAACGACACACCCAACGACGCGAACTGAGTTAGGGATGAGTTTTGGTGACGAACACAGTGAAGTGCAAAGTATTATTGAAATTAAAATGGGTAAAGGCGTAAGGCCAGAAAATGTAGACAGTTACAATGCGCAAGAGGTTAAGCGTAATGTTTATCAGCAATACGCAATACAATCTGAAGGTATCGCTGGTGAGCCTCAGTGATGTAGCCAGTAATACAGCCAGTGATAAAGAAAAAGGGGCTGATAGCCCCCTTTTTAAATGGTTAAAACAAAGTGGTTAGAATCCAAAACCAATTTGTACTGCACCACCTAATGTATCGTTATCGCCAGCGACAACCGCTAAATCAATATTAAACACATCAAACGGCGATAAGCCTAAACCAACAGACACAGTGTCATCATACGTGCCTTCTAAATCGTGACGGTAGCCACCGCGGATCTGTAAGAAGTTAAATGCGTCTAGCTCTAAACCAAAACGGGCAAACTGCACATCTTGACGGCTTGAGAAGTCTTGAGCGGCTGTTGCATCAACATCTAACGATAGCTGCGCCCAGCTATTTTTATAACCGACACCTAAGCTTAATTGAGGTTCGATTGTTACTGGCTTGTCACCCACCACTTCATACTCACTTTCAATGGCATTCTTTAATACGGCACCAAAATTCCAGCGTTTGTAGGCAGTTTGTATGCCTAAATCTAAGTTGAAGTTGCTATCTTCCGCTGTGTATTGGTCAGCGTCAAAATCATCTTCATCAAAATTATTAATGCTCTCGTTGTAGATGATGGTTTCAACAGTTTGGTATTTAGGTGCAATACCGACGCTAATCACTTGTGTACCGACTTTAAACTTAGTCGCAAAATTTAAACCGATTTCGGCGATAGCTGCGCCGGTAGCGATCATGCGAGAGTCTAAATCGTCTTCACTAAATTGACCGTTATTTTGCACGATGCGATCGATCGCTTCACTATCTAGTGATTCGTATTCAGGTGTTAAGGTTAAGGCCGCGTTACCGCGAATAAATAAGTTAGTTGCCACATATTTGTTAGGGATAGCAAACTCGACTGACAAACCGGCGTCGACAAACATGGTGTCGCCACTCATATCGGTTAATTGTTGGTCAAGTTGTTTAATTAAGTCGATTTCTTGTTGTGTATCTATGGTTTGTCCATCCAATCGGTCGATTAAATCAACAATCGCATCGGCTTGATCAACTAATTCATCAGGATCACTGCCAATGGCGCCAATATTCAAGTTTAAGTTAAAGTCGTCAGACGCATCATAGTTGCTACCTAGGGCTGGGTTAAGCGCAGTGCCGTAGCTGAAATCTGAAACCGCTAAGCCAGAGCCTGACATAGCTAAGCTTTTGGCGTTGAAACTTTCTGTTGCAAAGGACGTGGCTGAAGCTGCCAATATGGCAAGGGCTAAACTGGTTTTTAGTAAACGCATTTTTTGGTTATCCTTAAATGTGATTTTTAATATGTTGAAGGCGGTGTCTGGCTATTCATTGCCATTTGGCCGCAGGCGACACTTGGGTCTGTCCAGTGTGTGTTTGCTAAGTCACTGAATTATCAAGAGTATAGAACTGTTAATTGTCACTAACCAAGCCTAAAATAGACTTTAGCTGAGAATTTTTTAACTTATTCTCATAACTAACAGAAATTAGCCTCGAGTTTGTTAAATTTAAATTTCAACTAAGGATTGAAATATATGAAAACGAAAATTTTATTTTTTGTTTTATTGTTATGCAGTAACGTGGCCGTTACCGCAAAGCCATTATCGGAGCAAGACCTGCAAACTTGGATGCAAGTAGCACCACAGTTGCAAGCAACTTTTGAAAAACATCAGGCACGTTTAGCTCACTATGATTTGGATTTTGACAAAGGACAGGCAGAGGCGTTAGGGCAAAAAGCCAAAGGTATCTTACAAAAAGAAGGCTTGCTCAATGAGTTTACATCGGCATTACAGGGCAAAATGACGGTTGATGAGTTTTTTGTTTTACAAATTCGGGTGACGCGGGCAATTAAGGAAGTCACGCAAGCAATGGCAGCCGGCGCTATACCCAATGATTTACAGCGCAATATTGCAGAGAACATAGTCGACTTAGAAAAAACGCAAGGGCTGACTGCCCAACAAAAAGCCATGTTGCGTAAGCAAATGGAGTCGTTATTTGCAGCGACACAAAAGCAAGCGCAAGTAAAACCTTTATCTGCTGATGGGCAATTGGTGAAAAAGCATCTATCAACTATTCAAGCAAAGCTGGCCAAGCAGCCTTAATTTTATGGGCGGCAGATCGGGAATTCTGATCTCATTAGGCGCTGGCTTGTAAATTGATTAATAAATTTACCATGCGTTTGGCTTGTTGTTGCGCTATGGGTTTGGCGCGCATGTCTTGCAGTTGTTGCAGCTTGTCTTGCCATTTGCCAATCATATCTTGCGGCTGGTTGGCGTCAATGCGTAATTGTTCGCTAGTACTGTCCTGTGCATTGAAAACTTGCTCACCAAAAAAGCTTAAGGTCGCATACTCCTGCGAATTAATGACATTGTGCTGATATAAATGTTCAGTTAATGAATCGAGTTGATTTTGACTAATTTTAGTTAAGTTAATGCCTTGCATGATTTCACTGGCATTTTGGCGGATCAGTTCGGCTTCAAAACTAATATTAACCACACTCGCCGTATTAATTTTTTGTTCGGCTTGTGCCTGATTGTTTTTTTTAGCCTGAGTTTTTTCAATCGCTTGGTTTTGTTGCTCAGCAAGGTTATCGGCACTTTTATGCTGTGACACCTGGCTGTAATTAGCGAGCATATCGGAAACTTGCAAACGGACCTCGCAAAAAATTGACACTTTTCATTTATTTTATTTTGCTCTGCAAATATTAGGCCTGAATAATCGCCAACAAAAAGTACCTCGTAATTTGCATGGATTAATCTTGGTTTTATACGCTTAAATTGATTGATTCGCTAAATCAATTTGATTAGATTATGTCATCAATCCTTACTTATTCTTGTTTGCTTTATGCCATTAGCACCCGAGCTTGACTCATTGAGTTACCCGCAAAAACAGCGCTTAGCCTTTATTGATTTTTGTTTGTTATTTAGAGGCTATGTTAGTCGTCATGATATTACCCAGCGTTTTGAAATGGGCTTGGCCAATGCGACCCGAGATTTAGCCTTATACCGCCAATTTCGACCCGATAACTGCGAATACACCCCAGCAAAAATCTATGAACAAACCAAACAGTTTACGCCGCTGTTTAGTCATGATCCGCGTAAAACCTTGATTAAATTAGCTAATGATATTTCTGATGGATACGACGCAATTAACGATGTTGAGTTTCCGGTGCAATCGCCTTCGTTGTTGAATGTGCCTGACATATTTGTTGTAGCTCGTTTGGTGCAAGCTATTTTAAACGGCAAAGCGGTTAATGTTATTTATACCTCGCTTTCTAGCGGTTCGACTACGCGTGAATTAGTGCCGCATGCTATTGTGGATAATGGTTTGCGTTGGCACGTTCGTGCTTTTGACCGCAAGTCGCAATCGTTTCGTGATTTTGTCTTAACCCGTATTAGTAAAGTGACACTGATCGACAGTGAGCCGCAGCGTGAGGAAGATAAGCTCGAAGATCATCAATGGATGCGTATGATGACAATGCACTTAGTTGCCCACCCGAAAAACGTGCAACACCCCACGGCAATTGAAATGGATTATGGCATGACGGATGGGGTGTTGGAGTTAAATGTAAGAGCGGCGCTCGCCGGTTACTTGCTGCGCCGTTGGAATGTCGATTGCACTGAAAGCGCCAGCTTGCGTGGCGCTGAGTATCAACTTTGGTTACGTAATCAGCAAACTTTATATGGTGCTGAAAATTTAGCTATAGCTCCAGGTTATAAAAGTCATGGGTGATAAAAGGAAAAACTAGCGCCAAAATAAAACACAAAGCGGTTTAGGTACAGCTTGTACTTGGCCGCGTTGAAATTGCAATAAGCCAGACACGGGATCAACTGTAAATAGTGACAAGCTGTTCGACGCCAAACCGGCACTGACCAACCATTGTCCCGTGTTATCTAATGCAAAATTACGTGGTTCAGCTCCTCTGACTGATTCGTTTGCAATACGCTTAATCTGACCATTGTCGCTGACTTTAAAAATACTGATTGAATCATGGCCGCGATTGGCGGTGTAGATTAATTGGCCATTAGCATGTACGCGGATCTCGGATGCGGAGTGACGGCTGGCGGTACGCCAATCTGCTTCATCTATTGTTGCTTGGTCATCCTGGATAGCGGTCAAGGTACCTTGTTGCGCGTCATAGGCAAAAACAGATACTGTCATGGCTAGCTCATTTAGCAAGTAAACAAAATTGCCATCCTTAGAAAACTTCATGTGGCGCGGGCCGCTGCCCTTTTTGACTTGAGAAAAGCCATGCGCTTGTAATTGTCCTTGTTCTGTTACTTGATAAATAACAATTTGGTCTTGGCCAAGGTCGGGAATAAAAACAAATCTGCCATCTGGTGAATAACCTACCCAATGTGGCCGAGCCGGTTTGGTTTTTTTACTACCTTGTTGCTTAACGGCTTGGTGATGAATTAATTGGCTGCGCGGCTTGATTTGACCATCTGCTGCTAATGGAAACACGCTAACTGAGCCAGTACGATATTGCACTGTGGTCAGCCACTTTCCGCTAGGGTGTACGGCCAAATGCGTGCCTGCGGTTTGCCCGTCATTAATGGCTTGGCTGTTTAGCATGCTGAGTTGACCATTTTTATGCTTGGTAAAACCCATAACCACGGCTTCGTTGTGATTGGCCACTGCATATAAAATAGCTTTAGTGGGATGCTGGGTTAAAAAGCCGACATGATTAACATCTGCCACCTTTTGTGGTTTTGCTAGGCGATTTTTTTGGCCATTAATGGTAAGTCGATATATGCCATTGTCGCCTGATGCAACATAAAATTCGTTTTGTTGCGCACTGGCACTTGGCAATTGGATTAGCAATAGCCAAGCTGAAAGCAAAGATAAGATGAGTTTCTGCATAAAGGTTTATTTAAGTGTTTTGAGTTGTGGCTTATCTGATAGTAAATCCCTTGAAACGCAAAGAACTTTTACATTTTTTTGCGGTTAATTTCCTGCTGATTTTATCTGTCATATTTTCGCCTTGTTAAATGATTAGACTGAGCGAATGGATAAAATAAAGTCTGACAAGTTGTTGTTTATCAATGCGCTTACCTCCTGTTTTTGCAAAGTTATCGTCGCACCTGCGTATTTTGGGCTTATTGCCAACAAACAAAACTAAACTACACCAAGCTAACGTCACTTTAGTTAGCAATGAAGTTGTGCATCAGGTGGCGCCTGAGTACTTATCTTTTGCTATTGATATATCTGTTGTTGTCGGTGGCTATTGGTGGGAAGGCAGCCAAGGCGTACGAAAAGGCTTAGGGACCTTGCGCGTGCCACCACTGGATTTACGTAATAAAAAATTAGACAGGTTAGTACAAGCTTTGGGGCAATCTTATGTGCGAGTTGGTGGTTCGGAAGCCGATAAAATTTTTTATTTTAATTCGCCAACGGATAATGAGCATGCGCTTGTACTGACCAAAACAATGTGGGACCAGCTACATCAATTTATTCAGCGTAACCAGCTTAAGTTCGTATTTACCTGCAAATATGGTTTGTTTAGTCGCAAAGAACACGGAGATTGGCAGGGCGATGAAGTGCAGCAGTTACTGCAGTATTCTATTGATCAAGGTTATCAAATTGATGTTTGTGAGTTAGGCAATGAGTTGAATGCATATTGGGCGTTTCATGGCGTTCGCTCACAACCGGGTGGGAAAAATTTAGCGCAGGATTATGCAACCTTTGCTGAGCAGATTAAGTGTTATTACCCGCAAGTGAAAATTATGGGCCCCGGCAGTGCTTATTGGCCTAAATTGGGTGAAACGCTGGCACCCCTTTCGAATTTAACCAAAAAGTTTCTCGCGGCGCTCAGTTTTAACATAGATATTATCGATTGGCATTACTACCCGTTTCAAAGTAAGCGTTCACCACTTCGTACTCGTACAGCTAATTTAAGAACTTTACTATCGCCTAAGTCATTTTCTGATTTCGACAAATACAGCGCTAAACTGAAAGCTTGGCGTGATACTTATCAACCACAAGCAGAATTCTGGACAGGTGAAACGGGCTCGGCGCAATGTGGCGGTCAACCGCAATTATCAGACCGATTTGCTTCATGCTTTTGGTGGGCAGATCAATTAGGTAGAGGTGCGGCTCATGGTCAAAAAGTCATGATCCGCCAAAGTTTAATTGGCGGCGACTATGGCATGATCAATCGACTAACCACTAAGCCAAGGCCGGATTATTGGGTGAGTTGGTTATGGGTAAGGTTAATGGGGCAGGGAGTTTTCGAGGTTAAAACCAATGTGCCTCGCGTGCGGGTATATTGCCATCAACACCCAGATGGCAATCATAAAACCCTAATGCTGATTAATTTAATTAATCGTCCCGTTGAGATTGAGCTAACGGGGTTTGCTGAGTTACAGCAAGCTTTTTCAGTGACAGCAAATAAAATTACCTCCAAAAAAGTCCTGATCAACGGCATTAAACCCAGATTTAAAAAAGGCAAAGTGCGTTTAGAAGACTTTCAGGTAAAGACCCAAACGAACCCAGAAATACCTGCGTTAAGTATTAATTTTTGGTGTTTTTCATAGCTTAAAGTTAATTGAATCATTACCTGTATTACCGCTTGAAAAATAGTCCAGTTCCTAAAACACTGTTTATACCCGTAAACAATCTATGGTGTATATTTACGTTAGGTAGCTAATTGGAACGGGTCAAAACAATGAGTTTAGAGCGATTGCGACTCTTTGCTGAACTGGCTAAACGCGGCAGTTATACTAAAACGGCGGAATCGCTAGGTGTGTCAAAAGCTTTTTTGTCAAAGCAAATACGGGAATTAGAGCAAGAGCTGAATACCCAGCTTATTATTCGTAATACACGAAATATGCGTTTAACCTCCAGCGGCGAGGTGTTATTTGAACAAGCCAATAAGTTAACAACCTTTTGGCAAGACACGAAAAAACTATTGGATGTGTCAGACGATTGTTTGTCAGGGATCGTACGATTTACCGCACCGACTGCTTTGATGAAATACAAGCTATTGCCTGTCGTTAACCAATTGCTTAAGGAATATCCCGATATTGGTGTTGTCAGCGACACCGGTAACCAAACACATAATTTAGTTGATACGTCCTATGATTTTGCAGTGCGTATTACTAATACCCCACCGCAAGATATGGTCGCGGTTAAGCTGCTTACCTTTGATTATGCCTGTTGCGCGACACCTGAGTTTATTGCGCATTATTCGCTACCCACGCATCCTAATCATTTACTTGAGTTACCTTGCATTTCTTTACCTTACTGGAAAAACTGGCTGTTTATTGATCAGCAAGAAGCAATCGAAGTCAGATTAGAAAGCCGTGTACAGTTCTCCGACAATGAACTGCTAAAGCAGAGTGTTTTAGCTTCACATGGCATTAGCCGATTGCCGCGCTACATGATTGAGCAAGAACTAGTTGATGGCCGGCTTGTGGAAGTATTGGCGGATTATACTGGCGAACAGCGCGACGTTTACTTACTTTATCCGCAGGCCTTGCGACGTCCAGAGCGGGTGAAATTACTCATGAATCGTTTTAAGACTGAATTGAGTACAGGGCACACTCAGGTTTGATTGCTGAGCAATCGCGTTTTGGTAGTGTTGATTTAACAAATCTAGGGTGCTGTTAAGTGCGCCTTTACATTGCTGTTGGCACAAGTAAGCATTTTGGGCGTATGTTGCTTTTAATGTTTCGTTAGCCATTAAGCTGTTTAATTGATTGGCTAGTTGCTGACTATTCTGCACACGGAGCAGTGCTTGTGCTTGCTGTAAAATGTTAAAGCTTTCGGCAAAATTAAAGGTGTGTGTGCCGGTTAAAATGACTTTGTGCTGACAGGCAGCTTCAAATGGGTTATGGCCGCCACGTTCTACTAAACTACCGCCTATGAATACCATATCGGCTAGGCAGATATAGCTCATCATTTCACCCAGCGTATCACCAATTAGCACTTGGGTATTTAAGTTAAGGCTTCCCTTAAGTGACGATTTAACTTGAGTGATAAAGCTTTGTTGGCTTAATTGACTAACTGATCCGAAACGCTCGGGGTGGCGAGGCACCAAAACCAGTAACGCATTGGGGTGGCTGTTTAGTAGTGTTTTGTGTGCAGCTAAGATCTGTTCTTCTTCTCCTTTATGGGTGCTTGCCGCTAACCATACAGGACGTTGTATATTAAGTTTTTGCTGTAGTTGTTTGGCTGCTTGCTGTTGGCTTGTTGCAAATTGCGTATCAAATTTTAAATTGCCGATCACATTAATGCTTGCTGCATCGCAACCTAATTCCATAAAGCGTGTTGCATCAGCATCGAATTGCGCCAACACTAAATCGACTTGTTTGAGCATGGTGCGGGTTAATGGCCCTAAGCGCGCATAGCCTTTAGCTGATTTGTCAGACATTCTGGCATTGATGACAACAACCTGACCGCCGTACCGTTTGACGTTGAAGATTAAATTGGGCCACAGTTCGGTTTCCATTAGCACCAACATAGCGGGTTCTAACTTACAAATAAAGCGGCGTTGAATAATGGGTAAGTCATAGGGTAAATAGCAATGGTAAACACGGTTGCCAAAGGTTTTTTGGATTTGTTCAGAGCCGGTTGGCGTTGTGCTGGTCAGTAATACTGGTGTAGTGGGATTGGCTTGTTGAAAGGCTTTGATTAATGGTGTTGCTGAAATGGTTTCGCCCAAAGAAGCTAAATGGAAAATAACGCAGCCTTTAGGAATGTCTATAACCCCATTACCTTTGCGTTCATCTAATCTTGCGCCATATGCCGGAGATTTTTTGGCTTTGCGTTTTAGTTTTAAAATGATTAACGGCAGTAAAACACGCAGTAGTTGATTATATAGAAAATGAACCATGATCAGTTAACCTTGCTTAGTACGTCAAACAGGGTCGCAATTAAACATGATTAAATCATGTCGGCATTATTACGCTTCAGTTAAACTGTGACATTGTCATAAAAGTGACCTTAATTTCAGTTAACGTGCTGCCAGTTTCAGATTAGTTATTAGATTAGGTTATCGTGGTTGTGAGTACTAAGGCCCCGCAGCATATTCTCATTATTCGTCTTAGTGCTATTGGTGACGTGATTATGGCATCAGCCATCATTCCCGCCATTAAACGTACCTATCCACAAGCTAAAATCAGTTGGTTGGTTGAACCAGTCGCCGCTGATTTATTGGCAGAAAACCCGCTCATCGACAACATTATTCATCTACCACGTAACGAATGGCGAACCTTGCGTAAACAACGTCAATATATCCCGTATTTAAAGTCGCAATTGGTTTTTGCTAAACGACTCAGAGAGCATAAGTTTGATTGGGTACTCGACATGCAGGGATTGGTTAAAAGTGGTATTTGGGCCAAAGTTTGCCGCGCCGAGCGCCGTATTAGTTTGGGGGGTAAGGAAGGTAGCCACTTGTTGGTGAATGAGGTTGTGCCCCGCATTGCAGATGCCCCACGCATTGGCTCTGAGTATTTGGATTTAGCACATTACGTTGATCTAAAAGTCGCTGATTTTTCCATGTCTGTGCCTTTTAATCGAGATACCCAGCAAAGCGCTCAAACCATGTTGAGCGCAGCCGGTGTAAAAGGGCGCTATATTGCGATTAGCCCGTTTACCACTCGAGCGCAAAAACATTGGATTACCCAATATTGGTTTGAACTGGCGCAGTTTTTACATCAAAAATATGTTTTGCCGATCGTGATTTTAGGTGGGCCGCAAGACAAACAACAAGCTGAGGCTATGCTAAAGCAGATGCCGAAGTCTACGGTTAACTTGGCCGGACAAACTCGCTTGTTACAAGCGGCAGCGATTATTCAACAGGCGAGTGTGTTAATTGGCGTTGATACGGGGTTGACGCATTTAGGTATTTCGCAAAAAACACCGACTATTGCAATATTTGGTTCAACCTTACCTTATTCTGATACCAGTCAGCCTAATGCGCATGTGCTTCACCATAAAATGCCATGTTCACCTTGTCGTCGTCATCCAACTTGTGGTGCCAAGTTTGATTGTATGCGCGCAATTCAACCCCAAGATGTTTTTGCTCTGACTGAGCAGTGGCTAAAAATAGGAGGTTAATTATGCCTGTTATTGCACATATTGAAGCGGGTCGGCATTTATATGGCGGCGCTTTACAAGTTTATTATTTAATTGCTGAACTAGCGAAAAGTAAACAGTATAAGCAGGTGTTGATTTGCCCAGTTGGTTCTGAAATTGGACAAAAATGCGCTGGTTTGTGTCAGGTTGTTGAAATCGAGATGAAAGGCGATCTCGACTTGGCCATGACAGCTCGAATTCGTAAGGCGCTACTCCGTTATGAGGTGGATATATGTCATATCCATTCACGGCGTGGTGCTGATATTTGGGGGTTATTGGCTGCTAAGTGGGCGGGTTGCCAGACTGTTTTAACCCGCCGCGTGGATAACAAAGAGCCAAACTGGCTGGCATCCTTTAAATACCGTCGTTTTGATTTTGTCGCCGCGATCTCGCAAGGTATTAAACATGTCATGCTGCAAAGCGTAGCAAATGCGAGTCAAGTCGAGGTTATTCGCAGTGCAGTCGATGTTGACACTTATCAGGTTACACCGCAAAAGGACTGGTTTTGTGCCGAGTTTAATTTTTCAGCGCAGGATAAGGTGATTGCCATTGTGGCTCAATTAATTAAGCGTAAAGGCCATGCGGTATTGTTTGAGGCCGTGGAGCCTTTATTAGCGGCTAACCCTAATTTAAAAGTTTTGGTGTTAGGACAAGGGCCACTGCGAGAAGAGCTAGAGCAAAAAGTTAAACAACGCAATCTGCACCAACAAATTATTTTTGCTGGTTTTCGCAATGATTTGCCTCGCGTATTGCCAAATTTAGACATTGTCGTGCATCCTGCCTTTGCCGAAGGCCTTGGGGTTTCTTTGCTGCAAGCGAGCGCTTGTGGAGTGCCGATTATCGCGAGTCGCGCGGGGGGGATCCCCGAAGCTGTGATTGATGGTGTAAATGGTTTTTTAGTTGAGCCTGGCGAGGTCAATGCGTTGCGTGATAAGTTGCAATGTTTGTTAGCGGATAATAACTTAAGACAACAAATAGCAATGGCCGGTCGGCAATTGATGGAACGAGATTACGCAATTAGCGTGATGGCCAATCGTTATCATGAAGTGTATCAAAATTTGTTAAACCCTTATTTAAACCAAACCTCAAACGCGTAATTTTTCTGAATTACTGGTATAGTCGCAGCCAATAAAATTAATTATAGTCAAAGCGATCAGGTTTTAGGGGAAGCCGTCAAGCTTCGAGACCCCATGAGCATATGCTCTACTATGTGATTGGGGCGAGTAAGCGCTGACAATGAACCATAAGACCTGAGCGAGAAGACTATACTACGTTGGCTGCCAACTGGCGGCCACTAACTAAAGTAGCGCTTGCTGTTAGTTTAACGCCATTATGAAAAGACGACCTCTCTCTTGTTTTTTAATTGTTCGCGATGAAGCGGATAGGATCGAAGATTGTATTAAAGAGTTAGCCGGTTGGGTTGACCAGCTTATTATTCTTGATTCAGGCAGTACCGATGGTACAGTCGAAATTTGTCAAAAATACACTGACGAAGTTCATCAAACCGATTGGCCGGGTTATGGGCCGCAGCGTAATCGCGCGTTAAAGTTGTGTAAGCATGAGTGGGTACTTAACCTCGACGCCGATGAAAAAGTTACGCCAGAATTGCGCGATGAAATCGACGCGTTATTGAGCCAAGAAAAACTCGACGTTAATTTTGTCAAAATTCCTTGGCATACCTATTTATTTGGCAAGCCTATGCGTCGTGGTCGCTATTCAACCCCGCAAGGTAAATTGTTTTTAAATCATGAAGGTGTGCATTTTAAACATTCGCAAGTGCATGAAGCATTACAGATCCCAGATGTTAAACCTTTAGTGTTAAAGTCGCCTTTATTGCATTTTAGCTGGCGAACTTATCAACACATGCAAGAAAAACATCTTAAATACGCATGTATTCTGGCAGAAGAAAAACAGCAAAAAGGCAAGAAAGGCTCACTCGGTTTTGCCGTTATGCGCTTTTTTACCGACTTTATTCAGCAATACATTTTGCGCGGCGGTTTTCTTGATGGTAAGCGAGGGTTCTTTATGGCGTTAGTATTAGCGCAATATGCCTTTCATAAATACGCAGCGTTAGCCGCGTTGCAAATGGAACAAGCCTGTCAGCAAGATAACGAGAAGTAACCATGTCTAACACCCCGATTAGCGTTTATTTTGTGACTTTAAACGAGGCAGCTACGATTGCGCAAGCGATCCAATCAGTCCAAGGGTTTGCTGAGATCATCGTTGTTGATTCTGGTTCCACTGACGGGACTCAGCAGATTGCGACTAACTTAGGTGCCAAAGTCGTACATCAAGATTGGCTCGGTTTTGCCAAACAGAAACAATATGCGTTAAGTCTGTGCCAACATGATTGGTGTTTTAATTTGGATGGTGATGAAGTGGTGCCAGACGATGTGGCACGGCAGATCCAGCAACAAGTCGATGCAGATAACTGTGATGCGCTGCGCATCTATTTTGAAGACGTGTTTATGGGAGCGGCTATGCACCCTAGTTCCCATAAACGTTCGATTGTTCGGGTATTTAAAAAGCAAAATGTTGAATACCCTACCAACAAACTGGTACATGAAAATGTCAAAGTTAATGGCAAAGTGCAAGACGTAAAAGGCTGCGTTTTACATTATGGATATGCCGATGCGGAAACCTTAATGGCTAAGCAAAATAAATACTCATCCCTGGGTGCCCAAGAAAAGTTTAACAAGGGTAAACGTCATTCATGGCTGAAATTAAGCTTGATGCTACCCATTATGTTTTTTAAAGAATACATAGTACGTAAACGTTTTTTATCGGGTGGTCGTGGCTTTGTGCAAGCTGTCATCGACACCATGTACGCATTTTTAAAAGAAGCTAAGCTTTACGAATTACACAAAACCAAAAATAAGCCTTAACCCCTCAGCGCTTGAGTGTTAACAGGAGAGTATTGCGAAACAAAGGTTTTGACTTCTTGAACTTGTTACTGTTACCAATCTATATATTGTTTTAAATAGAAAGCACACAAGATATAAAATATCAGAATCACTGTAGGGCCGAATTTATTTCGGCTAGCTCAAGATTTGTCGATGTAAAGTCAACCCTACAATTTAGTAAATAGTTAGAAATTCAATTGTTCAAAGCGTTTGAGTTTAAGCACTAGTAAAAACCACCCTTTTCCAGACACTCTGCAAACAGAGTCGTGACTGATACTTTCCTTTATGGCCAGCCGTTAGCGGCTTGTTCTACTGCATATAGCATTTCATTTTTGTTAACAACTTTACTTAAATTAACTTGATTGAATTGTATTTAAGTTTATTATTTCATATGTAAATTAATTTCAAATAATAATATTCATTCCAATTAATAAGGATATTCACATGTTTAAAAAAGCGCTTCCGTTACTCTTGTCTGTTGGTTTAGTGGCTTGTGGCGGCGGTGGTGGCTCTGACGACCAACCAAAAGTGTCCGCCCAAGATTTACAAACCATTAAAGCGACTTTAAGCCAAATGGGCTATAGCGATTTTTCAAATTTACAGGCAAGTGATATCAATAAAATTGAGCAAGGTTTAAAGCAATACAATTTTAGTACTGATGATATTGATTCGATTTTTGCCGCGTTAGGTATTGGTGAGCAAAATAAACCGATTGATCCGCCTGTTACGCCAACGGAACCTGAACCACCAACGGAACCTGAACCGCCAACTGAACCAGAGCAGCCTGAAACACCTGCCTTGGACGCAGATATCCAATTTGGTACTTGGAAAAACGAAGTGACAGGCGACTACATTTTATTTGGTAAGCAAGCGTTAACCCTATATAAGATGCAGGATTCAGGTTGTTTACAAGCGAAAAATTATCGAATAAACAGCCGAGCACTGCGTACCATCAAATTAGCTGACGTGGCAAATGGCGGTGTTCAAGATTATGATTTAGTGCTTAAGTCGAATAACCAAATGGACTTTACTTTGCCGGGTGCAACTATGAGCACTGAGTTGACTTGGGATAGTCGACATACTGAGGTAGTTACCTCGAAGGGGTGTTCAACTACCCGGCAAATAAAAGTGGAATTGGAATTTGATGCATTACCTAAACAGATTAATGTGGAATCTGCTACCTATATGTGGCGTGTCGACTTTGATTTAAATAAAAATAATAAAATTGATACCGGAGATATCAGCATGCAAGTCAGTGATTTTGGGGCTTCTGGCAGTATTGTTGATTTGGGTTCTCTACGTTCGCAAATATTTACGCCTTGGGATCGTACTAGCACATCAATTGGTCGCTTTAGTAGCTACGCATCGAAAAAAGTTGACTTAACAGTTGACGCTAATAAGTTGATCATGACGGTAAATGAAGAGAAGCATCCGCTAATGGCTTTATTGGCTGCCGATACGCCGATGACTGTTTTCGCCCAATTAAACTATTCTATCGATAGTGAACCTGTATTTGGTACCAATTCATCGGATGATGATGGGCCGTGGAATTGGAGTACGGTAAAAGGTATTCACAGTGATATCTACCCTGACTCAGGATTTGTCGACCTTGGCAACGGTGTTGTCTATCAAGATGTTTTAGATGATCAGCTAGGTGAAGCCGGCTGGGTTGATATTAAATCAGTCCGAGTGGTGATTTCTGAATAGCCTGAGCACAATTAGCTTAACAAACCTAGCGCAAGGCTAGGTTTGTTTTAAATACAATGTAATTAGCTTTGCTCGACTCATCACAATTTGTTAGAAGCTAACACTAACATTGCCCGCGATATGAGTTGTTAAGTCAATCGTGCTTTGCTTTACTTTGAGTGAATTAAGCGACACTTTGGTTAATGCGGCGTTTACCGCAATACCTTTAGTTTTCTGCTGCTGCAAAGATAAGTTAGCTTTGGCGATAGCCGTATCAATTTTTTCCGCTAACGGAAAATGAGCTTTGTCTTCTATGCGTTGGCGGATCATTTCTAATCCTGCTAAATCGATTGCACCATCAACAATACCGCTGTTAGTGTTGGCGACATATTCTAAATTGCTGATAGATAATGTTTGGCTATCTTTGTCTAATATCGGTGTACCCGAAAAGGCTAGTCGACCGTTTACGCTGAACCAATCGGTTATATTAAAAAACTGCAATACGGCGTTTTGGTTAGCATATTTAATGTCAATATCGAGGAAAATTTCGCCTTTGTTATCACCGCGAAGTTCAGGGTTGAGCAAAGTTAATTCTTTTTGTTTTTTCTGATTATCTTGCTCGAGCTTTGTAGCAAACGAATGACTTATTTCTTGTAGTGACAATGTAATAGGTAAATTGATGTTGAATTGGCCTTGGCTTGGCGCTTGGGTTTGCGTATTAAGTACAGGCAAAGAAGAGGCGGAGATTTTCCGTTTATTACTGACCTCAATACTGGTATTGCCCGCAATATAAACTGTGGTGTTGAGCGCTTGTTGACCTATGTTTAGTCCAGTAAAGGCGACATGCTTCGGTGAAAAATAGAGATAAGCATCCAAGTCTTTATTTATTTGTTTGGGTTCATGTAGTTTGCGCCAAACACTTGCCATTTTCTTTTTCACCTCTAACTGACTTAGCATGTGTGGCACTTTTTTAACGAATTTATCCATTTGCTTGGCGATTTGCGGTTCAACAAAACGGGCTAAATTAATACTGACAATATCGAAAAGTTCGATACTGGGCTCTTTATCCCAGCGATAGTCGGGAAACACTTGTAAAGCCAATGTCCAGTCTGGTTTGATTTGCGGTTTGGCTTTAATTATTAAGGTCGCTGCGGCTTCTACCGTTTCGCGAATACCTGCTTTGGCTGATACTTTGGCTTTAATTGGCACAGTAAACTCTAGCCATTTTTGTTTGGCGCTAACACCTATAGCACCATTACGCTTCACCCAACCTTTCACATCACATCTAATTTTGCCAAATCGGGTTTTAACGCAAACGCGGTTTTTGTCGTAAATGTTTGCCAGAGTTTCCGGCAGACTTTGGTTTAGTTTATTTTGCAGAGTTTGGTAACGGATCTCGATTGGCACATTGATGAAAGACTCGGGTTGAGAAAACTCAGATTTTTGTGCGACAGCATGAGTGGGAAAAAACAATAAAAATACAACAAGCAAGGTGGAACAAGTGACGATGTAACTCGACGAATGACGCGTCAGTCCGTTTGATAAGCCTAACAACAGAATTTCCTTATATTTAAATGAGTTATATAGTCAAAGCGATCAGGTTTTAGGGGCAGGTTTCTAGTTCCAGACGAAACCTAAGTACTTACATCCATGTAAGCAAAGCCGTCAAGCTTCGAATCCCCATGAGCATATGCTCTATTATGTGATTGGGGTGAGTAAGCGCTGACAATGAACCATAAGACCTTAGCGAGAAGACTATAGCATTTTGTGGGCAGGATACGCCGAGGGTAATTAAAAGTACAGTGGCGTAATTTTTTAGCTTTATTGCTTTATGCTGTTGCGCTGTTGTACATCACAGCGCATAGATTCTTATTTTTTGGTAAATGTAGCAGTAGATAGGTTACCAACTTGACTCGAGTTGTTTAACACCTGAACGCTGTGGCTATATTTAGCACACAAGCCTTGTGCTAATGGTTAGTTAGCAAAGGGATCAAAAATATACTTTTCGTAGCTGCTATCTATGCCACTGATATAGTTATTTTTAAACTTAAATAGCTTGCGCTCTTTCAGGTTCACAAAATCGAGTGCAGGCTTAAAATGTTTTTGCCACAATGTTTGTAAACTGCCATCGTCGTAAGCAGCAATTAAACCGCGCTCTATACGGTTTATAATGGCTTGATTCTGTTTACTCATAAAAAAGAAGCGCGGTAGGGGATAATACATCACCACTTTGTCGTCGATAGCCAGTCCTTCAACATGATTAAAATGCTGCCATGCGCCTTGAATTTGGTTAGCGCCAATCGGGAAAAAGTTTGCTCTGTCGTTAGCCACCATATGATACAAACCTAAAATATTGCGCCCAGTTTTCAGGGTAAAGCCATTATCCTTCAAAATATCACCATCTAACCAGCCACGACCTTGCAGCATGGTGAACCTCATTAGCTCTTCACGTGAATCGATGGAGTAACCCTGTTGCTTCAAGCCGTTAGATACAAACGCCACTCGGTAACCAATAATGCCAAGCAAGGCAGGGAAGCGGGCGTAAGCTAAGGCGTCGGCAGCTTCTTGGCTGGCGGAATTAAGAAATATAAAATTTTCGTAACGACTCGAATTCGCTTCTACGATTAAACGACTAGGCGGAACCGCTTTGGGTGTGACACTTAATTGATATTTTCCATAGCTGGATTGAGTTTTATTTAGCGCGAGTTGTAATACCTGATACTCATAGGTTTCTGTGGTCTCTATATCGTAACTGGCTTGCAGGGTTAAGCGCGTTTCCGCGTTAGCGTTAGTCGATAACAATAGGATTGAAATTAGGAGTGCAATGGAGCTCAAAGTTTTTTGCATAGTAGTCTCTTTGACGTTAATCAAATTGCATATTCTGTTTGAAAAAAGCTGTGTTGCCTTTTTCTTACGGAATAGATATTTACTGTGCGTTGCTTGTGTGTTGTGCCGTAAAAGTCTTATTTGCTTTTTTTGACTCTTTAATAATAGAGCAAAATCAAACAAAAAGGGTGAAGCTAATGTGAATTCTTTTAAAATTAAAGGCGAGTGGCAATCTTGGAGGGATTGCCACAGAGAGAGTGTGTGGGTTTAACAATTGATAAGTGACTAACTCAGTTGTCTTACGCGGCGATTACGGCCCTTCATTTTGCCTTGGCTTAGTTTGTTAATAGCGCGTTTAGCGACAGCGCGTTCAACCGCGACAAACGACCAAGTATCGTTAACTTGGATCTTACCGACTTGTTTGCCTTCAATACCGTTTTCTCCGGTTAAAGCGCCGAGAATGTCACCTTTACGGATCTTCTGTTTTTTACCACTGTCTATTTGTAGCGTAACCATAGGGGCGGGATTGGGACGATTGTCTAACACACTTTCGCGTGGCAAAGCTTCGGCATTAATATCTCGCTGTAATAGCTCGGCTAACATTTCGATTTTATACGCGTCTTTTTCAGTAAAAAAGGTACAGGCTAAACCTTTATTGCCAGCGCGCCCAGTGCGGCCAACACGATGGGTATGCGTGTCGGTATCATGAGCAAAATCGTAATTAAATACCGCATCCAAATTTTCGACATCTAAGCCGCGCGCCGCGACATCGGTTGCAACTAAGATAGATGCGCTTTTGTTAGCAAATTGCACGAGTGTTTGGTCTCGCTCGCGCTGTTCCAAATCGCCGTTAAGCGCTAATGCATGAAAGCCATAGCGGTTAAGCTCATCACAGACTACTAAGGTGTCGCGTTTGGTGTTACAAAATACCACACTTGATTCTGGTTGGTGCTGTAATAATAACAAGCGCAGAGCGTGTAACTTAGCTTCGCTATCTGCTGTTTGATAAAAGTGTTGGGCGATACTGGTATCGTCATGTGTATCTTCGACTTGAACCATGACGGCATCCCGCATCATATTATTTGCAATCGTTTTAATGGCATCTGGGTAGGTGGCACTAAATAACAGGGTTTGTCGATCAATAGGTGTGCGCTCCACAATGGCGGTTAATGTATCCTGAAAGCCCATTTCTAACATGCGATCGGCTTCATCTAAGACCAAGGTATCAACATCATTTAGGTTTAAGGTGCCGCGGTTTAAATGATCGTCTATACGCCCAGGTGTGCCGACAATGATATGCGCGCCGTGGTATAGCGAATCTTGCTGCTTAGCGAATGGCATACCACCAGTTAAGGTGAGCACTTTAATATTATGAATAGCGCGCGCCAGTTTTCGTATCTCAACTGCGACTTGGTCGGCTAATTCTCGGGTGGGGCAGAGAATTAAGGTTTGAATACGAAAGCGTTTTACGTCTAGTTTGTTTAGCAAACCTAAGCCAAAAGCAGCAGTTTTACCTGAACCCGTTTTACCTTGGGCGATCACATCTTTACCTTGTAAAATAGCGGGTAAACTTTGCGCTTGGATCGCTGTCATTTCTTTATAACCTAGGGTATCTAAATTACTGACAAGTTCGGTTTTGAGTTGAGTATTGGAAAAGGCAAGTTGGCTCACAGCATGTCCTAGGGTTAGGTAAAAAATAACCGCGGCATTGTATCAGTTAATATAGTCAGCTCGCTTAGGTTTTTATGGTTCTTTTATTCTATAACTTTGATTTGACTATAACTTTGCTTGCGGCTTAATTTACGCCATACTCATTGCATAATTTAGCTGAGTGCGTAATAAAATTATTAAATTTCATTTTATTGTTAGCGGTTTGCCGTCTAGTTAGCTGTGTTAATCAAACTTGGTACCTAATTATTAATGAAAACCTTATTAAACTTCTTTTTATTGTTGGCGGTGTGCTGTCTGGCTAGCTGTGCCAATCAACCCTTGGTACATAATTATCAAGGCGATGTCACTATTAGAACCTTACAGGTTTATTTGGATCCGATCCGTGAACCAACACAGGGCGAATCTGGTAAATACTCAAAAATTACTAAAGTGATTAAAGGCGTACAAGAAGTGCTTGATATGTTCGACCCTGAACAGCAAGCGAATTTAATTGAGCAACTTCATACATTTGAATCAACGTTGGCAAAGGGTATTAAAGCTAAGTCTGGCGTGCCAGTTAAGGTGGCAGATGACTCTGGTGTTAGCATGAAATATGGTGATAACAGCGAGTTAACCCAAATTGAATTTGAATACCCTAGGCTTGATGGCGCGTATTTAGATATCTTTGTAAATATTTATTATACCGAACGTACTGAGCTGTCTTTTGGGGGAGAGGCACTGAATACCAATATGATCGAGCTTAAACCTGAAATTAGTTTACAAATTGACGGTTACAATGAAAAAGGCGAGTTGTTCTGGCGGCAGACGAGTCGCTATGCCTCGCATAAATCGTTTAAATTTGGTGACAGTTATGTTCTGGGCATTCCGACAGAGCGTTTACAAGAGTCGCAAATATTTTTAGTGCCGTTAGCTGAAGGGGTGACGAAAAATTTGCAGATTTTGCGTAAATAAAGATTTTTATGGCGCCGCTTTGCATCTAAAACACATAGCTTTGGCACCATTTAAATTAAGTCTATTTACCTAGGCGGATCTACTCGATTGTCGGTTGAGGTATTGACTCGATACCAGCCAGCAATTGAGTATCTATCACGGGTTGCTGGCAAAACTTCATGCGGAAATTCTTCACTTAAAAACACGGCAAGCGTACCAAATAAAGGGACGACTTTTGTGCCTTGTCGATCATGATCATTTTGATAAATAACAAGCTCGCCGCCATCTGTTGGCAACCATCCTGGATTTAAGTAAGTCACAATTGACAGTACTCGATTAGCCTCGCCTCTAAACGCATCATAATGACGTTTGTAATAATCGTTTGGTGCATAATGAGCAAAGTGACTTTCAAAAGAAAATAATCCTAAATATAAGCGCCGATTTAAAAAGTCCTTTAATTGTGCTGTCCAGTTTAGCCAAGCTTGTCCGGCATCTGAGTCGCCATTGATCCAACAAATTTCGTCGGTTCTAACAAAGTCGTTATGCAAAAAATCATCACCGCGACCTATGCCAGCGTTATCGTACTGGTGGGTATGCATGTGCTGTTGGTGCTGGTACAAACTATTGGCTATTGTTTCAGGTAGTGCATTGGGGCGAATACTAAAACCTTGTTGCTCAATATCATTAGCGATCAATCCAAATAGTGTTTCATTAAAAAAATGACCTTCATCGGACAATAAATTCAGTTTTGCAAGTGCCAAAATGGTGTTCTCAAATTGCTGAGGGTAGCATAAAAAATTAGCCTGCTAGATAATCTTATTTTGTTAATTAGTCAATTTATTTAATGGAATTTACGTCGTTAAAAACTTAACGCAACTTAAAAAACATCTGCAATATCTCAGCGAATTTCAAGATGTTTTAAGAATGTAAGGATTGTGTAAATAGGCTTTTCTAATTTTAAAAAAAGCGCATTATCAGCATCAGCCAGCGGCAGTATTCTCAATGCAGATACCCATGGTGTAACAACAATAATTTATACACTTTTGAAGGTAAAAAAATAATGAAAAAAATCGCAATTGCAGTCGTATCTATGGTGTTAGCTTGTAGTCAATTTGCGTGGGCAGGTGACAAAAAGCCAAGCAAAGAAGAGCGCAAAGCGCTGGCGAAAGAATGTAAAGCCGAAGCCAAAGAACAAGGTATCGACTTAAAAGATAAAAAAGCCCGTCAAGCGTATATGGGCAAATGCATCAAAGCCAAATTTAACGCTTAATTTAACGTTCAATTTGGCACTTGTGGTGCAAAGCCACAATCCTATTCGGGTTGCGTGCGCAACCCGATGATTTTTGTTTTATTGTGGTTTAAATATTTAACCATTGAATGGTTCTTAAGCCGTTTTACCTTGTTATGGTGGGAGTCGTACGACTCCGGCCACCCTACGATGAGGTTAGGTTTATAGATTAACTGGATGTAGGGTGCCCCGAGCGAAGCGAGTCGCACCGTGCAAGGTATCAGGTTTGAGCGACATTTGTTTAGATATTTTGCTTTGTAATGCCAAGAAGAAAAATTTAAGGAACGAAATCTGTGTTCGTGCGTCATTTTCCGTATGGCGATGATTGGGTAATGGCGGGAGCCATGCGACTCCCTCCATCTAACAATCAAAACCTACAAAGCTTCAATCGTCGCTTTCTGCTCTTCCAATTTACTGATCGCAGTTTGCATTTCAGCTAGTTTAGCTTTTTCTTTATCGATAACCGCGGCTGGGGCTTTGCTAACGAAGTTTTCGTTTTTCAGTTTACCTTCAACACGGGCTAAATCTTTGCTGATTTTTTCGATGTTTTTATCGATACGCGCTAGTTCAGCTTCAACGTCGATTAGACCCGCCATTGGGATCATGATCGCCATTTCACCGATTAAAGCGGTAGCAGAGGCTGGGGCTTCGTCGCCTTCTCCTAATACGTCGATAGACTCAAGCTTAGCTAGGCCTTGTAAAAAGCTTTGGTTAGCCGTTAAACGGCGTACGTCTTCTGTACCGGCATTTTTGATATAAGCATTAAGTGGTTTGTTCGGAGAGATATCCATTTCACCACGGATATTACGAATTCCGACGATAAATTGTTTTACCCAATCGAGATCCGCCATGGCTTGTTTATCAACTTGGCTAGCGTCAAATTGTGGGAAGCTTTGCAGCATGATCGTATCGGCTTTGCTCTTATCAACTGCAGCTAACGGAGCCACACTCTGCCAAATCGTTTCCGTGATATAAGGCATTAATGGGTGCATTAAACGTAATAGGGCTTCTAGCACTGTTACCAAGGTATGACGCGTGGCACGTTGTTCTGCCTCGCTACCTTTAAATAATACCGGCTTAGTTAATTCTAAGTACCAGTCACAGAATTGGTTCCAAGTGAATTCGTAAATAGTATTAGCAGCTAAGTCGAAACGATAATTATCTAAATGCTCGGTATAGGCTTTAACCGTTTGTTGGAACTGTCCTAAGATCCAACGGTCGGCTAATGAAGTTTGCATCTCGCCAGTAGCAGATCCATCTTCAGCGAAACCACAGTCATGCTCTTCAGTATTCATTAATACGTAACGGCTGGCATTCCAAAGCTTATTACAGAAGTTACGATAACCTTCTAAGCGGCTCATATCCCAGTTGATATCACGACCGGTAGAGGCCATGGCGGCTAGGGTAAAGCGCAGGGCGTCAGTACCGTGGGCTTCGATACCGTTTTCAAAGGTTTTACGCGTGTTCTTTTCAATCTTCTTGGCCAGTTTGTCTTGCATCAAGTTGCTAGTACGCTTGGTGACTAGGCTTTCTAAATCGATACCGTCGATCATATCGATAGGATCAAGTACGTTACCTTTCGATTTCGACATTTTATCGCCGTTCTCGTCACGGATAAGACCCGTCACGTAAACGGTTTTAAATGGTACTTGCGGCTTGCCGTCTTCATCTTTGATGAAGTGCATGGTCATCATGATCATACGCGCCACCCAGAAGAAAATAATATCGAAACCCGTTACCAATACATCAGTCGGGTGGAAGGTTTTTAAATCTTCAGTATTGTCTGGCCAACCTAGAGTTGAGAAAGTCCAAAGCGCAGATGAGAACCAAGTGTCTAATACATCTTCGTCTTGGCTTAAAACCACATCGTCGGCGATGTTGTTATTGGCGCGAACTTCAGCTTCGTCACGACCAACGTATACGTTGCCTTTGGCGTCGTACCAAGCTGGAATACGGTGCCCCCACCATAACTGACGTGAAATACACCAGTCTTGAATATCGTTCATCCACGAGAAGTACATGTTCTCGTATTGTTGTGGTACGAACTGGATATCACCATTTTTAACCGCTTCTTTAGCTGGTTCGGCTAATGGTGCGGCACGTACATACCATTGGTCGGTTAATAGTGGCTCGATAACTACGCCAGAACGGTCGCCGTAAGGCACGGTGAGTGAGTGATCTTCAATCACTTCTAATAAACCTAACTCTTCGAATTCTGCAACGATAGCTTTACGCGCTGCAAAGCGATCTAAACCATGGAAGCGCTCTGGTAATGGCGCGTCCATGTCTAATTCTTTACCGTCAAAGGTATACGTTTGGCCTTCGCTTAAGATGGCTGCATCTTTATCAAAGATGTTGATCATAGGTAGCTGATGACGCTTACCGACTTCGTTATCGTTAAAGTCATGCGCAGGGGTGATCTTTACACAACCTGTGCCTTTTTCCATATCGGCGTGTTCATCACCCACAATGGTAATGCGACGATTAACGATAGGAAGAATAATGTCTTTACCTATTAGGTCTTGGTAACGCTCATCGTCTGGGTTAACCGCAACGCCAGTGTCACCTAACATGGTTTCTGGTCGTGTGGTAGCAACCACAATGTAGTCTTTACCGTCTTTGGTTTTTACGCCATCCGCTAGTGGGTAGCGGAAGTTCCACATATGGCCTTTTTTATCTTTGTTCTCGACTTCAAGATCAGAGATGGCGGTGTGTAATTTTGGATCCCAGTTGACTAGGCGCTTACCACGATAGATTAGGTCTTCTTTGTATAAACGCACGAAAACTTCTTTAACTGCGTTTGATAAGCCTTCATCCATGGTGAAGCGTTCGCGATCCCAATCAACGGATGCGCCTAAACGACGTAATTGTTGAGTAATGGTGCCGCCTGATTGTTTTTTCCAATCCCAGATACGATCAACAAAAGCTTCGCGGCCTAAATCGTGACGGGTTTTATCTTCTTCTGCAGCAAGTTTGCGTTCGACAACCATTTGCGTTGCGATACCGGCGTGATCAGTACCAACTTGCCATAAGGTGTTGTTACCCGACATACGCTTGTAGCGAATTAGGGTATCCATAATGGTGTCTTGGAATGCATGACCCATATGCAGACTACCGGTTACATTCGGTGGTGGGATCATGATTGAGTAGGCATCACCTTGGCCTGACGGTTTAAAGTAGCCTTTTTCTTCCCACGCTTTGTATAAAGCCTGTTCAACGGTATTAGGATTAAATGTTTTTTCCATCGTCGTATCTAAATGTCGTTTTTAAAATAAAAGTAATGGTCACGCTGCAGGTTGGGTAGAAAGCTGATGACCGGCTGCACGATATTGCTTGTAGCGTTCGCGAGCTTGTTGCTTTAGCTTTTCTTCTGCAGGAACAAAATCGAATGTTTGGTTAAAGCGGCCAACAAAGTCGGGCATGTGTTGGCTTAAATTAATCAGAATTGGCCGCCCCGAACGTGGCGCTTGACAGCCAATTTCGACTGGTGTGCCAAATTTAGGGCCTTCGCCTTGTAGGTTATGGGCAACAAAACTGTCGGGTTCAAATTGCCATAGATGCTCGTCTACCGCTTCGGCTTGTTGTTGGTTATCGGTAAAAATAAAGACTTTTTTATTTTCACGATACAACTGCGCGGTTAAGCGGCACGCAAAATCAATATGAGCCGCGATCGGGGATTCCGCTGGCGACTCAGTATTGTTGGGTTGAGTTTCTTCTGGCAGAAGATAAAAAGTAACTTGCGACATTACTCGCTCGCTTGCTCCTCAGCATAGTTAAGTAAAAACTGAGTTAGCATAGGCACAGGGCGACCGGTTGAGCCTTTGTTTTTGCCTGAACGCCAAGCCGTGCCAGCGATATCCATATGTGCCCAGTTATACTTTTTGGTAAAGCGCGACAAGAAACAGCCCGCAGTAATGGCACCCGCAGGGCGGCCACCAATGTTTGCCATATCGGCAAACGGGCTTTCTAACTGCTCTTGATATTCATCCCATAAAGGTAAACGCCAAGCGCGATCACCGGATTGGTCGGAAGCGCTAATTAAATCATGGGCCAGTGGGTTATGGTTACTCATTACCCCAGTTGCATGAGCACCTAAAGCAATTACACATGCACCCGTAAGAGTGGCTAAATCAATAACCAATGCAGGATTAAAACGCTCAACATAGGTAAGGGCGTCGCACAAGACTAAACGGCCTTCGGCATCGGTATTTAACACTTCCACTGTTTGGCCTGACATAGTCGTCAGAATATCACCAGGGCGATAAGCGTTAGCATCTGGCATGTTTTCACAACCGGCTAATACACCAATAACATTTAACGGTAAGTTAAGTTCAGCTAGTGATTGCATGGTGCCAATGACACCTGCGGCACCGCCCATGTCGTATTTCATTTCATCCATGCCTTGGCCTGGTTTAATCGAAATACCACCTGAATCAAAGGTTAAGCCTTTACCAACTAAAACAATCGGAGCTTGCTCATCATCAGCGCCTTTATAGCTAATGATAGACATCATGGATTCATTATCTGAGCCACGGCCAACAGCTAAGTAGGAGTTCATGCCTAACTCAGCCATTTGTTTTTCGCCTAAAACATCAACCGAGAGGGTGTCGTAATTGTCGGCTAGTAATTTAGCTTGTTCGGCTAAATAAGCTGGATTACAAATGTTAGGTGGCATATTAGCTACGTCTTTACATAGCTTGCTACCCGCTGCAACCGCTAAGCCATCGCTAATGGCTTTTTCACCCGTCGGTAATTCGCGACGCGTCGGCACGTTGAAAACAATTTTGCGTAATGGGCGACGAGGCTCTTCACGTTTACTTTTTAATTGGTCAAAGGTGTATAGGCAATCTTGAGTTGCTTCTACTGCGTGGCGAACTTTCCAGTAATTATCGCGACCTTTAACATGTAATTCAGATAAAAAGCATACCGCTTCCATAGAGCCGGTTTCATTTAGCGTATTTATGGTTTTGGCAATAATTTGCTTGTATTGACGCTCGTCTAATTCACGCTCTTTACCACAGCCGACTAACAACACACGTTCACTTAATACGTTAGGAACATGGTGTAACAACAACATTTGGCCACTTTTGCCTTCTAAGTCACCGCGACGTAATAGGTTGCTGATATAACCTTCACTAATTTTGTCCAACTGCTCTGCAATTGAGGTGAGTCGTCTAGGTTCAAATACACCGACAACGATACACGCACTGCGTTGTTTTTCAGGACTGCCGCTTTTAACGCTAAATTCCATTGTTGCTCCTAATAACTTAGCTTTTGTTTATTTTTTAGCTAGTTAGCTAGCTTTATCGAATGCAAATGCTTGTAGCGGCCACTTTTAATTGAGTTTACCGCGAGGTTAAACACACATAAATAGACAAAAATTGGTGTTTAACTGGTATATTTGCGTTATTCGATAATTGTAGAACAGGCTATCAAAATTGAGAGATAATTACGCCTGTTTTACTAAGTTTTTATCGTATTGTCTTGTAAAAATGCTGAGTTTACTTAAAATTTTACTCTATTGCAGCAAAATGCCTAATTTCAGGGACAGCAATTGATTATTTTCCGCTATTTGTTCGGTGAAACAATAAAGTCACAGTTCGCCGTATTTTTTATCATGTTAGTGATATTTAGTTCTAACGCATTAGTGCGTGTGTTAGACGACGCAATGGAAGGCCAACTTCCTACTGATTTAGTGGCTTGGATGCTGCTACTTAATATACCGCCGTTAGCAGGTTTAATTCTGCCGCTGAGTATGTTTATTGGTATCTTCTTAGCTCACGGTCGCTTTTATGAAGATAACGAAATGTCGGTATTAAAAGCCTGTGGGGTTAGTGAGTGGTACGTTACCCGTATTACCATTGTCGTGGCGTTAGTGATTGCTGTGTTTACCGGTTTAAATACCATTTGGTGGGGACCGTATTCGGCTGCGAAAAAAGAAGAAATTCAAGACCAACTCAAAGCCGATATTGGCTTGTCGACGTTAATACCTGGGCAATTTCAGCAAGCTGCCAATAATAAAGCGGTGATTTTTGTTCATGAAACTCAACAAGATAATTCTGCATTTAACAAAGTCTTCGTTGCACAAATGCCGCATGAAGAGGACAGAAAACAACGCTTTAACGTTGTCTATGCTGAGAAAGGCAGAGTGATAGAGGAAAATGCAGATGAACAAAGTTTGGTGCTCAACAATGGCCGGCGTTATGAAGGCGGGCATGATCAACTGAATTATCAAATCGCCAGCTTTGGCGCTTATTCAGTCAAAATTAAAGAGCAGCAAATAGAAGAGCGTCGTCGTAAATTATCCGCTGTGTCGACCAAAGAGTTAATGGAACGAGATGACTTTGAGGCTATTGCAGAATGGCAATGGCGTATTGCTTTGCCGTTATCTGTGCCTATTGTTGCACTGGTCGCTGTGCCTATGGCTCGCACTAGACCCAGACAAGGGCGCATGGCAAAAATGGCACCGGCATTTTTAGTTTACTTAGGTTACTTTTTGTTATTAATGGCGGGTAAATCGGCGTTGGCCGATGGCAAAATCCCTCCGACAATTGGCTTGTGGTGGATCCATACCTTAGCTTTAATTTATGGCTTATTTCTATTGGCAGGTGAGCGCACTTCAGGTCGATATTTACGCTCTTGGTTCAGTAATTTAACAAGGAAAACCGCATGATTAAGATAGTCGATTTTCACATTGGTCGCGCTATCATGCAGTCGACATTTGTCTCCTTGTTTGTGCTGACAAGCTTAAGTGGCTTAATACGGTTTGTAGAGCAGCTACGCAGTATTGGCCGCGGTACATACGACATCATGGATGCTTGCTTGTTTGTTTTGTATACCGTACCACGTGACATTGAGGTGTTTTTCCCTATGGCAGCGTTATTAGGTGGCCTATTGGGCATGGGGGCGTTAGCAAGCAATAGCGAATTAATTGTCATGATGGCATCGGGCTTATCAAAACTCGATATTATTAAATCCGCCATGAAAACCACGACGATTTTGGTAGTCGCTGTGTTGTTACTGGGCGAATTTGTTGCGCCGCAATCTGAAGCTAAAGCGAAAAACCTGCGTAGCAGTGAAATTTATGCCAATGTCGTGAATAAACAAGGGGTGTGGGCAAAAGATGGTGATGATTTTATTCATATCAAAACCATAGCCGAAAATGGCCTGCTAAAAGGGCTGACCATTTTTGATTTTGATGATCAATTACAATTACAAAAAGTTAGCCATATTAAACAAGCTAAATTTCAAGGCGATAGTTGGTTAGTTGACGGTTATAGCCGTACTTATTTAACCGATAGCGCAATTGTCGCTGAGCAAGTGCAAGATACCAGTTGGCAGTCGAGTTTAACGCCAGATAAGTTAAGTATTGTTTCAGTAAAGCCCGAAGCCTTATCACTTTATGATCTTCAAGGTTATTTAGAATATTTAAATGCTAATGAGCAAGACGATAGCCGTTATCAATTGGCATTTTGGCGCAAGCTGTTACAACCTGTAACTGTAGCCGTAATGATGTTGATGGCGCTGTCGTTTATTTTTGGTCCATTACGCAGCACATCAATGGGCGCTCGCATTTTAATGGGGGTTGTAATTGGCTTTGGATTCCACATTGCCAACCGCATTTTTGGTCCTGTTGCTTTGGTTTACGAATTGCCTGCTGTCATTGGCGCCTTGATGCCGAGTGTGGTGTTTGTTGGTTTGGCCGCTTATTTGATTAATCGTAAAACCTAAATTTACAAGGCATGTAGGGTCGATTTTATATCGACCAAACACGGCCCCAAAAATCACTAATCGTACTACTGCTACCCATAAAACCAGTAAGTCGCACCAATTGCCGCACTAATTCCAGCTAAATCGGCTAATAAGCCACAACTAATAGCGTGGCGTGTATAGCGAATACCCACGCTACCAAAATATACCGCTAGTACATAAAACGTGGTTTCGGTTGAGCCTTGCATGATGGATGCAAGGCGCCCTGCGAATGAGTCGGCACCTTGATTGTTCATCACTTCTACCATCATGGCTCGCGCCCCAGAGCCCGACAACGGTTTTAGAAATGCCACAGGCAGGGCATCCACAAAGCGGGTATCACCATTAATAACCGCAATAAATAAGGTAATAAGTTGTAATAGGCCCTCAAGTACACCCGAAGCGCGCAACAAACCTATAGCAACTAACATAGCTAACAAGAATGGGATAATGGTGATCGCGACTTGAAAGCCCTCTTTAGCCCCTTCTACAAACTCTTGATAGACGGCGATCTTCTTAAAGTGGCCGACAATGAGTACACCAACGATAAAGCTTAATAACAATAGGTTAGCCCAAACGCTAGATTGATATTCAAGTGTGGTGATGGGTAAGCTGATTAGCCATACGAGAAAAGCTGCAAAACAGGCAAAAATCAATGCCATGCCAGCCAAAAACTTACCTTGCCATATATTGATCCGCTGTATTAGGCAAACTGCAAAAAAGCCAACTAAGGTAGAGGCGCACGTAGCTAACAAGATAGGTAAAAACACATCGGTTGGATTGGCAGCGCCTTGCTGAGCTCGATACATAAACACTGTAATGGGAAACAAGGTAATTGAAGAAGTATTGAGTACGAGAAATAAAACCTGCGCGTTACTGGCGGTGTCTTTATTTGGGTTAAGCTCTTGCAATGAACGCATGGCTTTTAAGCCCAGCGGCGTGGCGGCGTTGTCTAACCCTAACATATTGGCCGCCATATTCATGGTGACATGACCTGTTGCAGGGTGTTGACTGGGTATCTCTGGCATGACTCTTTGAAAGAAAGGGGCTAACCATTGAGATAGCTTTTCAATCATGCCGTTTTGTTCGGCAATTCGGCTGATCCCCAACCAAAATGCCATTACACCAATTAAACCTATTGCGAGTTCAACCGTAAGTTTGGCCATGTCAAACACAGATTGCATCATGCGTTGAAAAATCAGGCCATCGTCAAACACAAAGCCTTGCACTAGCGCCCAAGCAAATGACAAAGTAAAAAAAGTCAGCCAGATTTTATTTAGCACAGTGTTCAAGCCATTAGCATTAGGTTTACAGATTATTTAACAGGGGCGAAGGTGATAAAATCAATATAAGCCAATGCGCCTTCAGCAAGAATAAAGGTCAGACTGAAGTCTTCGTTATGACTTATTTTGGCAGCCGGAATAATGACTTTGACTCGCTTTTTATTGGCTGATGAAGTTGATTTAACCCCATTTTTATCAATCATAACGGTTGAACCATTTGCTGGTGTGCCCGATATCCAACCTGTGGTAGGAAACCAACCGCCCGTATTGGGTTGATGAAAAAGAGATGCTTGGCCTTCAATCACTTTAAGATCATAGGATAATTGATAGTCGGTATTGATTTTAAGCTGTTGTTGTTTAAACGCAGCTGGTGTAATAGTAAAACGTAACTCGCCTTGGATCGCATCGGCAACTAAACCAAATTTACCGCGCAAAGCAGCCTCTTTACTGACATAAGCTCGTGAGGGCTTCTTTTCATTGCCCAAGTGAACTTGTAAATTAGGTGGCATAACGCCGGGTTCAAAGTTCATATACCATTGATTGAGAAGATTAGGTTTCGGTCTAACTTGCACAAAACGTATATTATCCATATACCATTCTTGCCCAGGTGTGCGAAAAGCGAAGTGTAAATTAGTGCCCTCAGCAGGCCAGTTTTTACCTAATATTTCTTTTTCTATATGCATCCATTGATAATAACTGGAGCCGCCTAGCCATGGTCCTTGCGGTGTTTGTTGGTATTGGCCATTAATATAACTGCTCAAATGGGCATAACCGCCCGCCCAACTGTTATGGCCATCAACGCGCTTCAAATCAAATGATAATTTGTAGCGTTTATTGGGGTGCATAAAGCCAGTGGGTAATAAACTTGGAGCTAAGTTAAAGTCTGCTGGGCCACTATGGGTATTGATTTGTAAACCATAATTACCATCTTTCGCCGCATCTTTGGTAACGTCAATACTGCCTTTGCTTTGCCAACTGAGCTGCCAATCACTGAAATCACCGGTTTCAAACCCAGTGTTGACGTTAGTTAGCAGATCTATGTCTTCTTTTACTGGCCGAGCCGCATCTACTATGGCCATCTGATCAACATCAATTGGCGATAAATCTCTAGTATCAAACATGGTGGCATCAACCACCATTTTATCATTGATTAAGGTGTCACTATTAACTGGAATATCGAGATTGATGACACCACTACCACTAGAAACGTTCACTTTCATTTCACTGATGGGTTCACCAAGTTCTATGCCTAAGTCTAAATAAATCTCTGCTGCTACATCTGAGTGATAAATAATACTGGCAACCAGTTTTGGGGAATCGACACTGGGTAAACGTAACCTGTCAATTGTGATCGAGTTGCGAGCAATATGACTTATGGTGTTTTGCTGATAGTCTGCGTGCTCAACAACGGGGTAATAGTCTTCAGTAATTTTGACTATAGGTTGATTGGTTGGTTGTACTTGGCCTTTGGCGTTGATGTCAAATGTGGCTGCACTGGGTGTGTTCCAGTATATATTGGTTAAGGTTCTTTTATGATCGAGGCGGTTAAGCTGGCTATTTTTATTCAGGGTATTAGCGATAAATAAGCCTTTTTTAGCCGTACTAATATTTAGGCCACGCTTGGTGACCGGCATGGTGACTCGAATATTACCTTCATGCAATAAGATGTGATCACCGGCTAAAAGCTCAATTTTTACCGGTGCATTAAGTTGAATGGTAGCACCGTTGCCTAGCATCATTTCCGCATAGCCTGAGGTTAACTCAAAGGGGCCACTTTTTAATGCTGTGTTTTTACGAACAGATTCTAATCTAGGTAATGGTTTGGCTTTGTCTTGTTCGTAGAGCGCGGTGAGAAAAGCATAGTGCTCGGGTTGCTCTGCCGCAGGAGTACTTTTTTGTTGAGCCTGATACCAATAGCTAAACATGATACCCAGCAGTATCAGGCTGGATACTATGCTGCCAATTATCCAGATATTTAGTTTAGGTTCGTGACTGCCACTTGTTTGCAAGTCGGGCTCCGTTTAACAAATTGCTGACTATGCGCGACATGTTGGTGATATTTGCGCTAACCGGTTCGCAAGGTTAACAGTTATTGCTAAAGGTTACGAGTGCGGTAATGACTTGTAACGGCTCTGTTATTGTCTTGCGCTGGCGCGATTATATTGGGGAAGTACATATTCGTCTATAAAATGTTTTCTCGACTCATATGATCCGCCTATATTGCCAGTGCAATAGTTAAGCTTCAAACCTCTAAGCAGCCTAATGTAGCCAGTGCTCGTTCAATGCCAAGGCGCGGGCTGGATAACACAGGAAATGGTAGTTTTAGTAGGTTGCTGGCGCCTGCCATAGATGCTTGCGCTAATACAATTAAGTCTATTGATTTATCAACTGTTTGTAAGGCTTGGGCAATTATGGTGTGGTATTGAGCGAGATCACCTTGTTCAAATAGAGGCCAAGCTTGTTCAATGACTAAAGATTGATAATGGCAATCCTGCTTGAGGTTATCAGCCGAATTGCCTAGTAATTCTAATGTCGGTTCTATTGTACTGGCCAATGCCGCAGCAATAAGAATTTTTTTACCGCTTTGCACGGCTATATCGGCCATTTCACGGTCAATACGCTGTACCGCGCATTGATTAATACCGTCTAACTGCTCAGCAAATTCGGCAATAGATGAACAAGTACAAATAATTAAACGTGACTCTTGCGACAAGTGTGTGACTAATTCTTGTAGTTTTTGTTGTAAAACGGCGTCTTGGCCTTGTTTTCGAGCATGGTCGAGTAAATCTTCTCGTACGATATGTTGGGTGGTTAACTTGTGGTCATACTCTCGAATGAGGTTTTCAAATGTCAGTTTGTGAATTTCACCAGTGTGGATGAAGCTAATATCGTACATATCGCGAATGGCTCTGGATCTAATTAATTCTTTAACTATAGCAAGAAAATAGAATTAAGCAGCAAACAGCGCTAATCATCTGCTAATCTGAGCTAAGTTTTGTTTTTGACTATCCTTTACAAATCTTTACTGCTGCAATCAAATTAATATTTTGCCATGTTCCCATACACGGAATATTAATAGTGAAATGATTAAATCTTTTTAAAACATAGAGTTATGTCTCTTTAGGTATTTTTACATAAATATAATTTATGTTTGAATATAAAAATATAGTTTCGTATGTGCTTTATCATGTTACTGAGTTGTTATACATTCTGCAAAAGTTGACAGATAAGCATTAAGCGTTTTCTTGACTTATTAAAAGCCAAGATTGAAGAGGAAAATATGAAACTGAAAACCAACCTGAAAAAATTAATAATTGGCTGTTGCAGTGCAATCGCATTTGTTAATGCATCGCAAGCTCAGTCGCTACCTAATGTTGTCGTTATTATGGCAGATGATTTAGGCCCTGGTGATGTCAGTGCTTTTCATAAACGCTACAGTAACAAACCTGTACAAGCACCGACGCCGAATATTGATCAATTAGTGGCAGAGGGTATGTCGTTTACTGATGCTCATTCACCAACAGCACTATGTGCTCCAAGCCGCTATTCGGTGATGACGGGTAATTCGACGTATCGCGGTTATACGCCTTGGGGCGTATGGAGCTCATTTGCCAAAACAGCAGTAACGCCAGAGGATGCCACCATTGGCCGAGTTGCTCAACAGGCCGGTTATCAAACAGCATTTGTTGGTAAATGGCACTTAGGGGGTACGTTTCATACAAAGCAAGGTAAAGTGTATCAAGGGCCTAAAACCGGCCCTAAAACCAAAAATATAGACTTTACAAAGTGGGTAGCCGGCAACCCAGCTGAGTTGGGTTTTGATTATGACTATACCGTGCCGACAGGAGTACAAGGACCGTTATATTTTGCTTATGAAAATAGTCAATGGGCACCATTAAGCAAAGACTCTAAAATTATTTTTGTTGATAAAGACACGGCGCTGGACCCTAAATTTGTTTCAGACAAAGGGCCGGGCATGGGTGATTCAGCTTGGGATGCACGTAAACTCAACATGCAGCTTGCCGACAAAGCAGTCGACTTTATAAAGCGTAGCGCGGGTGATAAACCCTTCTTGTTAAATTATTGGAGCCCAGCGGTGCATATTCCGCACACACCGCCTAAGCAGATTGATGGCAAGGCTATTGCCGGGACAACGCCAACCCATCATTTGGATATGAACAGAGTGTTGGATATTGAAGTTAAGCGAATTATTGATGCCTTAAAAGCCACAGGGGAATATCAAGATACCTTAATTATCTTTACCTCTGACAATGGGGGGTTATCTGACCGAAAAGCCAATAAATTTGGCCATAATTCACCGGCTCAATTCCGAGGTAACAAAAATACGGCATTTGAGGGCGGACACAGAGTGCCTTTTATTGCTGTATGGCCGGGTAAAATAAAAGCCAATACCACTAACGACACCTTAGTCAACGGCACCGATATTGTTGCAACCTTGGCCAATTTGATGGGGGTTAAGCTTAATGCCCAGCAAGCTAAAGACTCATGGAATATTTTACCAACATTATTGGGTCAACCTTATCAAGCGCGTCAATTATTAATGGCGCAAGCTGGTAGTAAAAATGAGTTAATTTTGCGTGAAGGGCCGTGGAAGCTGATTATCAAAAGTAACTATAAAGTGACTAAGCGCGAGCCTTTTGCGTTATTTAATTTGCAAGATGACCTGTCAGAAAAAACCAATTTAATAAACAACCCCGAGTTTAAAGCCCGAGCCGATGATATGTTTAAGCGTTATTGGCAGATCCGCGAATCGGGTCAACGTACGGCTCCGGCAATGTAATTAATTCCTTCATATTGAGTGATTGTTGATCACAGACCGAAGTCATGCAGATAGAAAAAGCCGAGCTAAACTCGGCTTTTTAATGCTTCTTTAAGTTAGCGACTGATTAATTCCAAATGCGAATATAATCAACATAATAGAATGATCGTGCTTGCGCAGGTTCGTTGGCGCCCGTTTGCCAATCATAAACTAAAATGTCTAAGATAAGCGGCATTTCAACGTCACCTGGGTAACTGGCTGCCGGCACAGAGCTTTTCCAAATGGTGCGAACATTTACGCCATCAACATAAAAATGAATGCCTCCCGGCTCACGTAATACGCCGTAAGTATGCCAATCGGTCACCACGCCATTATTTGGCATATCGGCCGGAGCCTCGTAGTAAGGAATTTGATCAACGTTACCGGTTGATTGGCTCCAAACAAAGTGGTGAATATTGCTTTTCATTTTTTTATGGCTATTCCAAGCTTGATACGGGAAATGCTCGTAAACATCTATTTCAAATTGTTCGCCATTGGCAGCGTTGCGATTAAAAAACCAAAAGCTGCTGGCGATATTATTGTTAGCCGCCTTGGCTCGAACTTCAAAATAACCATATTTAAAGGTGCGATCGGTAGACGACACTATGCCGCAAGAGTGTTTATCGCCAATTTGATTACCAGGGCGAGCTTCTAACACTAAGTTACCGTTATGGGTATAGGCAAAGTTACCATTATAGGTAAAGCTATTGTTACCTAACCAACCGGTTGGATGATAACGATTCCACTTGCTGGTGTCGGGCGTTTGCCAATTGCCAGCTTGATTAAATTCATCGCTCGCGCTTGAGTTAAATTGCCAGTTGTGTTGATTTTTAATCCAATTGCCTGTGCCGTCTAGCCAAGGTGTTGGATTTGCATAAGCTTGAGTCGCGCTGATTGCCATCAAGCCAAATAGGCTTAATTTACAGGCGTGTTTTACCAGAGATATTGTTTTCATATTTTGTTTACCTTTTAGTGCTTTGTTGGTGTTTTTATGATGATATTTAATTAAATGTAAATATCGTTTTTAATTTATGATCTAATTTGAATAAAGTAAAACACCCTAATTTTAACTTGTGTAAATTTAATAAATTAATTGCGATTAAATATTATGTACTTGTCTTTTTAACAGGGGTTAGTGAGGGTGGGCTGATCAGCGTTTTGCAGTTAATATCAAAAATATGTCGATGTTGAATGATATTTCCATTGGTGAATATAGTTTTATACGGGTTGTAGAGTGGTTTGTTGAATTTAATAATATATATTTGCGATATGCGGAGTTGGGTTGAAATATTTTTATATCTATTTGTAATAAATGATTATTTATTGAATTTATGACGGTGTTTTGTATTGTTATTTAGCTAATGATTACTAGCGTTGGTTTCAATATAAATTTGTATATTTATTTGTGGTTTTTAGTTTTGCTTTGTTGAAATCATTTGATTTGTATAAAACGAGCCAAGGTTTATCGAAACACCTTGGCTCGTTAGGTTGGCTTTAAACGCTTAGAAAATCCCAGCGGGTGGCCAGTTAGGGTTTTCGATTTCGTCTTCACCGACTTTAGAGGCGGCTTCGCGCTGAATGGTTGCGGGAACATCCGTTGTTGGGATCACAACTTCAACCACAAAGTTTTGATCTGGCGTACATCTAATTTCTTCCATAACCCCAATTAGCTCCTCTAAGTTAACGACTTTACGACCTTGTCCGCCAAAAGCTTCGGTTACTTTACTGATTTGCCATTGCGGTAAATCGTTGTAAGGGTAAACCGTATCTAGTAGCTCGTCGCTGTAATCAACGGGTGGTTTTCTAAAAGGGTTGGGGTTAACCAAATATTGCTCGATACCGTATATGCCATTAGCCAATACAAATACCACGGTATTTTGACCGTAAGCATGTTGGTCGGCCACGGCTTGACAGGTTTCATGGAAAGCGCCATCTCCAACCACGACAACAGCGCGTTTATCTGGAAACGCACATTTAACGCCAGTCCCCGCAGGAACCGAATAACCAATGGCAAGCCATGCTGCTTGGGCGACAAAGCCATTTTGCGCAGGAATAGGCACAGATTGCGAACCGATTAATGGAAAACCGGCATCCACAACCATAATGTCGTCTTCGGTTAGCCAGTTACCCATGGCTTTAAAAAAGCTGTCGTAGCCTAAATGACTTGCTGGGGCGGTAACACAAAGTTGTTGTGGTTTGGGAAAGGTTAATCCATGCAACCAAGGTGATTGTTGGCCAGCCAATGCCGCAAAGGCGGCAGTGAGTTTTTCTATATAGTCTTTGAGCTGTACAGCTGGGTAATATTCAGCCCCAACAAATACGCCATCGTGAGCGGCTAAAATAGTATGACTGCTGCGAATATCTTGATTGCCGGTATCTTTACCTGTTGTCCAAGCACCAATACCAACCAATACCCCATCATCGCCCACTAAACTGGCAACTTCTTCTTTATTTAAGGTTACGCAACCTTCAAACCAAGGGTGCGTTTCTGCAATCACTGATTTACTCAAGGCTGAAGTAACAAATTTAATTTGGTTGTCGGGTAATACGTGTTCTTGGTTTAAGGTTTCTAGTAAGGCTAAAAACTCTTTTTGTAAACCATAACGCTGGATCTCAATACCTGCCCAAAAAATACTTTTCGGTTGGCGCATCATCATTTTTACAGTGGCTTTAACGGCGGCATCTACATCACTTACCGTGATGGTTGCGTCGACACCTGAGCTTAGTGTGCCTTCGGGGCGGCTACAGGCTGCGCGCCACGTATCCTCAGTGACTTCAAGGTAAACCGGACGCTTTTGGGTAATTAAGGCGGTTAGCGCTGAGTCAATTTGGTGAATAGCTTGTTTGGCATTAGTTATCCGCTCAGCGGCCACTGTAATTGGGCGGAACATGTGAATGTCGACAAATTGGTAGCCCGTGGTGTGTGAATAGAGTAAACCGGCATTTTTCTCGACCGCGTTTTCTTTATTGGTTGGCGCGCCATTAATTAAAATGACTGGCGATTGTTCAACAAATGATCCGGCTATGGTGTTAAGCAAAGTAAAAGCGCCAACACTATAGGTGACATACAAAGCGCTAACGCCTTTTAAGCGCGCATATGCGTCGGCAGCGAAACCGGCGCATAATTCATTTGAATTGCCTGATATTTTAATTGGCGATGCTTTGTCGGCTAAAATAGTGTCTAAAAAGGCGGCAGTATAGTTACCCGCTACGCCAAACATTTGTTCTAAGCCAATTTCTTCAAGTCGCTGTTTGAGGTAGTCAGCGACGGTATAAGTATTATTTTGTGGAGTGTTCATAAACAGGATCTCTAAACAATTTGCAGATGGCGCTGATGAAAATGCAGCGCCTTTTGTTAAGTTACTCTTGGTCTAGGTAAGTTAAGTCAACGCCTAGGCAAGTCTCTTGAGATTGTGTTTTGACCTGTTGGTCTTTTTCAAAGTTAGGTTGGTAATTCGGGTCAATGTATTCTTGGATCATCGCCGTTACGTTTTTGTAATAGGCTTCTGAGATAGCGACAGATGCCGGTTTGCCATGTTGTCTTTCAAATACTTGACTAAACGCAGCTAAACCAAAGGCTTTATTCAGTACCAAATCGGTAGAGCGTAGCGCCCCTTCAACCCAGCCTTGATAGTCAGAAAATGCTTCACCACAGGTGTATAAATTAGGTAATGGCTCGGTGAGTTGTGCCATCACTTCGCGATCGTTAGCGCCTATGGCCCACTGGTGTACACCATAGCCGAATTGTTGGCTGGGTTTGGCGTTAAAGTCGACACTGCCTTCCCAAATACGCGCACTTGTCATAACTGGCTCGGGTACATAATGAGTGTTGAAGATCTTTTTAAAATACTTGGTGGCTTCGCGTACAACCGCTTGCGAGGCTGGGAATACAGTTTGCGGATCAGCCTCGTTGTATCTCTCTTGCATGGTTGAGGTAAATAACTCGCCGTTATTTTGCAGGCCACTCCAATAATTAATATTGAGATAGTCACAGTAAATGGTCAGTGCAGCTGCTTTCTTGTATTTACTTTCGCTGATCACTTTTAATTTGGCTTCTATCTCTGGGCTAGGGTTTTCAACTCGCTCGGCATATTCTAAACCGGCGACAACTTCGTCACTGATGGCATAGAACGGATAAACGGAACCTGTGGGTAAATCAGCAAAGTTAGGGCCAAACTCGACAGGCGCTCGACCACTAATTTTATTGCCCCACCAAGCTGAATCGTAATATAGGTTTATTTTTAATAGCGGTTGGTTAGATGTGGTTTGCAAGGTGTCCCATAGTTGTTGCGATTGTTGCAGTGGTAAGCGGTTAAAGGCATTCGATTTTACAAACAGTTTTTCAAGTGCCAAACGCGGTAGGCCTAAGATCACCTTTTCCGCTTTAATGGTTTTAAACTCTTGCTCACCTTGTTGATTGATTTGGCTATAGGTTAGGGTATAGCAAGAGTCTCCTTCATGTTGGTCAATGTTTTCGACAGAGGTGTTTAAAAAAATACGCTGCGAGCCGATTTCGGCAACCAATTTGTTAGGAAGGGTGCTAAAGCCATCTTTAAAGGTGCGGAATTTAACGTCGGCAGGGAAATCTTCAAGTAGTTGATAAGCGACCCCTGCATTCATCTTAGACAAGAAAGTACCGTTAAAACCCAATAGACGATAGAGCATGGTAATGCATTCGTTGGAATAGCCCATCTCGGTAAATAAGTCCCATAGTGACCATTCGTTTAAGGGCACGCCATTCCATTGACAGTCGAGTCGAAACGCTTGCCAAAATTCAGGTCCGCGTACTTCAGGGCGCTGGTTAAAGTCTGGGTTGGCTGCCAATATGCGGTTAAATACCACATTAATAATGTCTTTAGGGTTTACGCCTTGCTCTTGCGGATCTAGGTTGTATAACTCAGACCAAATAGCGTAATCGTCTTGTGAGGCGCTCGCGACATCAAAGCTATGGCCTCGAAAGTACAAGCGGTTGTTGCCGCCGCTGTTCATAGGAAACGGCACAATTTGATCTTGTAAATCTAATGTCATAAATAGCGACATTAAATCGTCCATGCCTTCAAATAAAAAGCGCATACCGCCTTCTTCTTCTTTAACAATATCGCCATCGCTAAATTCGACGAGATCTGAATCTAAACGTCCACCTGTGCGGCCAGAGCGTTCCAAAATAACAATATCGTCGTTACCTTGGGTTTCGTTTAAAAGACGCCAAGTGCTATATAAACCTGACATACCCGCACCAACGACGACAATTTTGGCGTAGTCAGGAATAGGGCAATTATTATTCAATTGTTCTTGGGTAAGATGTGGCATGTTTTTAGTCCTTGTTATTTGCCAAGCCAGCTAGACAATGAGACCAAAGGGGCTTAGCGATACGTTTATAGTCTTCTCGCTCAGGTCTTACGGTTCATTGTCAGCGCTTACTCTCGACTTTGGCTCCTGCGTCGTCCTACTACCTAAATCCCTTTAGGCAGCCCCAATCACATAGTAGAGCATATGCTCATGGGGTCTCGAAGCTTGACGGCTTCCCCTAAAACCTGATCGCTTTGACTAGATTTAGTGCTTGTCTAACCTTTGGAATACAAAACGTATACGACTTATGGCTAAAAATCCAAATAATCCCCTAATTATTTTATGAATAATTTATTTCTCTTATATCAAGGGGTTTTAAGGTGGGGATAAGGTTTATTTAGTGTGATTTCAGCTTTACAGCGAAGCCTAGGAATTTATCTTCGTCTTTAGGGCGAAGGCGGTGATAACCAAAGCTAGTCACTAAGAGTGACTAGTACTACGACACAAAAGCTATGACATGTTCAGATCGTTTTTATTAGCAATCTAAGTAGAAAAGCGTGCGAGATAAAAGACCCATTTCATTGTAGGGCCGAATTTATTTCGGCTAACACAAGGTTTGTCGATATATAATCGACTTCATGAAACGCGGAGTTTATTTAATAAGTAACCAAAGCTAGTCACTAACAGTGACTAGCTATTAAAATCAATTATTGGATCTCAAACAAACGAACGTTGTCTACCAACACAACACCTGGCTCTTTGCCTTTTATGGTATCGATATGAAAAGCTAACGGCTTACCTTTTTTAAGGTGCTCGCCTTCAATGACGGTGCTAACAACTTGCCAACCGTCTTGATTTTTTATTTCTGCACGCTTCCAATGTGAGCCGGCAGCTTGGTTAAACATAACGGCATGACCTTTTACTAAGTTTGCATCGATCGCAAAGCGGTATTTTTTGCTTGGGTCAATTTGATTACGTAAACGCCAAATGCCGTATTGTAATTTCATGCTGCCAGCTTCGAGGCTGATGGCTAAACCTTGTTTGCCACTTTTAGCGGCTTCTTTCATTAAACCGAATTCTGCTTTATTTTCTTGACCTTTATCTTTACGGGTGATCAGAATTTTAGGATCAATAGCTTGTTCAAACCCTGGGTTAGCATAGGCCAGTAAATTTTTAGCCTTTTTGTTGTTTTGTTGTTTTTTCGCAACTTGCTTTTTCTTGTTGTCTGCTTTGTTTTTTGCTTGTTGTTTTTGTTGCTTATTAACGGTTTGTTTGTTGGCTTGAGTGTCAGCTGTAGAGCTACAGCCAGTCATTAAAGCACAAGCGAGAGTAGCAATAAGAGTGGATGTTTTAAATTGAGACATATTTAGTTTCCAATAGCTTAATAGTTATATTGTTGACAATATAAAATTACATTGTATTGGTAAAGTTTTAAATTTGTTAATGAAAGTTCGGTATTTGCTATTTTTTAAAGTTATTTGACGCTATTAGTGAGACGATTTATAGCCATAGAGAACGGAGGGAGAGGAGAACAGTTGGAGAAGAGAACAAAGGGAGAGCCCAATTTGAAAAGGCTACAAAGCCAACATGCAGCAGGCTTTGTAACCGTTTACCTGTAATGGGTGAAATTAAATGCTAGCTACGAGTGGGTGTTTTTGATTGCTCAAAAACCTGTAACACCATACTCGTAACAAACCCTGAAGCATCATCAAACGTTAGCTCAATTTCGTTGTTTTGTTGCAGTAGCTCATAACTCACTGGGACTTCTATAACACCAAAAAAGCTATCTCTGACTTTTTGGTCGTAACCGCGAAAATCATCTGGCACAGTGACAGTTGTACCATTTACCATGAGTGTTGGGGTCAGTGACAAGTTATGGGCACGACCTAAGCCGATACGCAATACGGCTTCACCCTGTGATGTTGTTTTACTCACCGCATCGATATTAAATTTGATTGGCGTGTTCTTGGTAATCGCTTGTTTATACTTGTCAGCATAATAGCGGCTTTCAGTACTGGTTTGATTTATTTCGATATTTTTATCAAATGTAACGGCAATGATGGCGGTCGCGTTGGCTTCGACTTGATAGCTTTTGCTGTTTTTGTCTAAGGCTTTTTCGTCAAACACTGGCGTTTCGTTGCTAGCGTCCCAGTAAACTTGGCGCGCTTGGATTGCTTGAATGTTAGCACCGTTGGCACCGACCAAATTTAAGGCAATAGTTTGCGCGTTGGTTGTATCTAAATTTGCCATGGCGAGATACAAGGTATCTTGATCGACATAGGCATCGGCAAGTATATCAATATCATTTGGCTGACTGTCGACCCGCGTACCTTTAACATCGGCCCATAATTGATAAAATTTTAGGATCTCAGAGTAAATCCAGTTGCCGGAATCGGCGACATTTTTACTGCCATCTAGCTCTTCTTGCAAAATAAATAAGCGCGTGCCGTAACGATATCCTGTCTCGTCTATGCCATCGCCGTCATACCATAGTGCTTTTAAAATATGAAAAGGGATCGCGCTGATGATTTGATCTTGGCGTTCCATTAAACTCAGCATAAAGGTGGAAAATGAGCGCACATTGTACCAGTCTATTTGTTTAGAGTAGGGGCGCTTGTTGGTGTCGTGCGGGCTAAAATAACCAAACTCAGAGATTACCCAAGGTTTGACTTCGCCAATTTTTAGATAGCTATAATGCTCAATCATATCCAGAATAGCTTCGGCATTCGCACCAACACGATATTTGTGCACGCCGTTTGCGTCGGCGTTGTCGTAAATATGGATAGAGTAAAAATCCATATCATCACCTGCAATATCAATGAAGGTTTTCCATGTATTATCCCACTGGGCAAAATTACCTGCTTCATGCTGAGGATAAGCCGCAGTAAAACCGCCGACTTTGACATCAGGGTGATCTTCATGAATAGCTTTAGCCACAACAGAATGTAATCGCGAGATATTGGCATTGGTCGATTGTACATCGCCAGAATGCACAAAAGGTTCGTTTAATACTTCAATGATTTTCGGTTTAAGGTGGCCAGATGTTCCGCCTTGACCAAAATAATGAGTTAAAAAGTCGGAATAATAATCTCCTAATGCTTCATAACCAGCTAACCAGTCGTTGGCTTTACAGTCTGCTTTACAGGTTAAGCCATGCTCTTTTATTGGGTACATACTGGGTTGGCCGCCATACATCATATTGGCCATGCGGTGCTCATGTTTGTGGGCGTCTGGGCGATTTTTATACCAAGAGCGCATTTCGTTGCCATATTTAATGATGTCATCTTGCAACGGAATACCATTGGTGGCCTTGGCTTTTAAGCGAGTTAATTGCCAAGGTAACGCGCCATTGGTGCGGCCAAAATAAACGTCGTAGTCTTCCAAAAATTTGTCTCGAGTGGCGTGATCAGGCCATTCTCTATCATCATTTTGCGCATGGATGGTGATAAATTTACTGCGATCAAATTCTGATTGCCCGCCTTTAATATGGCGTATGTCTAAATTGACATCGACCGTTAACGCTGAGGGTGGTTTTGCTATTGTGGTTAAATCAAAACTATCACTCACGCCGCCAATCGTCAGCGTCACTTTGCTGCTAGTTTGATATTGATTGCTAGATATACCGCGCACAGTCACCTTGCTACCCGACTCAATGGTAGCCGCACTGGTTTGGTAGCTACCATTGTCAATTTTAAATTCACCACCGCTAACACTAATCGCTGTTGCACTATTGATGCCGCCAATCGTCAGGGTATTCGACTCAATCGCTTGGCCAATAGGCACATCGACTTGATCGGTAAATTTAAAACTATTAGGCGTTGTGTCTTTTTGCGCCGGTGGGTTGTTGGTATCTGGCGCTGTTGTTGATCCCCCACCGCCGCAGGCGATGAGTAAGGCAAATGCACTTGCGGATAAGGCAAAGTGCTGAATACTGGATTTGGACATTTCTCTTAATTCTCTCGTTTATGTTGATGTTTGAGTGATCCCGTACCAGCATAGTTGCCTATGGGCGAGTGCCCATCGGCAAGTTGCATCGCCGCGGATCTTATTAGTGGCTTCCTAGCCTTGCTTGTTGTGAATTTCCTTGGCTTGCCGAGGAGGAAATCACATTAATTTTTACCATTTGTGTTGCTATGTTTGGCCCCGAGATCTTGACCGTTGCCGTTCCCGGTTTAATACCCGTGACAATCGCTAATGCACGACCTTGATAGGTTGGTAATGTATTAGCTTTGTAATTAGTGATAGCGTCGGGCCGGCCATTGTCAGTGCCTAATAAGTGCAGTTCTGGCGATACAGTGACAGTTAGCTCGTGCTCTTTATGTGTTACCGCATGGCCTTTGGCGTCAACCAGTTGCATATCAATGTGAACCACTTGGTTTTGATCGACTGCAATTTGATTTTTGTCTAATTGAACACGGGTTGTGCTAACTTCGCTGGCAGTGTGCAATTCAGTGGTAGTTTGGCAGTTGCCTAAGCCTTTCGCGGTGAGTTGACCGGCTTGATAGGGCACAGCCCATTTAAGAATATGGTCTGCGTTGTCTTGTAACGTTTGAACGCCTAGCGATTGACCATTGCTAAATAGCTCAACCTGTTGACAATTTGTATAAGCTTCTACCACTGTCATTTGTTGCGCTTGGTAATTCCAATGCTGATTGACATCGTACCAATACCAAACATATTGCTGCCATGCGCCCGGTTTTTTCTCGACGACTTTGTTGGCCTCTAATTTATAGGGAGACTTGTCAAGCGTTTGAGTAGTGAGGTGGATATGGGGTTCATTATTCCACAAGCTTTTAAACATGTGATAGCTGGGGTTTTCAAATCCGGCTAGGTTTAATAAGCCACTGCGCACTGCTTTTGTTGGCCAGCGCTTATGTGATTCACCTAAATAATCCGTGCCTGTCCATAAAAATGTACCCGCCACGAACGGACGCTCGATAACGGCTTGCCATTCATGCCATTGCGGAACGTTTTCATGGCCCATTACCATTTTGCCGGGGAACAGTTTGTAACCATAGTCATAAATAACGCGGCGATAACTGTAGCCAATAATATCGAGGGCATCGGTATAACCGGATATATGGCTGACAGAAGGTAAAATAAGGTTGGCGGTGACAGGTCGCGTTGTATCCATTTGTTTTACCCAATTGGATAGTTTTTTCGCGGTTTTGGCTAAAACATATTGGCCTTCTTCACTATTGTGAAAGCGTTGTTTGATTTCTTCTGGGCTGATAAATGGAGGATTGAAAAAGTAGTTACCCGCAGCGTTCATGTCAAAATAACCCGTAGCCTGCTTATAACGTGGATAGGTCCATTCAATTTCATTACCTATACTCCACATAATAATGGACGGGTGATTACGGTCGCGTTTCATGGCTGCTTTTAGGTCAGCTTCGGCATGAGTTTGAAACCAATCGGCATAGCCGCGGCTGATATAATCGTCGTGCCTTTCTTGCTGATTTAAGCGCTTATCTTTTGGGTTATCCCATTCATCAAATATTTCAGCTTGAACCAGCAAGCCCATCTCGTCGCATAATTCCAGAAAACGCGCCGAGGCGGGGTTATGTGCAGTACGAATGGCATTAACCCCAGCTTGTTTGAGTCGTGTTAAGCGGCGGCGCCAAACATCGTCAGGAACGGCCACACCGACTAAACCTGCATCGTGATGCAAATTAACGCCTTTAATTAACGTGTGTTGGCCGTTTAAGAAAAAGCCTTTATCAGGATTAAATTCTAAAAACCGTAAACCAAAACGGGTATCTCGGCTGCCGATTGTTTGCTGATCTTTAACAATGCGGCTGTGTGCGGTGTAAAGATTTGGGGTGCTGGTATCCCATAGTTGCACTGTGCTTAAGGTAAAATGTTGCTCAATGGTTTGTTGTTGTTTTGGCTGCAAGGTTAAAACTTGGCTTTGTGTCGCGACAACTTGCTGATTGGGATCGATAATATCCGTTATCACTTTAAACGATTGCGCTAGGTTGTGCTGGTTACTGAGCTCAATGGCTAGATTGATATCCGCCGTATCGTGAGTGACTTTAGGTGTGGTGACATAGGTGCCCCAAACGGGAATATGCAATTTATTAAAGCGGTAAAGGGTGACATCACGATAGATCCCAGAACCAGTATACCAACGACTATCAATATAACGACTGTGATCGACCCGAATAGCGAGTACGTTGTTTTGTCCTTCAGGCTTTAAATGCGGATTGAGTTCAAGATTAAATGGTGTGTAGCCATTAACTTCGCCACCTATTTTAACGCCGTTTAACCAAATAGTGGAATGGTTATAAATACCATCAAAGTTAAGCACAAACAGTTGCTCTTGAAGGTCGCCTGGGGTTTTAAAGTGTTTGCGATACCATGCTATACCGCCCGGTAAATAACCTGTTGCACCGTTCCACTTTTGATCGAAGTCTTGTTCTATTGACCAGTCGTGCGGTAGTGATAATGCTCGCCAATTTTTATCATCTAGCTGAACTGTCGAATAGGCTTTATCGTCTGCTAAGTTAAATAACCAAGCCTGATTAAAATTCCCTATCTGTTGGGGTGATTGGCGAGCTAAAGCTTTGCTTTGCACTTTGTCATTAACAACATCGTGACTCGGCTGTTGTTTTGAACAACCGAAAATAACGGTTGTAATAAGCGTAACTATAATGAGTGATCGCACTTAAATTGTTCCTGTCTATTTTTGAACTCAATTAAATGTTAACGATTATATCTAAAGGAAAATGTTAACAATGTGCTGATTAATTGCACTATTATGTTAATATGTGTATATAAACTTGAATATTCAAATATTAAATGATATTTACTGTTGATTGTAAACAAAAAAATACAATCTTATGTTTTATTGTTAATGGTTAACTTATGGCGGTGAGTGAGCTGTTAAGTAAAAAATTATTATAGGTATGAATACACAAATACGAGATGGAAAGAGAATGACATTAAAAACAAAAAACACGCTTGTGTTGGCAGTACTAGCAGGTGTTCTTGCTGGCTGTCAGCAACCCAGTTCGCCAGATAACAATGCCAGTAATGACGAATTGGATTTATCCAATTTTACCCAAGCTGATTTTGACTACTTAGGTATTAAAGATCCGCAGTATTTAAGTGCCGCATCTAAACGCGCGTTACAGCGCAACTATCATAAAAATGCGGAATGGTTTGGCTTGTTTTCGGTACAAAAGTTAACCGGAGATTTTGAATACGAGCCAGGTGTTATTCGTCGTGATCCAACCAAAGTCTTATTTATCGATGGCTTGTATTACACTTGGTATACCAAAACGCATGGTCCAGGTCATGGTTTCGGTACTGGCGATCCCGAATTAAAGGTATTCCCGTGGGATAAATCAGAAGTTTGGTATGCCACCTCTAAAGATGGTTGGCATTGGGAAGAACAAGGCTTAGCAGTAGGGCGAGGTGAGCCAGGTGAATATGATGACAGATCCGTTTTCACGCCAGAAATATTACGCCATCAAGGTAAGTATTACTTGGTTTATCAAACTATCAAAGCGCCTTATTTAAACCGCACATACAATGAAGTCGGGATGGCAATTGCGGATAACCCGCATGGCCCATGGCAAAAACTTGATAAACCCATTTTAAGCCCGAGTGATACCGGCGAATGGTTAGGTGAAGAAGACAATCGCTTTATGATTAAATCGCAAGGCGAATGGGACAGTCACAAAGTACATGATCCGACATTAATGTATTTTAACGACAAGTTTTACCTGTATTACAAGGGTGAGCGTAAAGGTGAAAAAGTGACTATGGGCGGTCGTGAAATTCGTTGGGGTGTCGCCATTGCTGACAAACCAGAAGGACCTTACATAAAGTCGCCGTATAATCCGATTACCCATAGTGGCCATGAGCTTGCGGTATGGCATTATAAGGGCGGGATCGCCATGGTTTCTTGTAAAGATGGCCCTGAAAAAGAAACATTACAGTACGCCAAAGACGGTATCAATTTTGAGATTATGTCTTATGTGGATAATGTACCAAGTGCACTCGGCTTAGTTGAAACATTAGAGTCGGATGATTCGCCAACCGCGGCGCTACAGTGGGGATTATCGCATCAGTACGTGGTAAAACCGGGGCAATCTTGGTTGCAAGGCGACAACTACATTACGCGTTTTTCATTTAGAGCGAAAACTAACAACGGCGAGTTTGTTAAAAAGAAAAAGTGATTTAAAATGTGGTAAAAAACTAAAAATGGCCGCTATATGCGGCCATTTTATTAAGAAGTGCTTGATAAAATCACAGGCCGCAGCTGATTAACCTGGCATTTTTCATCGCTTGCCAAAACTCTGCTGGCACTTGCGCTTCAGCTAAATCGATATTGCTTTTGACCCGTTTTGGCGAGCTTGAGCTTAAAGCAATGGCGACGATAGGCTCAAATTGAAACGAGAACTGCACACAAGCTTGAGCAGGGGTAATATTAAATTCGTCACACAGGGCATGAAATTTATCACGCCAGATATACAAATCTGCATGGCTAGCACGACTAACTTTTTTGTAATCAAAGTTGTCGCTGCCCAATAAAAATCCTGCGTTAAATACAGCAGAATTAATCACCACGACACCTTGTGATTTAAGCTTTTTGAGTAAGTCTAACGTTGATTGAGCATGAGTGTATGGCGTGACCGAACAGGCAAACATAGCCCAGTCTAGTTGCACATGATCACTAATAAAGTCAATAACACTGACATCTTTGGCACCTACACCAACAGACTCAACTTTACCGGCATCACGTAATGCCATTAATGCTTTATAAGCATCTAAAACGTCTTGTTTGCGTTTAGCTAAATCGGCGTCGTCTGTTGCTGCGGCTAAATATTCATCAGGATCATGCACAGAGACAATCTGCGCTTGATATTCGCCAAGGAGTTCGTTGCCTTGTTCATAGCAATCTAAAATACCTTGATAGGAAATATCTTGCACCGCATCGTGTTTGAGGTTTATCCAAGCTCCGGGTTCAAAGGTGGGTTCATCCGTTGTTAATGGTACGCGCTTCCAGCCTAGTTTATTACTGATTTTTACTTGATCGGGCGCAACATTTAATGCCTTTAACCCCGCAGCTAACGACTCTAATGCTAAGCCGGCACCGTACTTACCCGCACTATCGAACAAGGTTTCGCCCGGACTATTTTCAACAGCCGCTTTGACTAATTCATTCTTAACATCGCTTTCAAGCTCGACAAATAAGTTACCTAAACTACTGGTACCAAAGATAATTTTGGGAAGTTCGACACGCATAATTCAACTAATTCTGTGATGGTTATTTAGCCAATTCCGTAATTGAAAATGACATTTTGTATATATAAATTATAAGAATCATACTTGTAATTTCACTGATGAGCAATCATTAGTTTGTTGCTGGCGGTGTCTTGGGTTCTGATTTACTTGGCTTTATTGGTATAATTGCTACTTAGCAAAAACAAATGAAGATGACTATGGCAAAAGGCAAAACCAAAAAAACATCAAAGGGATCAGCAGGAGCTAATCGTAAAAATACCGAAGAGTTTTTAACTCGTTACCAAAATAAAAATGATGTTGTCACCTTAGACTCTGGGTTAATGTATCGGATAATTGAAGACGCCGATGGACAATTTGCGACATTTGATGACACGGTTGTGGTCAATCAGCGCATATTATTAGCTGATGGCACTTGTATTGCCGATACCTATAAAGCCGGATTACCCGATGAATTTACTATTGCTGAGGCTATTCCAGGTTTACAAGAAGGTTTGTTGCTGATGGCGTTGGGTAGTCGTTATGAGTTTGTGATCCCGCCAGAATTAGCTTGGGGTAAAAAAGGTAATGGCAGTAAGATAGGCCCTAATGCGGTAATGCAAATTGATTTACGTTTAATGAAAATAACCCAATAATAACAAGGTCGGGAACAAGATGAAAAAAGTCAAAAATGAAAAGGAATTACTCAAAAAAGCCCTACAGGTTGGGCAATCTTACGCCGCTAATCGTGGTTATAAAGCCTTTGGCCCGACTGATTCAGCCGACCAAAAAATTGAATGTATTTATCGTTTATTTGTGCAAGATAAGTTGATTGTGGCATTGCCGGAAGATCAAGAAAACACCTTAAATATTAAAAAGCGCCTAGTCGCATGGATCATGAAAAAGCTACCAGCTGATCATCCGCTTTTAAAATAGCCTAACTACATAGCCTGCATCCTTGCAGGCTATGTTGCTTCAAGTTAACTATCACTTTTTAATGCGCGAATGCGCTCATCTAGCGGCGGGTGGCTGGCAAATAAACTGGCTAAACGCGAGCGGTTATTAATGCCAAACGCCATCATGGAACCTTCTAAGCGGCTTTCCTGTGAGTACTTGAGTTTTTCCAGTGCGCCTATCATACCTTGACGACTGGCCAAGTTTGCGCCGCCAACATCGGCACGGTATTCACGCTGGCGCGAAAACCAAGCCACTACCATGCTGGCTAAAATGCCGAACAGAATTTCCAGCACAAATACAATCGCATAGTAAGCAAAACCACCAACGGCTGAGTTATCACTATTATTACCACGCGTTGCGTTGCTAATAATGCCGGCTACTATTCTGGCTAAAAAGATAACAAAGGTATTAACCACGCCTTGGATCAGGGTTAAGGTTACCATGTCACCATTGGCAATATGGCTAACTTCGTGACCAAGCACGGCTTCGGCTTCGTCTTGATCCATATTGTCTAGTAGGCCAGTACTAACGGCAACTAAGGCATTGTTTTTATTAGCACCTGTGGCAAACGCATTCATTTCTGGCGAGTCAAAGATCGCCACTTCTGGCATGCCGATTTCGGCGCGCTGCGCTTGACGACGCACCGTATCAACCAACCAGCGTTCGGTCGCGTTACGTGGCTGCTCAATAACATAAGCCCCAGTTGAACGTTTTGCTATCCATTTAGACATGAGTAACGAGATAAAAGCGCCACCAAAACCAAATACGCCGGCCATTAATAACAAGCCACCCGTACTTTGGTTATTTATGCCCAAAACAGCAAACAAAATACTCAACACAATACTTAAGGTGACCATCACCGCGATATTGGTTAATAGAAATAAAATGACACGTTTCATATTTGCTCCGCAAAAATCATCTTTATTATCGACATAATATGTCTAATTGCCGGCGATTCAATAGGCAGTTGATGAATTTTTTGGCACAAATTCATCTATTCATAGAATCAATTTGTCGTATTGGATTGACAGCCTATTCGTATAAAGCCTATATAGCAGCGTCGGAACCATAATAATTTAAATAGGATGCTTATATATGTTTCTTTATCGCCAACTGCGTATTGTTTTTTTGCTTTTGTTTGCCTGTTTTTTTAGCGCCAATGTTAGCGCCACTCAACTAGCATTAAATGAAGATAACCAGTGGCAAACCTATGAAACTTCTCATTTTATTATTCATTTTACTGCTCCACTGCGTGATTGGGCGATCATTGCGGGCAAAGAATTAGAGTCTGCTCACGCTTTGCTATTAAAACAACAAAATAGGCAGTTAACTCCCAAGGTGCAAGTGCTGGTAATCGAGAACAATAACCAAGCGAATGGCTTTGCTATTTCACCTTCTTATCGCCCTTTAATGACATTATTTGTTACGCCACCTCAATCGAATTCCTTGTCTAATGCACCAAGCTGGCAACAATTATTAACTGTTCATGAATATGTGCACTTGGTGCATCTAGGTCAACCAAGTCGCAATAAATGGTTAGATAAGTTACGCCGAGCTTGGGATTTATTTGATGTCAGTCAGTCTGGCATGCCGCGTTGGGTTGCCGAAGGTTATGCGACCTTGATGGAATCTAAATTGACAGGACGCGGACGTTTATTTGATGACAATATGGACGCTTTTTTAAGCCAATTAACCGTAGAGGGAGCTTTTCCACAGTATCGCGAGTTAAATGCTCGAGATCACCGCTACATGGCAGGATCGTTTGCTTATATTGTTGGGGCGCGGTTTATGTATTGGCTAGAGCAAGAATATGGCGCTGATAAGCTAGATCATGTTTGGACGCGTTCCGTAGCAGTTAAAAAGCGTAATTTTGATCAAGCCTTTAAAGGTGTTTATAACGCATCTGCCCAACAGTTATATCGTAAATTTGTTGTGGCTTATACGCAAAAAACGTTGGCTCGTCATCAAGAGTTAGATAAAACACCAGCTAAGTTGTGGTTAGATTTAAATCAAGCGGCACATTCCCCCGCTATTAGCCCTAGTGGTGAGTTTATTGCCTTGCTAAACCGAGTTAAAAAGACTTGGCAACTTAGTGTCTTTCACACTAAAGACAACCAGCAAGCGCAAGAAAAATTTGCTAAACAACAAGAACAATTATTAAAGCGAGACCCACTTGATATAGCAGACGTGGCGCCCGAAGTGTTTAAACGCCAACAAAAGGCGAGTTTACCCAGTGTTAGCTATTGGGGAATATCTAACCCCGTATGGTTAGATAACCAAACATTATTATTTACCGCCCTGTCACGAGTTAAAAAAGCGCATAATACGACGGATATATATTCTTGGAATATCAACACCGACGAGGTAAAGCAGCATACGTTAGGGTTTAATATTCGACGGTTTGATGTGATTAATTCAGCTAATGAAGATGAGAAAGAGCCGCATTCAATAACCCTATTTGCTGAGCAAGCGACACAAGGCTATTCGCAGATCATAGCGTTTAATATTGATTTACACGCTAACTCAGTGACAGATCTTGCATCAACTAGGGTCAGTGTTATTACAGATAAACAGCTAGGGCGCGTGTATGATTTTCCTCAGTTAAGCCCAGATAACACAAAATTGGCTTACTTAAAGTTTGAACTAAACAATAAATGGCAATTGTATTGGTTTGATCGAGTCACCAATCAGCACGCCGCAATACCTTTGCCGCACAGTAGTCAGTTTTTATCTTATCCGCAGTGGAGTTTAGACGGCCAAGCAATTTACTTTACAGCCAGTCAGCAAAGCTTAACCAAATTGTTTCGAGTGAATGTGCAAAGCCAGCAGGTAGAGCAATTAACCAGTGGCGATTTAGATTTACATTGGCCAACACAGTTAAATGACAATACGCTACTGGCTTTTGCTCGCAAGAGTACAGGGCAAGACATAGTCGCACTTGACCTACCAACGCTCGCTGTCACCAGCGTACTTGGCAAAGCAGAGCAGGGCGTTGAATTAGCCAATGTTGATAGGCAGCATGTCATGCCTAAGGCCATGGCTAGCGCTACAGCAATAGAAGGCAATATTCAGGATTACGGTTTAGGGGTTAGAGAAGGCAGTGTCATGTTAGCGGCTACGGTTAATTGGGCAAGCTATCATTTAAGCGAAATTGGTTATCGCAATGTTGATTTATTGCAACGATTAGACTGGCAGATCAACGCGACACAAAGTAGTAAACAGCAAGGTTTACAAGGTGTGAGCGGCAACTTGAAGTGGCGGACTATGCCGGTTGATATTAATGCTCATGGCTATTACTGGCAGATGCACCCAGATAACCAAGGCTCAGAATTAGTGAGAGCTAACTCGAATACGAGTGCAATAGCTGGTCAGATAACAGAGACTGGGGTTGTTGTATCTGCAAGTCAGCAGATTATTAATGGTCAGCATGATTATGGTTGGCAGGCTAAATACTTTTGGCAGCAATTTGAGCAAGATACCACCAATAGGGATACACAAGCGGCGCGTGTTTCTGGCAACTATGCATGGCATTATCGAGCGAATACATGGCGTATAAGACAGCGCAGCGAATTGGCTGTGTATCAAGGCAACACAGACAGTGTCGACTGGCAAGGTTATGACGCTAACTTGAGTTTGTTTGGCCAGTGGCGTCGAGTAAAAACCCACTTAAGTTATCAACAGCAATATCGTTCACCGGATGACGACTTAACCTTACTCAGCTTAGGTGGTGCAGCCTCTAACTTAATTGCGCCTCACCAGCAGTTAAACCGAATATTAGCCCCAGAGTTGCCTTTTATGAGTTTACAAGGCAATAAATATCAAAACCTAAAATTAACGGTCGCGCTTGGCGAAATATCGGCTTTTAGTCAAAGACATAAGCTAACACATGTTATAGACAGTTTTGGTTTAGCCGGTAATAAGCAGTTTAATTTTGGTTTACCGAGCTTAGTTGGCTTGAATATCAACTATGGATTGGCGCGGGTATTACCGCAAATTGGGCAAGATGAAAACCAATTGTGGTTAAGCTTTTTTCACCGCTGGTAAAGCGCGTGAATTGATCATCTAGTGGCTGAGCTTTTCATGTAGGGATTTCCATGTAGTGCTATCAATACAGCGGGTTAGTCTCCGCCACCACAACTGCTACAGCCACTGCCACTATCGCTAGTACTGCTACTATCTGCGCTATCCATATAGCCATCGCAACCTGTATTGCAACTACTACAACTGATGCTGTTAGCGCACTGTTCGTTGTTTTTGCTGCGCGTGCAGTTTTTGCTGTAGTAAAAGCCGTTAGGAATATTTAATTGTTTATCAATCGCGAACAATAAGGGTAAGCGACTTGGCTTATGTGGGTTGATTTTGTCGCGTTTACAGGCAATACGCCAAGCGCGTTTGATCCCTTGTTGTGCTTTGGTTGGCGATAGCATCGCTTCGGCGGGAGTGTGATGTAAAAATTGACCAAATGCCCCTTGGCAAAACTTTGCATATAGTTTGGTATACAGAATAAACTCGTGCCACGCATCATCCACTACTTGAGACGGCATAGACACTGGCTTGTTACAAGCTGCATTACACACATAAAACCAGTCTCGTAACCCTTGTTGCACTTGGCTTAAGTCTTTTTCGCTTAAAAACGAGTATTTGCTTTTCAGCTTGCTGTTAATTGCGTCGGGAAATGAATAGCTATTAATAAAGTCTTTACGTTGTTTAATGCTGTGGTAGCGCCGGTGATTTTTAACCCCTTTTATAATTAAACCAACAATTAATAGCACCATTAAGCCTATTATTATTTGACTAATACTCATTGATTATCTTCCGTTACATAAGCCTTTAATGAGTGTACTTGAGTTAGGGCGAAATGCTAACGAATAACCTAATCGAACGTTAGTGTCATCGTTTTAGGGGGGTTATTTTATTTTTAAGGGGTATATTACTAGTCGACTCTAAAAACATGAGTCAATACAGTTAACATAGCAAAAGGAAATTGAACATGACACATAAAATCTTAGCGACACTATTGGCTTTCTTAGTTGTAGCTTGTCATTCGAACGACAACGGACGTAATAAAGAAAAAGCCAAAGAGAATGAAGAAATACCTAATGCTTTAGAAACCGCGGTTAAACAAGGATTGATACAAGTTATCAAATGCCCTGCAGTGGCTGGTTATACAACGATGGAAGTTGAAACCAAGCAGGTGATAACTGATGAGAATAATTATTTACATGTATTTGCCAATAGTGACTTAAATTTAGATGAAACACCGCCGACCATCGACTTCACGCAACAGCAGGTTGTTGCCTTGCATCTAGGGCTAAAACCATCATCCGGTTACAAGCTAGAATTTGATAATTTTGTGGTTAAAGCCAGTACACTGAATATATATTATACCGAGGTATCTCCTCCCATTTTATGTGATGTAACACAAGCTATTACTTACCCTTATTGCTTAATAGCAGTAAATAACCAGTTTACCAATATCGAATTTTTTAAATCCGACAAGCAACAGTGTTCGAGATAGCGCGACTGTTTATTAAAGTCGGGTAGGTGAGCATTTGCCTGCAGGGATGCAGGTACTTAAGATTTGTCGGGAACAAAATCTTGTATGCTTGCAGAGCTTGTTAAAAAAGCCGGACTTGTCCGGCTTTTTACTTATTAGTTATCTTGCCTTGGTTAAGTTACTTATCTCGGTTGCTTAGATAAGCGACGACGACCAATTAACAGACCAAAAGCGGCGATCAGTAATGCTGATAGTGAACCGCCACCTGAATCTTCTTGTTTAGCCGCGTTTTGGGCAATCTCCAATTGATTCTTTGCCACTGTTTTTGCATCGAAAGCATCACTGTATGTAGACATAGCTTCTACTCGAATGGGTATTAGTGACAATACATTTTCGTTGTTGTTTTCAGCAGCCTGCAAATCTGCAATGTACTGTTCAGCAGGTGCGAGATAAGTATTTAGCTCCGTTATGGTTTCTTCTATTTTTGTGAGTGCGGTATCTGCAATTTCAGCTTTCTCAGATGATATAGAGCTTGCTGCTGTTTTAGCTGTTTCAGCAGCTGTTTTATAACCCTCGACTTCTGTAATAAATTTTTCTATCTCAGATTTAGTATTAGTGATTAATTCTTTATTTAATTCGTATATTTCGGTGTTTACTACTGGTGATAAATTTTTAGCACTGTCTTCACTGGGGTCAATAATGCTAATTTTATTAATTATCACTAAGTTTTCGCGAGTGGCAGCTTCGTTTGAGTCGTAGTTTTGCAAAGGCAGTTCATCGAAAGCCCCACCAGCTTTATAAATATCGACGTCGCCCATGTTTTGCACAATATCTAAACCGGATACGACTTGACCAAATACGGTAAAGCCGCCATTTTGAGTGTCCAAAATATCGTCGTTATCATCATCAAGATTAAAGAACCAGCCTGCGGTTGCACTGTTTTCTTGGCCTCCTATTTTGGCCATCGCAATAGTCCCTTCAATATTAGAATATATAGGTTCATTTTCTACAGGATCGTTGGTAGCGATAGGGTTCGTTCTTTCCTCTGTTTGATCATTCTCTTGACTGAATCTAAAACTACCTGTTTGAATAATAAAATCTCGCACAGAGCGATGAAAGTAGGCATTGTCGTAATCCCCGTTGTTTACATACCATAAAAAATTTTTCACTGTTTTCGGAGTGGTCTCATCAAAGAGGTTAACCTCGATATCGCCCATATTGGTTTCTATTTTTACAATAGTGGCTTGGGCAGACGCACACATAACAGCTGTTGCTACAGCAGAAAATTTTAAAAATTTAGATATCGAGTTGTAAATCATAGGTAAAAACTACTTCAAAAATGTAAAGAGGCGTTAGATTAGTGTAGACATGGTGAAATTACTAGTGCTATATGTCTGCCGTTAACAATTTTTCACATTTTCCAAATTGGTTTATTTGACTTTCTCATCACCGCACTTGATCTGTATCAGCATCTTTTACTTATAGCCTACTAACATACTTAAAGTAACAAATCCTCTCACACATAGGACACAATATGTTAAACGCCAACTATGCATTGGTACTTAATTGCGGTAGCTCATCGCTCAAATTTGCAATAATCGACCCACAAACGGGGAATGAGATTTTGTCAGGACTCGCTGAATGTTTATTAACTGACGAAGCTCGTTTTATTTATCGTCAACAAGGTGATAAACACCAGTGTTCCTTGTCCCAAGTGACTGATCATCAAGTGGCGGATCATCAAAAGGCTATCGATAAATTGGTCGCCATTATTGAAAAGCAACAGCTAGGTTCAAGTATTAAGGCGGTGGGGCATAGAGTGGTGCATGGTGGTGAAGCATTTGTCGATTCTGTGTTAGTTGATGAGGCGGTTAAATTAAAAATAGAAGCGTTAAACCCACTCGCGCCTTTACACAATCCGGCAAATTTGGTTGGTATTAATGCGGCGCAAGCGGCGTTTCCGCATTTACCTCAGGTAGCCGTTTTTGACACGGCATTTCATCAAACCATGCCTAAGCAAGCCTTTACTTACGCTTTACCCCGCAATTTCTATACTGATCATGGAGTTCGTAAGTATGGTTTTCATGGCACGAGTCATCAATATGTTGCTCAGCAAGCCGCTAATTTATTGCAGCAACCCGCTAATAAGCTTTGTTTAGTGACAGCGCATTTGGGCAACGGCTGTTCACTGGCTTCGGTTAAAGAAGGCAAGAGTGTTGATACCAGTATGGGGTTAACCCCTTTAGCCGGATTAGTGATGGGCACACGTTGTGGCGACATAGACCCAGGGATTTTACATTTTATGACGGATAACTTGGGGTTAACTAGCCAACAAGTTAATGAGTTACTTAATAAGAAAAGTGGCTTATTAGGATTGTCGCAGCACAGTAATGATTGCCGAGCTTTATTACATGCCGAACAGCAAGGAGATGAATTAGCCAAACTGGCCTTGGATGTGTTTTGTTATCAATTAGCTAAATCAATCGCGGCTCATGCCGTACCTTTAGGGCGTTTAGATGCCTTGGTATTTACCGGCGGCATTGGTGAAAATGCCGCACCTATTCGCGCACGGGTATTAGACCAACTTTGCTTACTGGGTTTTGTACTGGACGAAACTGCCAACCAAGACACAGTGGCTGGGCAAGCTGGACAAATTACCCTTGCTCAGTCTACCACTGCCTTAGTGATCCCAACCAATGAAGAACGCGTGATCGCGGGTGATGCATTACGCGTTAGTCAGGTTAATGCTCATCAAAATAATGTTCGTCAAAATAGTGTTAGCCAAATTAACTAAAAGGAGTTTCTTATGTCACATGCAATTATGTTGGTGCCGGTTGGAATGGATGTCGGCTTAACGTCGGTGAGTATGGGCTTAGTGCGGGCTATGGAGCAGCAAGGACTGAATGTCGGCTTTTTTAAACCAATAGCTCAGCCTCGAGATGATGATGCGGGGCCGGAAAAGTCGACGGCTATTATTAACGCGAGCGGTGTCGTTAAAACCGCCCAACCATTTGATATTTTGCAAGCTGAGCAGTGGTTAAGTTCGGGTAATGATGACGAACTGCTGGAACAAATAGTCGGGCGTTATGAGTCGCAGTTTCAAGGTAATGAGTTAGTTGTACTCGAAGGCTTAGTGCATACACGTGGTCAGGCCTATGCAAGCCGTATCAATCGTCTTATCGCGACGGCATTAGGGGCGGATGTCATTTTTGTTGCGGCGCCAAATGAGCATAGTTATTGCCATTTGCAGGACATGATAGATATTGCCATCGGCAATTACGGTGGGGTTGGTGCTGAGCACGTTTTAGGGTGTGTGTTTAATAAAGTCGGTATGCCAGATGATCAGCAAGGGCGTTTGGCTTTAGACAACAGTGCCAAAACGAAAGCGCAGGCTCGCGAAAAATACCAGCAAGTTAGCCAAACCATCCGCGAGTTACCTTTGTTTAAAAATAAAGGTTTGCCGATTTTGGCAACGATTGGTTGGCAATTCGATTTGGTTGCGCCAAGGGTGAAAGATTTACTCGCGAGCTTACCAGTCGAGGTGCTTAATCAAGGCGATATGGAATACCGACGTTTACGCTCTATTAACTTTTGTGCGCGTACGGTTGCTAATATGGTGACCCATTTTAATGCCAATACCTTATTGGTGACCCCTGGGGATCGCAATGACGTTATTGTTGCCGCCTGCTTAGCTGCGATGAACGGGACTAAAATTGGCGCTATATTATTAACTGGTGGTATCAAGCCACAACCTGAAATTATGTCGCTGTGCGATCAAGCTTTGCAAGCAGGGTTACCTTTACTGTTAACTGAGTTAGATACTTGGCAAACTGCGATTAATTTACAGCAGTTTAATTTTGAAGTGCCAATTGATGATGAGCAGCGCATTGAAAAGGTCAACAACCATTTGGCATCTTGTTTTGATAAAAACTGGTTGCAGGGATTGGCTAATAAATCTGGGTTACAGCGCAATAAATTATCTCCTGCGGCATTTCGTTATTTGCTTACTGAACGAGCGCGCCAAGCGAGTAAAACCATTGTGTTACCCGAAGGTAATGAACCAAGAACAATCAAAGCGGCTGCTATTTGTGGCAAACGTGGCATTGCCCGTTGTGTGCTATTAGGCGACCAACAAGAGATTGAGCGCATTGCGTTGCAGCAAGGTGTAGAGCTAAATGGTTATGTCGATATTGTAGATCCACAAGCGATAGCTGATGATTATATTCAAGCGTTAGTTGATGCGCGTCAGCATAAAGGGATGACACCAGAATTAGCCAGCCAACAATTACAAGACAATGTAATGCTAGGGACTATGATGTTAGCCGCTAATAAAGTGGATGGATTAGTCTCTGGCGCGGTGCACTCTACAGCGGATACCATCCGCCCGCCTTTACAGATAGTGAAAACGGCGAAAGACGCTAGTCTTGTTTCTTCAATATTCTTTATGTTGTTGCCTGATCAAGTATTGGTTTATGGTGATTGTGCAATTAATCCTGATCCCAGTGCTGAGCAATTGGCTGATATTGCTATCCAGTCAGCTGATTCAGCAGCGGCCTTTGGCATTCAACCTAAGGTGGCAATGGTGAGTTATAGTACAGGTAGCTCAGGTGCAGGGGCTGATGTAGAAAAAGTTGCCTTGGCGACCCACCTTGCACAGCAAAAACGTCCAGATTTAACGATTGATGGTCCTTTGCAGTATGACGCGGCAGTGATGCCGAGTGTCGCGGCTAAAAAGGCACCGGACAGTCAAGTGGCGGGCCAAGCTAATGTGTTAGTCTTTCCTGATCTGAACACGGGTAACACCACATATAAAGCTGTGCAAAGAAGTGCAAATTTAGTCAGTATTGGCCCTATGCTGCAAGGTATTGCTAAACCGGTTAATGACTTGTCTCGCGGCGCTTTGGTCGATGATATTGTCTACACGATTGCCCTTACGGCTATTCAAGCGACGCAAGGTTAATCTTGTTGCACTGATAAATCGGGGTTAACATAGCTAAATTCATTTTTAAGCTTGTTAACTTCGATGTTTCGTCCTGTTTTACTATTATCTTGTTTTACGCTTTCTGCTTGTCAATTACTTCCTCAGGCACAACAGCCAGCCCCAGTTAACGCGGTAGCTCAGTCCGAAATTCAAAAGCCCGTACCGAAAATTATTCAAGCGAAAAACGCCACTGTGCAAGTGTCGCCGATAGGCGCTAAACAGCAATTTAGTGAGCAAGTGGCTGTGGTTAATAAACCGCGTTGGTTAGCAGGCGCCAGCCCTAAACCGGCAGAAATAGCTTCGTTAGCCACAACACAATCTTCAGCTAAACCACACAAGTCCGAGAATGAGGCAGAGAAACAGCCAGAGATAGAAACTTCAATCACAACGGATGGGACGGATGTAAAACCAAACCCGCATGTGATGCAAGCCGCGGTGTTGGATGCTGACTACAGCTTAGGTGATTTAGTTTGCCGAGATAATGTAGATGTCGATTATCAAATTAAAAATAAGCGCTATTACTCAAGCGTGCAATTACATGCCGTGGTTGAAAGTGTGTCGCAAGACAAACAAACCTTAGGATTAAAACTAAAAAGCTGGCACTCAGCCGATACCACTTTCACTGGACGCTTAGCCGATTTAAAGCAAGCGCCATCGGCTGTTAATTTGCAATTACAGGTAGGTAATCAATTCTGGCAGCCCAGTATTTATTGGCAAGCTTGTCAGTTATAGTCTTTTACTTAGCCTGTAATTCATTTTCAGCGCTAAGGATTTGTAAACAGGCGGGGACCCCTTGGGTTGATTAAAGTATTAAATTCCTTGGTGGGCGAGCATTTATGCTTGCAGAACCTGCATATTTTTCTGTCCGAAAGAGCAAAACTAAAAATTTACTTCCAGACAAATCTTAAGTACCTGCAATTCATCCAGGATCCAAAAGTAGGGTTCAGAAGGCAAGTCTCGTCTTGTATCTTATCTACATCAAAGCTCTAAATGGTTGGAAACCCGCTGGTTAAGATACTAAATAGTTAACAAAAAAGCAGGTCTAAGACCTGCTTTTTAGGTCGATAAACAGTTTTAATTAGAAGTTGTAAACCACAGTCACTGTTGTTTCAATATCGGTTTTTTCGCGGCCTTCTACGACTTCTGAGTTATTAATTGCCGTTAAGCCTAACTTCATTTGCATAGACTCACTGATTTTAGCGGCAAAACCTGTAACAGACTTACTACGACGGTTTTTATCACTGTCGGTTGGTACTTCAAAACTAACAGCTTGGGTAAAGGTCGCGAATTCGTTTATTTTCCAGCGGTAGTCAGCGGATAAACGAATGATACCTGAATTATCTTCTTTACCTTCAGTGCCGTCCGTTTTATCAGCTTGTTTGCTCCAAACATAACCCGGACCGATGTCTGCTTTTAGTAAGCTAGTTGAAGTTTTATAAAGATGTTGGCCATAACCAGCCGATATGGTGCTGTATTTGGTCACACCACCAAATTTGTCGTCAGTGTGCGAGCCGTATACAAATAGTGATGAGCCTTTGGTATTAAGCTTGTAGTTACCTTGCGCTGACAAAAAGTATTTTTCAGCCGTTTTTTGCGTTTGTTTGACGGTATTATTGTTACTGTCTTTACTTTCGATTTCGTCTTCTTTTAATAATGCATCAAAAATGTATTGATTTGACCAAGATTCTAGTTCTTGTTTGACATCAATTTTACCTTTGATAGAAGTCGTTTCTGTGTTACCTGAAGTGAAAATAGCACCTAGCTCAGCGCTGGCTTGCCAGCTTTTTTCTTCTTCTGCTACCGCGTTTAATGCGACAACAGATAACGCAATCATTGTTAATGTTGATTTCATTTGAGGATCCTTACTGATTGATTCCAAATGTTTGAAAAATATAGATAAAAATAGATGTAGGTGGCGGCGCAATTGCCGTCACCAATTTAGCGAATGAATTAGTCTTCTTTTTTGATATGAACGTCCATTTGCGGGTAAGGAATATTAATACCGGCATCGTCTAGGGCAATTTTAATATTCTCAACCAGTGCGAATTTAACTTTCCAAAAATCACTGGTTTTAACCCAAGGGCGTACAACAAAGTTAACCGAGCTGTCACCTAATTCAGAAACGGCAACGGTATAAGCAGGCTCTTTTAATACTAGCGGTTGAGCTTCGATTTGTTCAATTAATACTTGCTTAGTTTGCTTTAGATCCGCGTCGTAACTCACACCGATTACTAGGTCAATGCGACGGGTTTCTTCGCGCGAAAAGTTAGTGATTGAACCACCCGTAATAGATGCGTTAGGTACGATCACTACTTTATTATCTGGCGTTTTAAGCGTGGTTGAAAAAACTTCAATTTTTTGCACAGAGCCTGCGACACCGCCGGCTTCGACATAATCACCGGCTTTAAAAGGGCGTAGCATGATAATTAAAACGCCAGAGGCAAAGTTAGATAACGAGTCTTTTAACGCGAGACCTACGGCTAAACCAGCCGCACCGAGAATGGCGACAAATGATGTTGTTTCAATACCTAATTGCCCTAAAGCAACTAAAACGGTGGCGGCAAGAATAAGTGCGTAAACAATATTGCTAATAAAACTGGCGACAGCGGCGTCGACATTGTTTTTAGCGAACCCTTTAGCGGTATAGGTTCCGACTGATTTAGCGATAATACGGCCAACAACAAAAATGGCGATTGCAATAACGATATTAATGGCCCAATCAGCCGCCATATCTTGGTTGTTAGAAAACCATTGGTTTATTTGATCCATAACCTTGTTCCTATGCAAATTTGATTGATGTGAAGTGATATTGATGTGAGAGAAAACGTTATAAAACTAACTAGGTATGCGTGTCAAAGCAAGTGAATTTGTTATGAAATTTAGGCTTAGTCACGTTATGGAACGCTATAACGCCGACATTGAGTTAAAGATTATAGTCAAAGCGATCAGGTTTTAGGGGAAGCCGTCAAGCTTCGAGTCCCCATGAGCATATGCTTTATTATGTGATTGGGGCGAGTAAGCGCAGACAATGAACCATAAGACCTGAGCGAGAAGACTATATTTATGATTTGATAAACAATATGTTAGCGAGATAAGGATTGTGCAAATCGTTATAAGTATAGGCTGTTAATTTCCCTAGGAGCATGGCATGCTCTTGGATAACAATAACGGAGTTGGCGTATTTTGCAACGCGCTATCCTTCTTAACATTCAATATGTTCGTTTTAACAGGGAAGGTTAAAAAAATTCTCAGCTTCGTTTCACGACTTACTTTGACTAATCGGAAAATATTCATATGGCTATTCAACGCACACTTTCTATTATCAAACCAGATGGAGTAGTAAAAGACTTAATCGGTACTATTTACAGTCGATTTGAGACAGCTGGCTTAAAAATTGTTGCTGCTAAAATGTTGCAGTTAACAACGGAGCAAGCAGAGGGCTTTTACGCTGAGCACAAAGGCAAACCTTTTTATGATGGTTTAATTGCGTTTATGACAGCTGGTCCTGTTATGGTACAAGTGTTAGAAGGTGAAAATGCAATAGCGGCTAACCGTGAAATTATGGGTACAACCAACCCAGATGAAGCGGCTCGTGGCACTATTCGTGCTGATTTTGCAACGGCTACTAATCGTAATATTTGTCACGGTTCTGATGCGCCTGAAACGGCGTCACGTGAAATTGCCTTCTTTTTTACCGATAGCGAAATTTGTCCGCGTCGCGAAGTCGTATAAAATAGATTTAACCATTTATAAAAAGGCCGCGCAGTTGTATACTGCGCGGCCTTTTTTGTATAAAGCCAATATTGAATTTTTGGCTAAAAACTGTACAATTCGCCGCGATTTTTATATAGGTAGTTTTTGTTCATGAGTGCTTCTGTTTCTAAAGTTAATTTACTTGATCTTGACCGTAAGGGTTTAAAAGAGTTTTTTGTCAGTATTGGCGAAAAAGGCTTTAGAGCTGAGCAGGTGATGAAATGGATATATCATAACGGCATGGATGATTTTTCTGAGATGAATAATCTCAGTAAAGCGTTACGTCAGAAATTAACTGACCTTTGTGAAATTAAAGGCCCAGAAATTAGCGAAAAGCAAGTGGCGAGCGACGGCACTATTAAGTACGCCATGGTGCTGGAAGGTGGTCAAGAAGTCGAGAGCGTTTGGATCCCTGATGGCGATCGCGCCACCTTATGTGTATCAAGCCAAGTAGGCTGTGCACTGGAATGTACTTTTTGCTCAACAGCGCAACAAGGTTTTAATCGTAATTTGTCGGTGAGTGAAATTATTGGTCAGGTTTGGCGAGTAGCCAAAGATATTGGTGTCGTAAGAGAAAACAACGAACGACCCATTACCAATGTGGTCATGATGGGCATGGGTGAACCACTGCTTAATCTAAAAAACCTTGTGCCAGCGCTTGAGTTGATGATGGATGATTTAGGTTTTGCTTTGTCAAAACGTCGGGTCACTGTGAGTACGTCAGGCGTGGTACCAGCGTTAGACATGTTAAAAGAGCAAATTGATGTGGCATTAGCTATATCGTTACATGCACCAAATGATGAATTACGTAATGAAATTGTGCCTATTAATAAAAAGTACAATATTCAAGAGTTTTTAGCGGCCTCGCGTCGTTATATTAAAGATTCAAAAGCCAATAAAAATGTCACTATTGAATATGTCATGCTAAATGGCATTAATGATTCAATGGACCAAGCCCATGAATTGGCCAAAGTGTTAAAAGGCACACCTTCAAAAATCAATCTGATCCCGTTTAATCCTTATCCGGGTAGCCCTTATTCGCGCTCAAGTAATTCACGAATTGATCGCTTTGCTAAAGTGTTAATGGAGTATGGTTTAGTGACGATAGTTAGGCGCACCCGAGGTGATGATATTGACGCAGCTTGTGGTCAATTAGTCGGCGATGTAAAAGATAGAACAAAACGAATGTTGAAAAAACGCGAAAAAGGCGAGAATATCAGCATTAAATCTATTTAATTTATTATTTTATGCGGATAATTGGCGCGTTACTTTTAGTCGGTATGGCAACTCACATAGCGGGTTGTGTGACAAAAACAACCTATGCTGAAAGTGGAAAACCTGTAATAGAGCGGGAACAAAACCCGACCGAGATCGCGCAAACGCGCCTAGCGCTGGCTTTACGTTATATCAATGCTGGCAACTATTCGCAGGCTAAATATAATTTAGATGCAGCGCTTAAACATGCTCCTGAAATGCCTGAGGTACATTTTAGCTTAGCTTATTATTATCAAACCGTTAACGAGTTAGACAACGCCAATCAAGCTTATTTGAAAGTGTTACAACTGCATCCAGATAATGGCGATGCCTTAAATAACTACGGCACATTTTTGTGTCAAACAGAACGGTTTGTCGAAGCTGAACAATATTTTTTAAAAGCAGTTGCGCAAGATGAGTACATAAGAGAGTCGCAAACTTATGTTAATTTAGGCGTCTGTTTGCTGGAAAATAAACAAAAACAAAAAGCACACAGTTACTTATTAAAAGCACTTGAACATAACCCCTACAATGTAAAAGCATTGATGGAATTAACCGAATTATCCTTAGATGCGCGCCAATTACAGGAAGCGCGTAATTATTTGCAGCGTTACGAAAAAGCGACCCGATCTGGCCGTTCAGCCCGCAGTTTATGGTTGGGCTATCAAATTGAAAGCCAGCTTAAAAATAATATGGGTGCTGAACAATATGGTCGTACCTTGGTACGCTTTTATCCAAATGCTTCTCAAACTAAAGCTTATATTGAACTTACTCGATGATGACTGAAAAAATAGAACAAGAACAACTTACAGAAAGTCAGCCTACGCCGGGACAAATGCTGCAAGAGTTACGCGAGTTACAAAAATTGTCTCGCCAAGATGTGGCTGATAGCTTGAATTTAAAAATTGATATCATTGAAAAAATTGAGAAAAATCAATTCAAAGATATCGGCACACCTTTGTTTGTTCGTGGCTATTTAAAGTCTTGCGCCAAGCTATACGGTATTGAAGAAGAAAGCGTCATGGCTTTGTATGATGCCATGTCTGACGCGCCGCAAGTTCAACGGGTTAAAATGACTAGCTTTTCACGCCGTACCTCGCGTGAAGCGCACGATAGTCGCTTAATGTTAGCAACTTATATCATTATTGCGATAGTCATTTTGTCGTTTGTATTATGGTGGTGGCAGCGCGATCAAGCACCAACGTTTAACTCGTTGGTTGACGTTGTTAATGAGCAAGTGAGTGACACTCAAGCTGCTGATCCCACTTCATCTGCGAGTGATGAGCAAAAAGTACTAAGTGCAGGCGAGCCAAGTGCAGATGAGCCAAGTACAGATGAGCTTGCTCAGCCATTAGACAGTGTTGCGCTAGATGAGACGCCACAACAAGAATTAGCTAATCAAGAGCAAGCTAGTTCAACAGCCATTTCCGCTGCACCATTGGTTCAAGATCCAACACCGAAAACAATTGCAGCTGACAGCTCGCAGCAGTCAACTGCTTTATTAAACGTTGCAACACCAGATGGTGCCGTCGCAATGGAATTAACCTTTATTGACGATTGTTGGCTGGTGATCACGGACGCAACCGGTCGAGAAATTGCCAATGGTGTTAAGAAAAAAGGTTACGTTATGCCTGTTTCTGGCGTTGCGCCGGTTAGTTTTGTATTGGGTGCACCTGAAAATGTCAGTATGACATTTGATGGTAAAACGATTGATATGACCCAGTTTAAGGCCGGACGCGTTGCACGATTTAGTTTACCGTTTGATCATGAATAAGCGTGTAAAAGTTATTTTCCCAATTTATTAGTGAGTTAAGCATGTTTCACGAGTCTCCAATTAAGCGTAAACCCACCAAGAAAATTTGGGTTGGTAAAGTACCAGTCGGTGGTGATGCACCGATTTCTGTTCAGTCAATGACAAATACAGAAACGACAGATGTTGATGCAACTGTCGCGCAAATTCAGCGTATTGCTGATGCCGGTGCCGATATTGTGCGTGTTTCTGTACCGACAATGGAGGCAGCAGAAGCGTTTAAATTGATTAAACAACGAGTGGATGTTCCACTAGTAACAGATATTCACTTTGATTATCGCATAGCGTTACAAGTGGCTGAATACGGTGCGGACTGTTTGCGTATTAATCCTGGCAATATAGGTAACGAGCAGCGAATTCGCTCAGTTGTTGATTGTGCACGCGATAAAAACATCCCTATTCGTATCGGGGTTAACGGCGGTTCACTAGAGCGTGACATTCAAGAAAAATACGGCGAGCCAACAGCGGAAGCTTTGCTTGAATCGGCTATGCGCCATGTAGATATACTAGACAGATTAAACTTTGATCAGTTTAAAGTGAGTGTAAAAGCATCGGATGTGTTTTTGGCCGTAGGTGCCTATCGTTTATTGTCAGCGCAAATTGATAATCCTTTGCATTTAGGTATTACTGAAGCTGGTGGTGCCAGAGCAGGGGCGGTTAAATCGGCAATTGGTTTAGGTATGCTATTGAATGAGGGCATTGGTGATACATTGCGCGTATCTTTAGCGGCTGATCCTGTCGAAGAGATTAAAATTGGTTTTGATATTTTAAAATCATTACGTATTCGTTCACGCGGCATTAATTTCATTGCTTGTCCGAGTTGTTCTCGTCAAGAGTTTGATGTCATTGGTACCATGAACGCACTTGAAGAGCGTTTAGAAGATATTACTACCCCGATGTCGGTGTCAGTGATTGGTTGCGTAGTCAACGGCCCAGGTGAAGCCTTAGTATCTGATGTTGGCCTTGCCGGTGCTAAAAGCAAAAGTGGCTTTTATTTAGGTGGTGAGCGTCAAAAAGAGCGCATCGATAACAATGATATTGTTGATACGTTAGAGCGTCATATTCGGGCAAAAGCCAGTAAATTAGATGAATCTAAGCGTATTGATATCGAACAGGTCTAGATACCTAGAGTTAAACACCCTATAATCCCGCTACTTTTTTGTTCCCATTTTTTCAAACTCTGCTGTAAATAGCAGAGTTTGCGTTTAAGCGAAGAGTTATTTTCAGTGTCGAAAAATATTCAAGCCATTCGCGGCATGAACGATTGTTTACCAAGTCAAACTCCAGTTTGGCAGAAGGTAGAGTCAGTATTACGTAATGTTGTAGCCAGCTATGGCTATAGCGAAATTCGCATGCCTGTGGTTGAGGCAACCGAGTTATTTAAGCGCTCTATCGGCGAAGTGACCGATATTGTTGAAAAAGAGATGTATACCTTTGATGATCGCAACGGAGACAGTTTAACCTTGCGCCCAGAAGGCACCGCTAGCTGTGTACGCGCTGGTAACCAACATGGTTTGCTTTATAACCAAACTCAGCGGTTATGGTATATGGGACCTATGTTCCGCCACGAGCGTCCGCAAAAAGGCCGTTATCGTCAATTTCATCAATTTGGTGTCGAGACATTTGGCTTAAATGGCCCAGATATCGACGCTGAAGTGATCGCCATGACAGCGCGTTTTTGGCAAGCGTTTGGTATTGCCGACAAGGTGACACTAGAAATCAACTCGTTAGGTAACAGCGAAGATCGTGCAGCCCATCGCGAAGCCTTAGTCAGCTTTTTACAAGCTAATCAAGATAAGCTGGATGAAGATTGCTTACGCCGTATGGAAACCAATCCACTACGTGTGCTTGATAGCAAAAATCCTGATGTGCAAGCTATGTTAGTTGATGCTCCGCGTTTACCTGACTATTTAAGTGAAGAGTCTGCTGAGCACTTTGCCCAATTGCGCGCGCGTTTAGATGCGTTAGGTATTCAGTACCGCGTAAACGAGCGATTAGTCCGTGGTTTAGATTACTACAATAAAACCGTGTTTGAATGGGTTACTGACTGTTTAGGCGCCCAAGGTACAGTATGTGCGGGTGGTCGTTATGATGGTTTAGTCGCTGAACTTGGCGGTAAAGCAACCCCAGCAGTCGGTTTTGCAATGGGATTAGAGCGTTTAGTCTTGATTTTAGAGACTTTAGGCCTTACTGAAGATATACGTGGCGCAGTCGATGCTTATATTGTTGTTGCTGGTCAACAAGCTGAATTACAAGCGCCTGTGTTTGCTGATGCGTTACGTGATGCAATGCCGGATTGTCGGATCCAATTGCATTGCGGTGGCGGAAACTTTAAAAAACAATTTAAAAAAGCCGATCAAAGCGGCGCTCAAGTGGCATTAATATTGGGCGACGATGAAGTGGCAAATAAACAAGTGACGGTTAAATACCTTCGCGGTCAAAAACAACAAACAACAATTTCAATTGACTCTGTTGCGGCAGAGTTAGCCAATGAATTCCAGAGGTAAATAATGGAAACCTATACTACTGAAGAACAACAAGTCGAAGCGATTAAAAAGTTTTGGAAAGAAAACGGTGTTTCTATTATTGTCGGCATCGTAGCAGGCCTAGGTGGCGTTGGTGGCTATAAATGGTATCAAGGTGAAGTCGTTGCAAAAAAAGAAGCTGCGTCAACCGCTTATGATGCGGCCGTTAAAGACTTAAGTGCGGATAACACAACGCAGGTTGAAAGCTTTATTAAAGATAATGCAGGTTCAGGTTATGCTGAATTAGCCTCGCTTATGTTAGCGAAAACACTGGTTGAAGCTGGTGAGTTAGATAAAGCCGCCTCTCAATTAGAGTGGGTTGTTAAAAATGCCAGCAAACCAGAAGTTAAAGCGTTAGCTAACTATCGTTTAGCGCGTATTCAAGTTGCACAAGAAAAATTAGATGCAGCTCTTGCATTAACTAACCAAACATTCCCTGAGTCGTTTTCAGCACAAATTAGTGAGCTGCAAGGCGATATTTATTTAAAACAAGGGAACTTAGAAAAAGCACGTGAGTCATATCAAGCTGCTGCGGATAGTGACGGTTTACAAGGTAACCCAGCATTACAAATGAAACTTGATGACTTAGCGGTTAATAGCCAGGTGGTTGGTTTATAATGACACTTCGATTGAAGCTTAAAAGTATTTTGCTAACAGCAGCCGTAGCGATGACGCTACAAGGTTGCTCTAGCAGCGATGATGTTGCGAGTTTACCCGCTCCTCTTCCAGTAGTTAAAAATCCTCAACCGGTTGGCCAACTTTGGCTAAGTACGGATGCGGATGGTACTGACGAATTTTATTCTGTATTAAGACCCGTTGTTGGTTATGACAAAGTATTTATTGCTTCTCGTTCGGGCGATATCTACGCATACGAAAAATTTTCAGGTGACTGGGTTTGGGCGAGTGATATTCGCAAACAACAAAATAGCATCTGGGTTACTTTAGGTTTTGATGATGAAGAGATTGCCAAAGTTGCTGGCGGCATAGTAGCTTCATACAAAAAAGTATTCTTCGGTACTGAAAATGGCGAAGTAATAGCGTTAGATGAAGCAACAGGTAAAGTTGTTTGGCGCAGTAAAGTTAAAGGTGAAGTATTAGCCAAACCGGCGGTTGATAAAGGTTTAGTTTTTGTGCAGACCGGTTCAGGTTTGGTTTATGCCTTAGACGCCGAAACCGGTGAAGAAAAATGGATGACAGAATCAGAAGTGCCTGTGTTAACCATTCGTGGTACGGCTTCCCCCGTTTATGCCAACGGTGGTGTGATTGTTGGCGGTGCTAACGGCAAAGTTTCTGTATATTTAGCCGAAACTGGGCAGCTCGCGTGGGAGCAAGCAGTAGCTAAACCTGCGGGCTCTACTGAATTAGAGCGTGTGGTTGATGTTGATGCAACGCCTATTGTATTAGGTTCGTTAATTTATAGCGTATCTTATGGTGGTAAATTAACCGCTATGGAAATGCGTAATGGCCGTGTTGTCTGGGATCGTGATTACTCCGGTTTTGTTGATATGGTCGCGTCAGGTAATGAGTTATTTGTCGTTGATAACCAAAGTAATATTTACGCTTTAGATCGCCGTAACGGGGTAGAGAAGTGGAGTAGCTCTGAATTACTTAACCGTGAAATTACCGCTCCTGTTATCCATGAAGGGAAACTCGCCGTGGGTGATTTTGAAGGTTTTATTCATTGGTTTAATGCTGAAACAGGTAAAATCGAAGCGCAATACTTAGCCGACATTGATGGTTTAAATAGTTCACCCTATATCGAGCGTGAGCGTTTATATGTACAAGGAAAATCAGGCAAGCTGAGTGCATTAGTGTTTGCTGGCGCTAAAATCACTGACGAAGAGGGTAATGAAATTACGCCGCGCCGCAGTCGCCGTAATGAAGAAATATTACCGACTAAAGACCAATACGACGGCCACAATCGTTTCTAATTTGGTTTTTCAAAAATAGAAAATCAGGCAATAAAAAGGGCTTAATTAAGCCCTTTTTCAGTATTTATAATAAGGAAATTAATGACGCCAGTTAATACCTAAAAAGTATTGCACGTTGGTATAAGTGATTTCTGGCAAGGTTTGGGTTAAACCGTTATCTAACTTTTCATCAATTCGAGCGCGATTTCTCATTTGTGCTCTTAGTCCCACATCTAACGAGACCTTTTTAGTGACTAAGTAGCGAATACCGCCATAACCTTGTACGCCATAACCATCGCCGATTGAACCTGAGTGTTCGACTTCTTCATTTTCAGAGTTGATTACGCGGTAAAATAATGGGAAGTTTAGTTCAGCGCCTGCAAACCAATGAAATTTGCCAGCTTCGTTAGCAAGTTCAGTGTCGTAGCGATAGCCGATGGAAATCTCAATATTATCATTGGATTCTGATACTGCACCGGGGGCTAATTTTAAGCCTGATTTTTCCACTTCTTCATTAATTTGTGGAATGGTAAGTTTGCCTTCATTGATTAATCGGTCGCGAGTAAAATCCTTTAAAAAGTTATCTAACTTGTAGCCACCAGTATTTTTTGCCTCATCACCCGCAAACTTAAAGCCAAAGCGACTAAAATCATAAGTATTAAAACCACCACCTATTAGTAATTGGCTTCCGGCATCTAAATTATAAGCCAATTTTAATTCCAGTTCTGCCGTACTTACTTGTAGCTGGTTATTTTGTACCGCGCCAAAGTCAGTTAAATTCCATTCTTCGTCGACTAAGTTATTAATCAAGGTCGACGATGTGGCTATATAAAATCCATAGTCTTCTGAAATGCTACTAAAGGATACAGCGCGATGGATTGGGTTAATAACCACACTATCCGTTTTTAAGTTAGCCCCTTCTTTGCCAACAGACTGTAAAAAGTTGTTTACGGATTCTTGGTAGCCGACGTGTTCAAAGCCGATACCAACCATACTGAAATTAGGTAATTTTTTTTTCTCTTTTGCAGCAAGGCCTGTGGATGCAACGCAGGCTAATGCAATTGCGATACTGGTTTGTTTGAAGGTCATTTGATTCCCTTTATTTTTATCTTTTGATTCTTAGCAAGCGTACGCTTGTTGAAAAAATTCCAATGAGGGTGTACTAAACCCTAACTCAAAGTCTCAATAAAATCGAGTTTTATAGTCTTCTCGCTCAGATTTTATGGTTCATTGTCTGCGCTTACTCTCGACTTTGGCTCCTGCGTCGTCCTACTACCTAAATCCCTTTAGGCAGCCCTAATCACATAATAGAGCATATGCTCATGGGGTCTCGAAGCTTGCCTACATGGATGTAGGTAAGGAGCGTGAGCACGGATGCGGTAGCTTTGACGGCTTCCCCTAAAACCCGCTCGCTTTGACTATATTCAGGTAATCACAGAATAGGTAAAGCCGATTATCAATAAAATACCCCATTTGGTGTATTTACTAAATTGCCCGTTACCCTACACTTTTTTTGTCTCGCTCTGGCTAAGGGCATTGGGAAATTGGGCTTTAAATGGCTTTAAATTATAAAGCATCAACTTTTTAGACAATTATTTTTATTTTCTTGAATATCTGGATATTTAACATACAGTTTTGTTAGTTAATTGTAACAAGGAGGTTGATTTTTATGCACGCTTCCTTTGTTACGGAATTAAACCGAATCGGTATTTGGTTGTGCTGCATAGACTTATCTATGCACTATTTGCTATAAGGACTAAGGAGAAGCAATGTACTTTTCTAATAACTTGCGGTGGATGCGACTGCTGGCAATTGTGTTAGCTTTAGGGCTAGCGAGCTGTGGTGGCGGTGGCTCCGGTGAACCCCCTCAAACAGAAGTAGACTCGGACAAAGATGGTGTACCTGATAATCAGGACGCTTTTCCGAACGACCCTACAGAAACAAAAGATTCCGATTCTGATGGTGTTGGTGACAATGCGGATAAATTTCCCGATGATCCCAATGAAACCAAAGACAGTGATGGCGATGGTATTGGCGATAATGCTGATAAAGACCGAGATAACGATGGCGTAGATGATAACGCTGATGCCTTTCCTGATGATCCTACCGAAACCAAAGATACCGATAGCGACGGCGTTGGTGACAATGCTGATAAATTCCCAACTGACGCAACCGAAACCCATGATTTAGATAATGACGGTGTAGGTGATAATAGTGATCCAGATAAAGACGGCGACGGTGTTAATAACGATGTAGATGCGTTTCCGGAAGATAAAAATGAGAGCAAGGATACTGATGGCGACGGCGTAGGAGATAACGCCGACCCTGATCGTGACGGTGATGGTGTTAATAACGATCTTGATGATTTTCCTGATGATAAAAACGAGACGACAGATACAGATAAAGATGGCATAGGTAATGTCGCCGATACTGACGATGACGGTGATGGCATGCCTGATACGTTTGAAACTCAGTATCAACTTGATCCATTAGTTAATGACGCGAATCAAGATAAAGACAACGATGGCTTAACCAATATTCAGGAGCATCAGTTAGGAACGGCACCCGACACAGTCAACCAACAATTTACCGGTGACGCCTATGGACAAGCTAACGCGACAATTACATTTTGGGACAAACAAGGTGCTGAAGTTTCGTTAGTTAGCCAATCGGCTGCAGCAGTGAGTGCAGCCAATGATACAACGCAAACCGACGCCAGTGGATTATTTACCTTTTTTGCCAAGCAAGATGTGACATACCCACTTTTAGTTAAAGCAGCAGGTACTAAAGATACTTATTCTTTTGTATTTGAGTCGGGTAAATCAGTAACGGTTTCTGATTTAACCTCGGTTGTCGCTAAAAATATCTTCGAGGGCACTAAAGTAGGTCAATCAGTAGAAAGCCGCTTTGCTAGCGTGCTGGCTAATGGCGTTTCTGACTTAAAGCAAAGAAGTTTTCTTGAGTTATCTACTGTTATTGAAGAAATCAAGCAAGTCTCCCCCAATTTTGATTTTGGCCACTTTTCATTAGATAAAATATTTGCCGGTAGTGCTGATCTTAAGACGCAATTAACCCAAACTTCGGCTGTAACAACGGCGTTGAAAAATAAAGTTGAACAAAAACCTGGCTTTAGCGGTGTTATTTCGGGGGTTATTACAGAGCAAACCACTAAGAAGCCTGTTTCTGGTGTTAACGTGTTTATTGAAGGAGAGATCAACGCCACGACATCTGATATTGATGGTCAGTTCATTTTACGTAACGTACCTGTTGGTAAGCGTTTAGCGGTTACCTTTACTAGCCAACATTATGCGCCGAACCAGAAAATTATCGAGTTTGATGATACAGATTTAACCACTTCAACCTCGATAAAAGTGAAGTTGAAGCCCGTTCAATCATCGATTCCTTTGAGTAAAATTACCCTAGGTGGGGTGGTAGTCGCCAGTGAAGATGGTAAAGAGCAACTGCGGGTGGCAACCAATGATCAAAGTGTGAGCTTGTTAGTTTCGCCGAGCTTTGTCGATAAAGTATTACAGGCAACGAATAAGCAACGTCGTGCTGCACGCGGTGGCGTACTTGCTGCTTCTGAATCGGCTAACGCCAGCAATATATCATTAGATATTACCTCGATTGACCCTACCAACGAACGCGATATTTTCCCTGGTAACTTTGAAGCTCGCGACTTATCAGATGTATCAGCTGCGAATGAAGAGCAAGCGCCGATTACCCTAGAGTCGGTGGTGTTATCTGACTTTACGCTGCGAGACGAAAATGGCAACGAGTTAGCCATGCCTGATGGTGAAACAATAACCGCTCGTTTAGAAATTCCCGCGACATTACAAACTCAGTACCGTGCCGAGTTTGAAGCCGGTATTCGTACCATACCTTGGTGGTCATATAACGAAGTGACAGGTGAGTGGGTGTGGGAATCGGAAGCCACTTTACTTGATGTTAATGGCACATTATACGCAGAAGCGGTTTTAACCCATTTCAGTTGGTGGAATGTCGATAAGCCAATTAGTACTCATGCTGAAATTTGTGGCCGAGTTGTTGATGGCAGTGGTAATCCTATTTTGGGTGCTGACGTTATCGCAAATGGTATTTCATACAATGGTAATAGCAACGATGTGACCGATGCCAGCGGCGGTTATTCGATGCGCGTTAAGAAGCTTTCAACCATTTCGGTTGCGGCTACATTTGCTGATATTACGCGTTCAATTAATGTTAGTGTGACAAATCAAGGTGTTAACCAAGGATGCCAAAATCAAGTTGATATCGAAATCGCGACAGTCGAGGTATCAGGTACTGTTCGTGACCAAAATGACCAAGCGCTTGAAGGGGTTAAATTACTATTTAGTAACGGTACAACTGTATTTACCGATAGCGAAGGTAAATACTCGGTTAATACGGCTACTGATTTAACCTTAAAAATTAAAGCCAGTATCATTAAAAATGAGTTACGTCATTCAACGTCGACCGAAGTTGTCGTGCAAGATATCGATGTGACCCATGATATTACTGTGATCACGGATCCAGTCGAAATTACTGGGGTTATCAGTGTTGATGTACTTGGTACAGTAAGCCCATTAAGTAATGCCGTTATCACCGCGCAAAATGGTCAAGTGGTTAAAGCTGCTACAGATGGCAGTTTTGTTGTGACTACGCCAAGTAAAGAAGCCGCTTCTGCATTTGTAGTTGAAGTGAATGCGACGTTACCTTCTGGCCTAGTTGCTAAACGCAGTTTTGATTTAACACCATCTAATCAAGATATTGATTTAGGGAGTATCACCTTTGTCGATCAAGTGGTGACGGTTATCGGTAAAGTATTAGATCCTAATGGTAAGCCTTTGCGTGGTATCGACGTGGTTTCAAGTCTGTCGATTGGTGCTACTACAGATAACAATGGTGAATATCGGATCAGTGTACCAGCTGGTCAGCAAATCAATGTCAGTGCAACATATAGAGACACCTACATTAATGTTGAAGAAACGGTAACCACAGCAACAGTCGTGATCCCATCTGATGCGACTGAGGTACTGTTATCTAATTTACGCTTTAAAAATACCTTGCCAGCCACGGTGACAGGTACCGTGCGTGAAAAAGATACTAGTACGCCATTGGCCGGTGTCACTATAGTCACTAGCCTAGGTGAAACCGTTGTGACCAACGAGCGTGGGGTTTACACATTACGTGCACCTGTCGCATCGAACATCGGTTTGGATTATAGCTTTGACTATGCCGATGATAATGGTCAGCAAGCAAGATTTGGTGCAGGCAGTGATAGCGTCGCTACAGGTGCTTCCGGCTCGACTACCACCAAAAACTTGCTGTTAGATTTAGTCAGTAACCCGCCTTCAATTTTGTCAGTGGCTTTGAATCCTAAAGTGGTCAGTACTAACGAATCGGTTGAAGTGTCAGTATTTGCTAAAGACCCAGATGGTGATCCATTAACCATTAACATTGCCGGTCAGGTTGTTCCGCATGCGTCACAAACACTGCAAGCTGATGGTTCAATGAAAGCGACAGTCACCTTAACTTCTCAAGCGACTCAAGGTACGCAAACCTTTAAAGTCACTGCGACTGAAGATGTTACCGACCCATCACCAAGCGCGACTCGTAATGTGCAATTGATTGTTAAAGCTAACAGTGTTCCGGCAGTGATTGAGTTAATCGGTGATGTTAAAACTTTACGTCCGGGTGAGGGGCTAACATTATCTGCTAAAGCTTATGATATTGACGGTGATGTGATTAGTTATCGCTGGCAAGACGGCCAAGGCAATACTGTGGTAACTGATTCAAATAACTATTTCTTTGTTGTGCCAGTTGATACCGCTGATGGCGAATATACAGCGACTTTAACAGTGGAAGATGCTAAGCACGATGCCAATTTCAACAGTTTAAGTTTCACTTACTTTGTTCAGTCAAATCGTGCGCCGATAATTACAGGTGTCTTCACAACGCCTGCAACGACTGTTACTAGCGGTACTGAGGTTCGATTAAACGCTGTCGCTTCCGACCCTGATGGCAATACGGTTTCTTACCTATGGCAAAACGCTAATGATGAAACGGTGAGCACAACGAGAACGCTAGAATTCGTCGCGCCTGATGTGACGGCAGAAATAGTCGTGATTTATAAACTCACAGTGTCTGACGGTGAAAAACAGACCACGCAAAGTGTTGCGGTTATTGTTGAACCAGTAGCTGATAACCAGCCAACCGAGCCAGAAGAAGAGGCGAGTTTATCTGGTTTTGTAACAGATCCATCCGGCACACCTATCGCGGGTGCATTAATCGAGATTTACAATGTTGATCGCAGTGTTGATGTGCAAACCGCATCAGATGTAACCGGATTTTATCAATTCTTTGACATTCCAGCTGGGGATTACTTTGTAGTCGTGACCCGAGACGGATTTACGTTAAGTTCAAGTCGAGTTCAAATTCAAGAGCAAGCTCAAGAATAAGTAGTTAGCTAATAAAAAGGAGAAGATGATGTTAGCCAACAATAGGTTTAAACAGACGAAAACGGCACTGCTGGTTTCGCTTTTACTATCAGTTAGCGGCTGCTTTGATGGTGGGAGTGATAATACACAAACACCAGCGGTAAATGATCCTAGTTCCGATACTCCAGTGGTGGTGACACCGCCGAGTGGCGGCAATGAGCAAACCATCACCACTGGGCGCTTACTAGGGCAAATTAAAATCGGTAACGTACAATCAGCTTCACGCACTGGGGTGGCCGTTCGTGCTACCAAAATTAGTGATTCGACGTTTGACGCAACGTCTAGTCAAGTGCAGGCTGCGTCTGAGAGTACAACGCCTAGTGTCTTTACCACGACAACAGATTCATCTGGGCAGTTTGCGCTTGATTTACCCGAAGGTACCTACAACATAGAAGCGCAGGGTGGTTCTACGTTAAAAGCCATGGCCAAAGCCGTTGTCGCGGCAAGCTCGACAACGACGCTTGATTTTGTGTTGACCGCTACAGGTTCTGTTTTTGGTAACACGGGCGATGAAAAACCTGGGTATTTTGTCTTTATTCCGGGTACTAGCTACATGGCTGTGCCGGATGAAGACGGTAACTATGAAATTACCAATGTGCCTATTGGTAATTATCAACTCATGGTGGAATATGACGATGGTTCAACGTCGCAAACCTCAATTACGGTTGATACAGGTCGTAATGAAGTGGGATCAACCGATGCCTTAACTAAAGCGCCAGTGGTTGTTGACAGTTATGTTCACATGGATGTTATGCCGCCGCGCTTTATTACCATGTATGATGCCCCCGTGCTTACGATTGATTTTAGTCAAGAAATGGACACTGATTTAACGGAGAGCGCGATCTCCTCTAGCCAAGGTCGGACATTAAGCTTTAACTGGTATAACGGTGATACGCAGGTTGATGTGTTGATTGCCGATGATGCTCCCGCTTTAGGTAGCGATACCATTAGTTTAGCTAACACTGCAACTAATATTAATGGCGTGGCGTTAGCAGAGCCCTCGTTCTGGGATATTGTGATTGGCGAATTAGTACTAGCGCCTAATAATTCAGAAGACGAGGATGTAGATACTCGCTATTTTGATGATGATGATTCAGATGGTTTTAGGGTGACATTTTCCACGCCAGTCGATCCAGACTCTTTAGCGTTTACAATAACCCCGACCTTACCAGGCCTGCAGTTGGAGTGGACCGAAGACAGAAGAGGTTTGAATATTGGTGGACTATTCACTAAAGGTACTGAATATAGCCTTGAAATTACGGCTGTTAATACAACTGGTGGGGTAGCACTTTCGCAATTGCCTCATAGTTATCAATTTAAGTCAGTCGAGGCCTTTGTCTCGGATGCTTATCCTTCATCCGGTGCGATGGATGTTGACCCTGAAACCGTTCCTGAGTTTTATTTCAATGCTAATGTTGACCGAGCAGCGGTCGAAAATGCTGTTAGTGTTATGTCTGTTAATGCAGACGAAACATTAAACGATATCACTGATTTTTATATCCGTTGGTACGATCGTGGTTCAAACGATGAGCTTGATTACATTGGCAATGGTGATGCATGGTCTAAAAAAGAAGGCTTCCAAGTCTTTTTTGAAAAAGATTACAACACAGAATACGTAGTTAAAATTGATTTAGATAAAGCGAAAACGATCGCAGGTACTTCACTGGGTGATGTTGGCGATATGCATAGCGTAAATTTTGTCACACTTGAACCTCGCTTAACTTGGAGTTCAGTGGGCGAAACGCGTACACCGATTGATGCCGCGAGCGATATTCGTTTGAGATTTAATGTGCCTGTGCATATTGGTAATGCGTCGTTTGTGATAGTTGACGATAGTGGTGCAACCCTTGATGTTGATGCCGAAGTTGATAATTGGAATGACACCCAAGTTAGAATCAATTCAGACGATTTTGAGCCAGAAACGGCTTATACCATTACTTGGAGTGGTATTACCGCAGATGGTTATGCAATAACTGATGGCACAGAAGATTTCTCGACCTCACCTCGTCAATTGGGTTGGGTATCGCCGAATAAAAATCATTGGGATTCAGCTAATAAATATTTAGATCATAGAGTGAATATGTGTTTTAACTCAATGATCCATGACGATGAGCGAATGGGCTTAGAAAGCGCATTGGTTATTGAACCGTTAGATAGCGAACGTCCTGTGAATATGATTTGGCAGGAGCAGGGTATTAACAATTGTTTGATTGTTAACTTTGAATTTAAGCCTGATACACATTACAAGCTGTATTTTGCTACCGACGCGGATAAAAATATTATTTATCAAGATGGTGACAGCACAGTCACGACTGATATTAAAGCTTACCGCATTGCTGCATTTAGCACTATGTCTGAGCTAGACTTGGATAACGGTGATATTCAAGTGGATGAAGTGTTGAGCTTTGGTCGCTTTGACAATCAGGACATTGAACCAGAAGATGATGTTCCTGCATTTGAATTTAACCCGTCGCACTTTAATTATGAGCAGTGGTTTAACTTCCCTGTTCACGTCGATTCGGTTAATTTCTATGTAGAAGCTGAAGATGGCACAGTCACACCATTGCCAATTGACCAAGCGTATTCTAGTAACTGTGACTCTTTAGATAACCAAGAATATTGTTCGTATATTACGTTCAATTGGGGAATGGTTAACCTTGATTTAGCACCGTCTAGTCAATATACACTGAAGTTGGCACCCGTCATGCCAATGGATGTTCAGCGTTATTGTGAGTTGCATCCTTGGAATGGTATCGGTCTTAATGGCCTGTTCTATAGTTGCCAAGATGTGCTGGATGCCGAGATTATTCTTCCTGAGCAAAATGAACCTATCACGATTGCCAACCTAGAAACCTCAGAGCCAGGGTTTTGGGTTTGGTTTGATAATGAACAAGGCCGAGTGGAAATTAGCACCCAATCTAATTACTACTATAAAGTGAGTGAGTTAGCTGGGCTAAGTTTTGACCCTATGCTTGACATTGTGCGCCGTCAATCAGACATGGATGATTTTGGATATGTAGACGATGTATCCGGTGAAGTATATGCCAATATGGATTATATCGTGTATAAGCCAGAGCCGTTCGCCAATATTCAAGTACAAATTCCACAGTTAACGGCATACCGCATGCAAGTGGATGAAGTTGATGCAGGCACAGGTGAAGGTACAGTTAGCCAAGTTACCTTTGTACCAGCGGTTGATGCTGATGGATTAAACATTGAATTTGGCAGCAGTGAAGAGTCTTGGGAAGCCGGAGTTGATGCGAACTTAGAACAACCTAAATTGTTATTAGTGACACCAGAAGGCCCAGAGCAGTTACGTGTGTTATTTAACGACGTGTTACTTGATGCCACACTTGCATCTGATGTCAGTAACTATGCTTTAAGTTGTGTCAGTGGTGATGCCGCAGCAGTTGATTACGATGTGCTAAATGTTCATTACATGGGCAGTGAAGACTTTGCTGAACGTACCTTGTATTTGGATGTAGAAACCTTGCCGTATGATGGTCAAACCGAATGTGCGTTAACCGTTAATAACCTAACTGAGTGGGGTGGTTTATATACCATTGAAGCTGACAGCACGCGCTCATTTATGGCGACAAAAGGCAGTGTGGAATACAGTCATCATGTAGGTTTTTCTTGGGAGTACACAGATCCAGATACCAATATTCATACCTACAATACTTGGAAAGCGATATTGCTGCGCAGTGATGTGCCGTTTGATGTAGATGGGTTTGACCCTTCAACATTTGCTGTAAGTTTGCCAGATCAAGATTGGATTAACTTTACAGTTGTTGCACGGGCGACTTTTAGTGACGATAACAAAGCGGTGCGTATCGATTTTGATATATCATCTGAAGAATCTTTCATTATATATAATTGGCATGATCGCTTTGCACTTGAAATAGATAGCCTAGTCAATGATATGGGCGCTGACATGTTAGCGCCAGGCATGCTTTATATTGAAGAACGATTCCATTATGGTGAAGAAGGCCTTAGCCCTGATTTCAATACAGAGCATATGGCTTATGATCCATTGGGAGACAATGGTACACCGACTATTGTTATCGACTTCTATGATACGTGGCTTGATGGCGGTGAAGGCGACATGGTAGAAATTGAGAATGCCGCGTTTTATCGTATTTCTGATGATAAAACGGGTGCTGCTGGGCCAGCGATTACTGATGTTGAAATACTTAATGACCCTGATATTGGCCATGTGCGTGTCGCGTTAAGCTTATCCGAAACCTTAATTGATGCTGCTGAGTATCGTATTTGGACAAAACTACCGGTTCAAGATTCGTTGTTTACCGGCACTGGATTGTTTGTATACGAACGTGATGATTGGGTACGCATTGAAGGGCCACTAGCATTAGCTGGCGCTAATTTTGAAGGCTATGCACAAGACCCTCGCGATGACGAGTTTAAACCTAAATATCGTTTTGGTTGGACTGAGTTACAAGACGACCTGATGTTAAGCAGCGATAACCTGTATGAGTTTGATTCTGACTTTTTAGTTGGTTCGCATTTTGTAGCAATTGATGGTTTTATTCCTACAGGTCCGCAATTAACCATTGAAGCTGGGACTTATATTACTTCATCCAGTATCTGGAATAACTTTGAGGTGCGCCGCGGTAGTTCAATTAATATTAACGGTACCGCTGATAACCCAGTAGTGATGGACAATATTAATGGCTTTAATCTGTATGGCGCAGCTCCTAACAGTCAATGTCCAGCCAATGAGATTTGTAATATCTGGGGTGATGTTCACGGTGGTGATAATCCTGATGATAATAGTGGTGTTATCAATTACTTAGCATTGACTAATTCACGTGTTGGTGTGCAACTGTATAGTGTTGGTGACTCAACTCAGATTAATAATCTCTATATTGATGATACTAACGGCAGTGGTATTCAGGTAGATGGTGGTACAGTCGATTTAATGAATGTTGTGATTTCTGATGTTAATAACCAAGGGGTTTCTTGGAATAACGGTTGGAATGGTCGCGTACAAAACATTTTAATCGAATCCCCCAATCGTTCTATGGATCAGGCCATTTCTGGTTGGAGTGGTGAATATACCGATGCGGTTAACTTAACCAGTGCTCCGACTTTTGTTAATGCTACCATTATCACTGACAGTGATGATGGTAACGCTATTGGTCTGTATGATGGCACGCAGTCAACTTTTGTTAATACTGCTATTGCGGCTAATAATTCGAATGGTTGGGCAGCTATCCATTTAGATGATGACGCAGTGGTAGCATGGGCTGACAGTGGTGAAGTTTCGTTTACTTCTACAGCTGTATCGAGTGAGTTAGATGCGCCGATTTGGGCGCCTACGGATATTGGTAGTCAGTCGGCTCGTGATTGGTTTACTGCTGGCAGCATGAATAGCCTTGCTACAGATGGCTCTAATTTGATGTTAGACGGCTATCAGCCGATGGCTGATTCGCCATTGTTAGGCGCAGGTACTGATATGTCTACTGTAGATAGTTGGTTTATGGCAACCGACTATATTGGGGCATTCGATGGTACAACAGATTGGACTGCTTGGTATATGGCGCTGGGTGATAGTTCAGACCCTATGGGCGGCACTGGCGGTACAACTGGAGCTAATTAGTTTTCGTCATCGTATACAATTAGCTTATTTAATGGATCGTAAAAAACCAGCTTCGGCTGGTTTTTTTATGGCTTTCATTAGTGTATTGCATCTTGTTATTACGCGAGTTAGTATGCCGCATTAATTAATTGTAAAAAATGGATTTTAAATGAAAAAAACATTTCTTGTTGCTTCGCTATTGTTTGCGTTAACCGCTTGTGGTGGAGGCAGCTCAGCGCCTGAACAAACAACGAGTCTTACGGATCAACTTTCTCAAAGCGGATCTGAATCACCAGGGGCTACAGAAACACCAACGACGGTAGAAAAGCCTTTATCTTGTGATGAACCGTTTGATGAAAATCAGATGGCATTTGACTTTTTAAAGACGAATTATTTGTGGCCTGAAGCCTTACCTTCCACTTTTAATAAAGAAGACTATACAAGCATAAGTCAGGTTATGGATGCGGTAAAAGCACCAGAAGATAATTTTAGTGTTGCTTTTTCTCAAGAACAGTTTGAAAAAGTTTTTGTTCAACAAGAAGAGTTGTCCACCGGAATAACTTTTTCAATCAATAAAATACAGAATCAGATCCGGGTAGCTTCAGTGCGCAAAGGATCACCGGCTTATCAAGCCGGTATTAAACGAGGCATGCGGTTTAAGCTAGTCAATGGTATTAGTGAAGCAGGCTTGTTAGCTTATATGGCGGACAAAAGGCCAGGGCAGATTTTAATTCCAGATTCTTTTGTTCGCACCAGTGCTGAAATGTTGTCCTATAACATGGAGCTTTACGAGCTTGATGGTGATATTGCCTCCTTCACAAATATACCTTTGCAGTCGATTTCGATAGAGCCGGTTTACGATAGCCGCGTGGTTAATGTAGCGACAGCTTCTGGCCAAAAGAAAGTGGGTTATCTTGCCGTAAGTGACTTTAATCAGTTATTAACTGAGCAAATGCCGGCCGTTTTTGCAGAGCTGTCCACACATCAGGTGCAGGAGTTGATTTTAGACTTAAGATACAATGGTGGTGGCTATGTGAGTACCTCAGCCCAAATGGCATCACATATAGGTGGCAGCAAAGTAGAGAATCAAATTTATCAGCAATTAGTCGGCAATAATCATACTCGCGAATATGATAAAACATTTTATTTTCCGACTTTAAACGAAACACTTTCAATACAACGGGTTATTGTATTGTCATCTAATGCGACTTGCTCGGCAAGTGAAGGGGTGATTAACGGGTTAAAACCTTATATGGATGTTGTGTTGATTGGTGACAAAACTTGTGGCAAGCCATACGGTATGGTGCCAGAGCCTATTTGTGACACTGTGTTATTTGCTCTTAACTTTCAAGGTTTAAATGCCGATGGTGAAGGTGGATTTGCAAATGGCATTATGCCTAATTGTTATGCCAACCCACATGACTTTGCTGGCGATTGGACAAGCTCAACCGATGCGTTATTTCAAAGCGCAGTTGATTACATTCGTGATGGCACGTGCAATACGGTAAGCAGTGCTTCAAATGATGAACCCTACTTGTTTCATCAACCACCGGTTAATCTATTTGATTAAAAATTGAAAAAACCAGCTTTAGCTGGTTTTTTTGTGCCCTGATTTGTTAATGGCGTTACTTGCTGTTCATCCTCTGCTATAATCCGCGTCCATTTTTTAGCCGCCTCGTATAATTGAGGTTTGGTATTGTTTCGTTTTGCTATGAGAGGTATGTATGGTTCCGGTTATTGCGTTGGTGGGTCGTCCGAATGTCGGAAAATCTACATTATTTAACCGCTTAACACGTAGCCGTGATGCTTTAGTGGCTAATTTTCCTGGCTTAACGCGCGATCGCAAATATGGCCAAGCGGAATATAATGGTTACAACTTCATTGTGATTGACACGGGTGGTATCACAGGTGATGAACAAGGCATAGATGCTAAAATGGCCCAACAATCGTTGCAGGCGATTGAAGAAGCGGATGTTGTTTTGTTTTTGGTTGATGCACGTGCGGGTGTCACAACGGGTGATGAGGCGATGGCCCATCACTTACGTAAAATAGAAAAGCCTGTTTATTTAGTTGTTAATAAAACCGATGGCATAGACGCTGATTCCTATGCGGCAGACTTTTATTCATTATCACTAGGTGATTGCTATCAAATAGCCGCGGCACATGGCCGAGGTGTGAGTGGTTTAGTTGAAACTATTTTAGATCCCCTGCTTGAAACATTCCCAGATATTTATCCGCCAGAGCAAGATGAATTTGAGCCAGAAAGTCAGTTAGCTGAAGATGAAAGCGCACCAGATGAAGTGCTTTCACCAGAGGAAGAAGCAGAACAAGTACTCATGAAGCGAGCAATTAAGTTCGCTATTGTGGGTCGTCCTAATGTGGGTAAGTCAACACTAACTAACCGCATATTAGGTGAAGACAGAGTTATCGTTTACGACATGCCGGGCACGACGCGCGATAGTATCTATATTCCGATGGAGCGGGAAGATAAACAATATGTGATTATTGATACTGCTGGTGTACGTAAACGTAAAAAAGTAAACGAAACGGTCGAAAAATTTTCGGTTATTAAAACCTTAAAAGCCATTGAAGATGCCCATGTTGTTTTGGTGGTTATCGATGCCCGAGAAGGTATTGGTGATCAAGACTTAAGCTTAATTGGTTTTGCGCTTAACGCTGGCCGCTCGATTGTTGTGGTTGTCAACAAATGGGATGGCTTAGACAATGATGTCAAAGAACATATTAAATCAGAAATTGATCGCCGTTTAGGTTTTATCGATTTCGCGCGCTTACACTTTATTTCCGCTTTACATGGAACGGGCGTAGGCCATTTATATGAGTCGATAGATGAAGCCTATGTGTCAGCCAATAAAAAGATCACAACCTCGCTTGTTACACGTATTATGAAAATGGCGGTAGACGACCATCAGCCGCCAATGGTACGCGGCCGTCGTGTTAAATTAAAATATGCTCATGCAGGTGGACATAACCCACCGACTATTATTATTCATGGTACGCAAGTAACGGATCTGCCAGACTCATATAAGCGCTACATAATGAACTATTATCGTCGTTCGTTAGATATGATGGGCACACCTATTCGAATTGACTTTAAAGAGGGTGATAACCCATTTGCAAACCGCTCAAATAAAATGACCTTGAGTGAGCAGCGCAAGCGCAGAAAGTTAATGCAATTTCATCAGAGTAAAGAGCGCAATAAATAGTTTTAATTAGTACCTTTTCAATTGAATTTTGATTAGTTAAAAGCATTGGTGATCACTTTCACACTGAGCGCGAAGCAGTCGAAGTGTCGGTAAATTAGAAAGTAATAAGACTTCGACAAGCTCAGCCTGAAGTTGTTTATTTAATCTAAATATGGTTAAAAACATCACGAGTGATAGTAAATTATGTGAGTGATTCAACTGATCATTTCTTTCTGGAAACACTACTAGCAATACTCACCAAAAAGCCGCGGATTAAACGCGGCTTTTTTGATCTTGGCCTACACTTAATACGTAACTTTGATTGCTACCTGCTTTATCAAGCAATCGAATCAAACGAGGCTAAAATATGAGTTTTGAATTAGAGTCAATTACCAGTCAGCAACTGAACATTCAACAACTAATCGCTCACTCTTACGAGGGAGGCACATTATTGGTTGAAGCCATTATCGCTGGAGAGTCAGGTTATGTGGTTGATAACCATCAACGGCCTGTGCACTTTAGAAGTATTCAAGAAATCAAAGATGGTTTTCACAGTTGTGATGTTTCAAACGCTGTGCTGATATACGAGACTGCTTACGATGAAATGATTGGCTTAAGTCAAGAGGCGCAAGAACCAAGTCAGATCCCTATCCAGATAAACTAGTTATTGTGGGTAGTTATTGTGGGTGAGACTTTAGTCTTGCATTGCAAACGCTAAAGCTCACCGTCAAAATAGCTCGATAATTAGTGCTCTACCACCGATTCAAACAATTCAAAATAAGTTGGGAAGGTTTTAGCCGTACACTTAGGGTCGTTAATCGTAATGGCTGTGTTACCCATAGCCGCCAACGAGAAACACATCGCAATACGGTGATCGTTGTAAGTATCAATTGCCGCGTGAGTTAACTCAGCAGGTGGCTCTACAACAATATAATCTTCACCTTCTTCAACTGTTGCTCCGACTTTACGTAGTTCTGTCGCCATCGCATATAAACGATCAGTCTCTTTTACACGCCAGTTATAAATATTACGAATGGCCGTTGTACCTTCAGCAAATAATGCAGCAGTGGCAATTGTCATGGCTGCGTCTGGAATATGGTTAAGATCAACGTCAACCGCGTTTAATTTGCCGTTACCTGTTACTTCAATATATTCGTCTTGCCAGTTAACCGTAGCTCCCATTTGCTCAAGCACTTCCGCGAAGCGCGCATCCCCTTGAACACTTTTAGTGCCAACACCGTTTACACGAATAGTACCGCCTTTGATTGCCGCAGCAGCCAAGAAGTAACTCGCAGAAGAGGCGTCACCTTCAACTAATACACGACCAGGTGAAACATAAGTTTGGTTACCTTTTACGCGGAACACTTCAAAGTTATCGTTTTCAACTTCAACACCAAATAATTTCATTAAGTGTAAAGTGATTTCGATATAAGGCTTAGATACCAACTCATCGATAACCACGATTTCCATATCGTCTTTAGCTAATGGTGCTGCCATTAACAATGCGGTTAAAAACTGACTAGAGATACTGCCTTGAATTTCAACACGACCACCAGTTAAACCTTTACCTGAGATTTTTAATGGCGGGAAGTCTTCGTCTTTCAAGTACTCAATATCAGCACCGACTTGACGTAAAGCGTTAACTAAGTGACCAATAGGGCGTTCAAACATACGTGGCTCACCGGTTAATGTGAACTCACCTTCGCCTAAACAAAGCGCTGCCGCCAACGGACGCATTGCTGTACCGGCATTACCTAAAAATAATTCCTGAGGTTCAGCAACATTAATCGCACCACCTAAACCTTGTACTTTACACTCGGTTTTATCGTCTGATAGAGAGTATTCAACCCCCATTTGCTTTAACGCTGTTAGCATATGGCGAATATCATCGCTATCAAGCAAGTTGGTTACATGAGTCTCGCCTTGCGCTAGCGTAGCAAGCAATAAAATGCGGTTAGACAGGCTTTTAGAACCTGGAATAGTCACTTCACCAGCACAAGAAGTGATCGGCTGAATAGTTAAGCTTTCCATCAGATCTTCAACAAAATTAGGTCAAAATTAATTGGCGCTAAGGGTAGCAGAATTGCGGCAACTTAGCCTATAAAAATCGCTGCTAAGCTATATAAAACCTAATATCGATGGTTTTTTGAGCAAGGATTTAAATTGTTGCCATAAACCCGCAACAATTTGGATTTATGGCTTGATAATCTCTAAAGGTTTATGGATAATGCCGCCGCTTTTCGCGTTATGGTGACCTTGTCGGTTCTCTCGCAATGATAGCTTGTTAATCTGGTCAGGCCCGGAAGGGAGCAGCCACAGCAAGTGACTCATGTGCCGGGGTGTAGCTGGCGAGGTTGCCACCTAAATTTACTTTCTTTTTGTTCTTCATTGTTACCCAGAACTTATAAACTATAGCAGTCTATGGGTTATTGATTTCAAACTTAACTATCTGCCAATATAATACCTTGTAACAAACCATTTTTACGCTCAAGGCAAGTGCAGTTCAGTGATTTAATTTTACTGACTTCGTTTATCCCACAGTTTGTCGAATTTTGCTTTGTTGGCCCGTTCAACTTTATTACACCAAACAAACATATCCATATCTAGTTTGCCTTTACACTCAGGTGGTGCTGAATACCAAGCTTGCCAAGCTTTAGATTTTTTGGAGGTTTTCGATTTTTTTAATATTCGCTCTAGTTTGCGTGCTGGGCCAATTTCTGCAATTTGATGTTCTTGCAGTTCATGCTTTTTTATCGAGGCTAAATTTTTTTTAACTTGTGGTCTAGAGGTGAGAAGGTGTTTGTCTTGACTGCCTTTTCGAATCACTTTTCGCGTTTTGTTATGGGCATTAACACCTGTTTGTGGGTAACAGTGTAAATCGACTTGTTCAAATAACTCTGATTGGTAGGTAACTAGGTCGCGTCCCCATTTTGTTTGCGTGCCTTCTTTTAGCAAGGCTTGTACGCGCTTTAATTGCGATTCAGCCATTTTACATTGGCTCGATTTATTTTTTGCAAGAACAGGTGAGGGGGTAGCTAACATAATGCAAGCTATGATAGCGGCCATGGTTGCGGTGTAGGTATTGATTTTTATTTGACCCAAAACTTTTTGTCTTCATTGACTCAATCACGAATCAACGATAACGATTTTTGTGCCCTGAGTCCAGACGAGATTGGCGAGGTTAGACCTCGATCACAACTCTGTCTGTATTGTTCGATTGGCTAGAAGGTATTAAGAGGAAACTTTTGTGTTGTTTTACTTTAGTAGTGTCGCCCAAGCCTGTTCGACAAACTCGGCATCTTGCGATGATAACTCTCCCGATTGTCTTGCCGTGACTAACGCTTTATTTACTTCTTTAATAAATGTATTTTCTGTCAGTTGCTGATTGATTTCTAGCTGGCCGACAACGTAAGTCACTTGACCGCGTAAATAACCGCTAATAAATAGGGCGTCAGCGTCTTCTGACTCCATCATGGTGTCTAATTGATCTAAAATTTTTTGTACATAGATAGGTTCTGACATAAGTGTTCCGTAATATGTGTTAGCGAATTGGTTCTGCAATCGGATAAATTACAGTGTCGTGATACCCAGTTATTATTTTTATAGGCCCAGCTAATTGTTGATCCAAATGAGTATCATTGGTATCGACAATAAGTGGTTGACCATTCAGTTTAGAGATTTTGCTTTTGGTTGCAACCACAATAATGTTATCTCGGCCAATCTTTTTGATATTTTCGGCATTTAATTGCTGATTACCTCGGCCAAAGAGATGCCCTTGCCCACCAATTAAGGTGATAACCAGTTTAACTTTATCATATTGGCTTAACAGTTGTGTAATGTCATTGGCGGTTAAATCTGTGTTTATTACGGCCTGATCCACTACCGCATCAACACCGAGTAAGGTATTGGCTTGCCCTAAATTTTGCATTATGGCTTGGGTAGTAGAGCCTGAGCCGATTAAGTAAAGCGTATCAGGATTGTCTGCCATTTGGTCAATTATTTCAGCGGCTATGTCGTCGAGCACCAGTTCTTCGTTTTCTTTTCCACCTGATTTAACCGCTTGCACGTAGCGTAAATCCATAGGAATTTGCATTTCGCCATATCGTTTAGCATTGACTCGGCCTTGGCGAAATAAGGCTTCGTCAATGTCCATTACGTCAGCTTCGCCAAGCGAGATAACTTGTCCTTGCAGCATTTTTTCTAATAATTGGCCTGCAGCTTTTGGTGTTATGGTGTAAACGCCAGAGTGAATTTTACACCCAGCTGGGATCCCTAAAACAGGAGTAGACTCGTCAAGCTGGTTATATATATTGCGAGCTGTGCCATCGCCGCCAGCAAATACCAGAATATCCACTTGTTGCGCTAAAATGGCTGTAACCGCGTTTTCTGTATCTTCTGCTAGGCTGGGGTGATTAGTCACTTGATACGCAACATTGTAACTCAATCCTAGTGTTTGTAAGCAGCTTTCACCCATGTCGCCACTTGCGGTGATAAAATGCAAATGTTGGCTAAACTGGGTTAAGTTCTGTAATGCGGTTAGGACTCTATTTTGTGCCTGGGGTATTGCACCGCTGGCTAACGCTTTGTCGCGTGTTTGTTCACCATCGCTGCCTTTTAATGCGACTGCTCCGCCAATACCTGCGTAGGGGTTTATGATTAATCCTATTCTTAAATTAACCATTAGGCTGCCTTACTATTCATTGTACTTTCTTGTTTAGCAAACTGTTCTATTTTTAGTGGTAATTGAGTGTTATAAAACTTAGCCAAGCTGTCGACCAATGCTGCAACTCGTGGCGGTAAGCCTTGTTCAAGTATGATTGCCACTTCGTTTCTTATTTTCTGTCTAAATGCATGGCGATCAGGTTCAGCACTACCATTTAAGTTGTCGCAGCTAACACGGTAATTAAATTGCGCGGCTTCGCTTAAAATCCATTCGTAGGCTTGTGGGCGGATCTCGACTTTTTCGAAATCGGCCTGCTGTTGATTGTCGCGCCCGTCAGGAAGGTACCAATAACCATAATCTTCTAATTGACGTCGTTGTTTGCCTGCAACACACCAGTGGGCAATTTCATGTAAACCACTGGCAAAATAACCATGAGCGAAAACTATTTGGTTGTAGTCACAAGTTTGGTTTGCGGGAATGTAAATTGGCTCTTCATCACCTTTAATTAGACGCGTGTTATAAGTTTGATAAAAGGTTGAATCGAAGAGTTTGATAAGATCTTGATAACGATGCACGGCAATAAATTAAAGGCTGAAAAAGTGGCGTATTGTAAGGCATTGCGGGGTCGATGTCAGCCGCCTTGAGTTTGACTTTTTTGCTTAGGCGACTTCTTTAGCAGATAACAATTGCATGAGTTCAGGCTTTAATGAATGGTAACGGCGCATATTGTTTTCTGACAGGTCTGACTGCTCAATAATACTTACGCAATTATTACACATGCTTTTCATTTCTTTTGGGCTATGACCTTGGGTCAAAAAGGTGCCGACTTTAGTTATCGACTGGACTAAGTTGAGCGCTAAACTGGCATTGCTTGGCATATAACTATAGGCCTCAACGAATTGCTCAACTGCTTGGGGGTATTGGCCTTCTTGGTACATTTTAAGACCTTCGCTATTGAGTACTCGAATGCGCTCTCGTAACTCTTCATGCCCCTCTTTTTCTTTATCGATTAGCACTTGTAAGGTCGCCGATACAATATCGTCTTTATCGGCGACATCGCTCAGCGATTCCATAATCTCATCACTGCGTGATAGGTTTCCTGTCGCGAAATAAGCTTTGGCTTTATCTAATCTATCGTCAACACTGTCGTAGGGGGAATCATGCTTTTCGCTTTCTTCGAGTAGTTTTCGTGCGTTTTCCATATTGCCACGCAATACGTCTATTCGCGCGCGTAAAACATGTTCTTGCGATTGCACCGTGTCTATATAAAAGCGCTTATCAATATCTTGCATTAACTCAGTGCATTTTGATATTTGCTTGGCAACATCTAATTTATTGGCATCACTACACAAATCTAACAGACAGCGAGCAAAATTTAAGTAGTTTTCAGGCGTATCAAAAACAGAATAGCGGCTGTTGGCTAAAATTCGCCCGTAGGCTCTTACGGCTTCATCAGTTTCGCCATTGGCAATCGCTAAATTGGCAATGGCGCGTTGGCGATTAATATTACGCGGTGAAACTTTGCCAGCTTCAATAAACATTTCAAAAGCAGTGACTGTGTCTTTGCGGTATATATTCATGCGACCCAGCCAATCGTATGCTTCTAGCTGGGTGTCTGGCCTTTCGAGCAATTCAAATAATTGCGCTTCAGCTTCAAAGTAGTCTTCCAGTTTAACTTTACAGATTGCTCTGCCTAGTAATGCCCAAGTCGTTGTACGCTTTTCTAAAACACTCTCGTAAATTTTTAAGGCTTTAGGGAATTCATTGGCTTGAATTAGCAGTTCTGCTTTAGCTCGCAACGCCACCATGGAGTTTTTGGGATCGTTTTTGATTATATCATTGCATGCTGAAATGGCTTTTTGTAAATCTTTTTCGCCAATGGCTTCATAAACCCGAGTTAGTGTGCGTTTTTTGGCAAGAGCGCGCGCAAAACGTTTTTCGATACCTTGATAGGTAAATGGTTTAAGCAAAAAATCATCGGGTTGTAATTCAACTAAGCCGTGTACATGGGGGCGACGGTTTTCAGCTGAAATAATAAAGAAACAGCAATGAGGTGCTAGGTAATTTTTAAACTTAAGCTCTTCAAAGAGTTGGTAACCGTCCTTGCCATCGCCTAAGTTAAAATCAACAAGGATAAAATCCCAGCGAACTTCTTGTGCTTTTTGCAGTGCTTGAGGGCCATTGATCGCCGATTGAATATTAACAAAGCCAATTTTTTGCAGCATACCTTTAACCGCAGAGCGAATTGGCTCGCAGTCATCAACAACTAGTACTTTCTTCTTTGCATAAAATTTGCTTTGCAAAATCATAGGCGTTTACTGTGTATATGGCGACATCCAGGCTACCCTGCCTGCTTTTTAAACAAGTTAACATTTATTTCACAAAAGGGAAATATCGCAGCAAGAAAAGTCGTGGCTTTTTAATCATCGACAACCCAAATTCAACCAAGAATTAAGTGTTCACAATACTAAGTGAACAGGGCACTAATCTATAGTGTAAGTGTCTTTTTGAATGTCGGCCGACAATTTAGATATTTGTATATGCAAAATAGTAAATGTTACACCTAACTGTAAATTTAATTAAAATAAATGCGCTATTTAATAAAAATCGATTCTATGCACAAGACTGATTTTTCGCTTGTTTCCTGTATAATGCGCCTACATTTCTAGTCGAAACTAAACACACTAACAATCGGGATTGTAAGTAAACATGACAACTCAATTAGAACAATTACGCGCTGTAACGACAGTTGTAGCTGATACTGGCGATATTGAAGCGATCAAAAAATTTCAACCTCAAGATGCAACGACTAACCCTAGTCTTTTATTAAAAGCATCTGAAATTCCTGAATACCAACCACTTATCGATGAAGCTATTGCTTGGGCTAAAACCCAATCAGATGACCTTGAGCAGCAAGTGATTGATGCAGGTGATAAGCTTTCTGTTAACATCGGTTTAGAAATTTTAAAAATTGTCCCAGGCCGTATCTCAACTGAAGTTGATGCGCGTTTATCTTTTGATAAAGAAGGTTCTTTAGCTAAAGCGCGTAAATTAATGAAGTTATATAACGATGCAGGTATCAGTAATGATCGTGTATTAATCAAATTAGCTTCAACTTGGGAAGGTATTCGTGCAGCTGAGATCCTTGAAAAAGAAGGTATCAACTGTAACCTAACTCTATTATTTAGCTTTGCTCAAGCTCGTGCGTGTGCTGAAGCGGGTGCTTACTTAATTTCTCCTTTTGTTGGCCGTATTTTAGATTGGTACAAAAAAGCAGAAGGTAAAGACGCTTACGCTCCGTCTGAAGATCCAGGTGTTGTGTCTGTGACTAAAATTTACAACTACTACAAAGAGCACGGTTACGAAACTGTTGTTATGGGCGCAAGCTTCCGTAATACAGATGAAATTACAGAGTTAGCCGGTTGTGACCGTTTAACGATTGGCCCTGGTTTATTAGACCAATTAGCTGATACCCAAGGTGAAGTGCCTGTTAAATTGGCATTCAACGGTGAAGTTAAAGCTCGCCCAGAGCCAATGACTGAAGCTGAGTTCCGTTGGGAGCACAACGAAGATGCAATGGCGACTGAAAAGTTAGCTGAAGGTATTCGCAACTTCGCTAAAGACCAACTTAAGCTTGAAGCGACTTTACGCGCTCAATTAGCTTAATGGTTTTATCAGGCCGCTCTCGCGGCCTGATGTTCTTTATGTTGCTGCAACAAGGGCAGTGATTGTTGAGAAAAAGACATATTTTTTCCCTGTTGTCATCCTTTTTCAACAATTTGAAAATTTAATAGTGCTGAGCATACTAAAAACAAGAATCAGCTCGTTCCCCCCGACCACATAAACAAAGCAGATATTTTATGGCTCTATTTAATAAAAGCAAAAGCTACCAAGCTTTACAAACACACTACTCTGAAGTCGAATCGTTACATATGCGTGATCTGTTTGCACAAGATCCTGAGCGCTTTAATAAGTTCTCTGCCAAAGCATGTGATATTGAGTTAGATTATTCAAAAAACCGTATTACTGAACAAACCATGGTTAAGTTATTTGACTTAGCCCGCGAAGCGCAAGTAGAAGCTAAGCGTGATGGTATGTTCGCTGGCGATCGTATTAACACCAGTGAAGACCGTGCAGTATTGCACACAGCGTTACGTAATTTATCTGGCGAGCCAGTTATGGTTGAAGGCCAAGACGTAATGCCTGAAGTTAAAGCAACTTTAGCTAAGATTAAGTCTTTCGTTAATGAAATACACGATGGTACGCGTAAAGGTTATACGGGCAAAGCGTTTACCGACGTATTAGCCATTGGTATTGGTGGTTCCTTCCTTGGTCCTAAAGTGATGACCGAGGCGCTTAAACCCTATCGTCAAGCGGGTATTAAAGTTCACTTTGTGGCAAACGTGGATGGTGCGCACATTCATGACGTGTTAGCAACGTTACCGGCTGAAAGTACTTTAGTGGTTATGTCATCTAAGTCGTTTGGTACACAAGAGACATTAAAAAATACCGAAACAGCCCGTGAGTGGTTTTTACAAAGCGGCGGTAAATTTGATGATATCGCTAAGCATTTCGTCTGTGTGTCTTCAAACATTGCTAAAGCAACAGAGTTTGGTATTGCAGAAGACAACATCTTTCCTATGTGGGACTGGGTTGGCGGTCGTTATTCATTATGGTCAGCCATTGGTTTACCAATCGCCTTGTCATTAGGTTTTGATAACTTTGAAGAATTGTTATCAGGTGCTTATGAAATGGATGTCCACTTTAAAACCGCGCCATTAGAAGAAAACTTGCCTGCTATTCTTGGCTTGTTAGGCGTTTGGTACATTAACTTCTTTGGTGCGCAAAGCCACGTATTGTTGCCATACGACCATTATTTACGTGCATTCCCTGCTTATGTTCAGCAGTTAGATATGGAATCTAATGGTAAGTCAGCAACGCCAAGCGGTGAGTACTTAGATTATGAAACTGGCCCTGTTATTTGGGGTGGCGAAGGGACTAATGGTCAGCATGCTTTCCATCAGTTAATTCATCAAGGTAAAGTACTTATTCCTGCCGACTTTATGTTGCCATTGCATTCGCAACATGAAGTCTCAAATCATCATGCTATGTTAGCATCAAACTGCTTTGGTCAAACTCAAGCGTTAATGCAAGGTAAGACAGAAGACGAAGTGCGCGCCGAATTATTAGCTAAAGGCGTTAGCGAAGAGGCGATTGCTAAAGAAATTCCTCAGCGTGTGTTTGAAGGTAACAAGCCAAGCAATACATTATTGTTCAGCAAGTTAACGCCTAAAACCTTAGGTAACTTAATTGCGCTTTATGAGCATAAAGTGTTTGTACAAGGTATTGTTTGGGGCATAAACTCATTTGACCAATGGGGTGTAGAGTTAGGCAAAGTATTAGGTAATGATGTACTAGCTAAACTTGAAGACAGCTCTATTGCTTTAGATGGTGACAGCTCAACTAATGCGTTAATTGAGAAATTCCGCAATAGATAACCAGCTAATCTGCGTGAATAAGCAGATAAATGATAAAAAGCTCGTTGGTTGATGCCATCGGGCTTTTTTTGTATCTGGCTTATCGTTAGAATACGCGCACTTTTCTGTAGGAGATAAACATGACCAGTTTCGAACAATTAGAATTAGATGAATCCATCATTCAAGCAGTATCTGAAGCTGGGTATAAAGCACCAACCACAATTCAAAAAATGGTGATCCCACATGCCATGGAAGCACAGGATATACTGGGTAGTGCGCCGACAGGAACTGGAAAAACAGCCGCTTTTTTATTACCTGCATTGCAGCACTTGCTAGATTTTCCACGCAGTAAAAATGCCTTGGGTGTTAGAGTGTTAATTATGGCACCCACTCGTGAACTGGCGGTGCAAATATACGATAACGCCTTGCTGTATAGTAAATATACCGAGTTCAAATGTGGCTTAGTAACCGGTGGGATCAACTATGGTTCGCATAAAGAATTGCTGGAAACTAAGGTCGATTTATTAGTCGCGACTCCTGGCAGGTTACTGGAATATATTGAAGAAGAAAAATTTGACTGCCGTGACATTGAATGGTTAATTTTAGACGAAGCCGATCGCATGTTAGATATGGGCTTTCGTGGCACTATGCAGCGTGTGGCAGATGAGTCGATTAATCGTAAACAAACTATGCTGTTTTCTGCGACGTTAGAAGGTGGTGGGGTTATCAAGTTTGCAAATGATGTATTAAATGATCCGATTAAACTAGAAGCCAAGCCTCCGCGTAAAGAAAGTAATAAAATTCATCAATGGATCCACCTTGCCGATAGTCGTGAGCATAAGCTAGCTATTTTAACGCATTGGTTACGCGATCCTAACGTAACTAAGGCAGTTGTATTTGTTAAAACCCGTGAACGGGTAAATGAATTGGTGGGTTTACTTGGTGCAGCTCAATTGTCTTGCTGTTGGTTGCAAGGTGATATGCCGCAGGATAAACGCTTACAATCAATTGATAAGTTTAATAACAATAAAGTTAAAACCTTAGTAGCGACCGATGTGGCAGCGCGCGGGATTGATGTTGATGATATTAGCCATGTGTTCAATTTTGATATGCCACGAACCGCTGATGTTTATGTTCATCGGATTGGCCGAACAGGGCGAGCAGGGAAAAAAGGCACGGCTATTTCTTTTGTTGAAGCTCACGAAGCTGAAATCCTTGGCAAAGTAGAGCGCTATACTCAACAAAAATTAAAGCGTCGTGCTGTTGAAGGGTTGGAGCCAAAAAATAAAGAAGCTAAACCCCCAGCCAAGAAGAAAAAGCCTAAATCTAAACCAGGCGTTACACGTAATCGAGTGATTAAAGGCAAGCAAAAAAAAGCAGCTAAAAGACGCTAATACAATTAGCTCAAATAGCTGCCTTAAGGGATGAACTATTAATGCGCGGTTTTCGAGATGAGTCGATTAACCGCATTTTCTAATCTAGGTGGATCAAAAGGTTTAGTTAACCAGCCACTAGCCCCACTTTGTCGAGCCTTGTCTTTACGGTACTGACTGCTTTCTGTGGTTAACATTAAAATTGGTACGTATTGGTATGCTTCCATACGTTTAATTTTACCAACAAAACTAATGCCACCCATGTTTGGCATATTGACGTCGCTAATAATTAAATCAAAATGTTCTTTTCTTGCCGCAGCTAATCCTTGCACACCATCTTCAGCCGTAGTCACCGTATGGCCTGCTTTTTCAAGTACCACACTCACCATTTGTCGCATAACAAGTTGGTCGTCTACTGCTAAGATTTTTGCCATTACACTACTCCTACTAGGTTTGCGGGCGCATTTAATTAATTATTGTTTAAAACATGACATTACGCAAAATTGCCAAATAATTTTTGGCCGACTGAAAATAATTTGTGTTTACAATCAAGGGTAAACTAGCTTTTTATCGCATAATTTAAATTAAATCTATAATTAATAGAAGAATGGCAGAAATTGTTAGTTATTTTTGTATTAAATAAGTGGTTTTTATTAATTATCGATCTAACTATTTATATGCTTGGTTTTTGTGTTGGTGATTTTTGTAGTGGGGAGTGCAAAGATAAAGAGCAGAGGGTTAAGTTGTCGGACTACCCTTCTTTTAGGTAGCCCTTAGCATGGCCAGAGTTACTCGGCTTCTTTCCTTGTAAATACAGGCGCGTCAGGCTTTGATAGCTCGGCATTATATTGATAGCCAGCAATATCAAATTTTAATATACCCTCGATATCTGTGATTTGATTATCGATAATATAACGCACCATCATGCCACGGGCTTTTTTGGCAAAAAAGCTAATCATCTTATATTGGCCATTTTTCCAATCTTTAAATTGTGGCGTGATAATTTTTGCGTTGAGTAATTTAGGTTTTACTGACTTAAAGTATTCATTCGAAGCCAAGTTAATTAGCGTTTCACTGTTAAGTTCAGTCAAAGTTTGGTTAAGTTTATTGGTGATCTCTTCACCCCAAAATTGGTACAAGTTTGCACCACGGTCGTTTGCCAACTTAGTACCCATTTCTAAACGATAGGCTTGCATTAAATCAAGTGGTTTTAATAAACCATATAGCCCCGACAAAATGCGCAAATGCTGTTGGCAAAATTCAATTTTAGTGGCAGAAAGACTATTAGCATCTAACCCAGTATAAACATCGCCGTTAAAGGCAAATACCGCTTGCTTGGCATTGTCTTGATTAAATGGTTGTGACCATTCAGCAAACCGTGCTGCGTTTAATCCGGCTAGTTTGTCGCTAATTTTCATTAGCGAACCTATTTCTTGCGGAGCAAGTTGCTTACACACCTCAATTAGCTCTTGGCTATGCTCAAGTAATTCAGGTTGGCTGAAAACTTGGGTTGGTGCAGGGGTATCGAAATCAAGGTTTTTGGCTGGAGAAACAAGCATTAACATAGGGTGAGTGTCCAAAAAGTCGAGTTTTAATCACAATGGCCGAAACTATACCGAAAGCCGGAAAAGGATAAAACCTCAACTCGCTAGGGAATATAGTTAATCGGTTAAAGAGCGGACATAAACTGATTTGAAAAAGTTACCCGTAGGTTGCCTTGAGCGCAGCGAATCGCAACACGACCCTATTGCAGGTTTAAGCCGATCAAATAGACATTACAGAACTTGAAATAAATTTGCCGTCGGTCGTCTTGAAGCTGCAAACCACAACCCGACCATGTTACTGCGTTAACCCTATCAAATAGACATTATTAAGTCTTAACCGGCCAATAAATCTCTCGCATTGGCAATGGCGGTGTCGGTTAATTTGTCACCACCAAGTAACCTAGCCAGTTCAACCACTCGGGAATCATTATCTAAGGTAAACATTTTAGTATGGGTGCGGTCGGCTTCGTTATGTTTGCTCACTTGCATTTGGTTATGACCACAAGCGGCAACTTGCGGTAAATGAGTGACACAAACCACTTGGGTATTATCACCAATACGGCGTAGCATTTGACCAACAACAGCGGCCGTTGCACCACTTATCCCGACATCGACCTCGTCAAATATTAAGGTAGGGGTATCGACTTTTTCAGCGGTTATCACTTGAATAGCTAAACTTATGCGCGATAGTTCACCACCTGAGGCAACTTTACTAATAGGTTGCAGGCTTTGACCTAAATTAGCGCAAACTAAAAACTCGATATTGTCTGAGCCAAGTTTACTGGGCGTTGTGGTTTTATCGACTTGGATTTTAAATTCTGCCTGTGCCATATTGAGCTCTTGCATACTGGCAGTGATCAGGCTAGATAGCTTTTGTGCAGCGGCACAGCGACTCGCATGTAATTCATCCGCCGCTTGCCAATAGCGTTGTTCGGCTTTTTCGACTTCTAGCGCTAACGTTTCACCTAGTTCACCAAATGATTTTAGCTCTAGTAATTCTGCACTGAGTTTTTCATGTTCTTGATAAAGTAGTTCAGGGGCGATCCTGTGTTTACGTGATAATTCCATGGCGGTAGACATGCGATCTTCTAGCTGCATTAAGCGCTCTGGATCAGGTTCAATACCGTCTACATAGTGGCGTAATTCGTTGCTGGCTTCTTGCAGGTTGATACTGGCTTCACTGAGCATAGACACAACGCCATTAATCGCCGCGTCTGTTGACGCTAGGTTACTCAATTTGTTGGCGATACTTTGCACCAAGCCACACGCACTGTGTTCATCACTATCATAGAGCATGGTCATGGCCATTTGACTTTCATTAAGTAAATTGACCGCATTGGATAAGCGTTTATGCTCAGCTTCAATTTGTTCAAACTCACCTTCCACTAAGGCAAATTCATCGAGTTCTGCTACTTGATATTCAATAAGCTGCAATCTGTCTGCTCGTTGCTGTTCTTGCTCTTTTAATTTGGCTAACTCATTACGTTGCATGGCCCAATACTGATAGCTGTTAAGGCTGTTTTCTAATAATTGAGTATGCCCCGAAAAATCATCAAGTAAACTGAGTTGGTATTCAGGTTTAACCAGTAGTTGATGGGCATGTTGACCATGAATATTCACCAAGTGGCGAGCTAAACTTTTAAGTTGTTGGGCGGCAACTGGCGCACCATTGACATAAGCGCGCGAACGGCCTTCAGCACTCACGGTGCGGCGAATAATACATTCGTACTCGCCTTCATCCAGTAGTTCATTTTCAACCAGCCACTGTTGGGCTGCGCTGATATTTTGAATATTAAAAGTGGCGGCTATTTCTGTTTTATTTGCGCCATTGCGTACCATGCCGGCTTCGGCTCTGTCGCCTAAGCATAAACCTAAAGCATCGATAGAGATGGATTTACCGGCTCCGGTTTCTCCTGTAATGGTGGTCATGCCAGGTTGAAATTCAATATCAAGGTTCTCAACGATAGCAAAGTCTTTAACAAACAGTTGCGTTAACATTCTCAAGCGCCTTTGTGTTTAGTTATACTGGTTGAAATTACAGTTGTTTTATACTGTATAAATACTGTATGGTCAAGAGCGTAAAAAGGAAATATCGACAAGAATTAGAGGAAAGTTGGCATCTTTTAAAATTAAGGATGCCAACGTAAATACAAGTTAATAAAGTTTGCTGCCCCAGTTCAGTTTACGGCGGATAACATTGTAGTAACTGTAATCTTTAGGGTGCAGTAACGTGAGTTTCTCTTCTTGCTTTTTAATTCGGATCTCATCACCTTTTGCCAACGGCATGGCGTTATGGCCGTCACAGGTTACTGTCATTGAGTTTTGCGGCTTGGAAATAACTAGGCGAATGCAAGAGTTCGCATCTACGACAATCGGTCGGTGAGACAACGAATGCGGAAACATAGGTTGTAAACACAGTACTTCAAGGTCTGGCGTGAGTATTGGACCACCAGCCGATAATGAATAGGCGGTTGAACCTGTTGGTGTACATACTATTAAGCCGTCAGCCCGTTGGCTAAACATAAAGTTGTCATTTATATAGACTTCGAACTCAATCATCTGTGCAACTTGACCAGAATGCAAAACAGCTTCGTTGACAGCGCTACTGCTAACAAAGCCGTTGGCACTTTTACAGGTGACATCTAATAAGAAACGTTTTTCTGAGCGATAGTCGCCCATCAAAACTCGACTTAATGTGGTTTCAAATGCATCGGGATTGAGATCAGTTAAAAAACCTAGGTTACCACGATTAACACCAATAACTGGGGTTTGTGACTTAGAGAATGCGCGGGCTGCGCCCAACATATTGCCATCGCCGCCAACGACAATGACTAAATCACAAGCCTGACCTAATTCGATAAGTTGTTCCTGACGTGCTTGCTCGTCATCACACTGACGACCGGGAGCAACCTTCACTTCGATACCGCGTTGCGTCAAAAATTCACGCAAGCGCATATAGGTTTCTGAGCTGGCTTGATTTGCTTTGCCAACGAGGCCGACAGTGGAAAATTTAGAGTTCATGAATATTCACAAATGACATTGATATTGCAAGTGTACAGCAAGTGTACAGTAATTTTTTTAAATCATTGAATTTTATATTTTTAAACATATAACTCATTTGAGTAGGGTCAAAATTTACGCAATATATGAATGATCGCAACCTTCAAATTATGAAAATGTTAGTAGAGCATTATTTACGAGACGGCCAACCGGTATCGTCGAAGTATTTGGCTCATTCAGCGGCAATTGGTGCTAGTCCTGCGACAGTGCGTAATGTGATGATGAACCTTGAAAAAATGGGGTTGTTGGCGTCTCCTCATACGTCGGCAGGGCGGATCCCAACGGCTTCGGGTTTACGTTTTTTTGTTGAACAGTTACTAACAGTCTCACCCATTGAACAACATATTCAACAACAAATGCAGCAGGCGTTAGGCTGTCAAGCCTCATCAACCGAATTATGTGCGCATGCTTCAGGTTTACTGTCAGAATTAACTGCGATGACAGGGATTGTGACCGTACCCAAACTGAATAAAGTCAAAATTGATAAAATTGAATTATTTAAGTTAACCCCAACTCGACTGATTTGTGTCATCGTTATGCATGACGGTGAAGTGCAAAATAGAGTGATCGAAACTCGACAAAACGTTTCAGATACGGTTTTACAGCAAACAATTCAGGTGATGAATTTAGCTATGGTTGGCAAGTCTTTGGATGCTGGCTTACAAAAAATGCGCGAACTCATTCAGCAAACCAATAAAGACGTTGCTCAACTTTCATCCGCTGCGTTGTCATTTACCAGTCAAGATGAAAATCAAGTATTACTCACAGGGCAAAGTCGCTTATTGGATGAGAATATTAGTTCTGAGTTGCAACGACTAAGAGCGCTGTTTGAAGCGGTTTCTGATAAACATTTGGTGATGGATATCATGGAAAAATGCTCAGGTGCCGATGGTGTTAAAATTTTTATAGGTGAAGAGTCAGGTATCGATTTACTACAAGATTGCAGTGTGATCAGTGCGCCTTATCATAACAAAGGTGAAGTGGTCGGTCGCTTAGCAGTAATAGGCCCAACTAGGATGAATTACAACAAGGTGATCCCAATTGTGGATATTACGGCAAGAATGTTAAGTTCTGCCTTGAATCAAACAGATTAATCCCCACATAGAGCTAAAATACTGAGTTTAAGCTTGGTTACCCTGTATTTGCGAATTGAATTTGAGTGGAGTTTTTTTAAATGAGTGACAATCAGCAAGATATCAATAGCGAAGTTCCGGCAGAAGAACAAAAAGAGCAAACTGTTGAAAGCGCTGAAGGCCAAACAACGCCTGAAGTAGAAAATAGCGAAGACGTATTAACGGAAGAGCAGGCGAAAATTAAAGAGTTAAGTGAGCAATTAGCAGCAAGCGAGCGCAAAGTGGCTGATCAACAAGATTCAGTATTACGTGCAAAAGCGGAAGTCGACAACATGCGTCGCCGTGCGGCTCAAGATGTTGAAAAAGCCCGTAAATTTGCGTTAGAAAAATTCAGCTCAGATTTACTTGATGTTGCGGATAACCTAGAACGTGCTTTGCAAGCCGCTGATAAAGACAATGAAGTGCTTAAACCTATGATTGAAGGGGTTGAGCTAACACTGAAAAGTTTAACAGGCGCACTTGAAAAGCATGGTGTTAAGGAGGTAAACCCAGAGGGCGAACCCTTTAATCCCGAGTTTCATCAAGCGATGTCTATGGTGCCTAACCCAGATGTGGCGCCGAATACGGTCATTGCGGTAATGCAAAAAGGTTACGAGTTAAATGGGCGTTTAATTCGTCCGGCCATGGTTATGGTTTCGACAGCCGCGAGTGTAGATACGCAAGCCTAATTTTACAGTTATTGTTAAAAAGCCCAGCTATATATTGCTGGGCTTTTTTTTGGGTATTTTTTCGTTAATTGTATTTTAAAGGGTAAAATTAACCTAAACCGCAATTATCTATAGTCAAAGCGATCTGGTTTTAGGGGCAGGTTTCTAGTTCCAGACGAAACCTAAGTACTTACATCCATGTAAGCAAAGCCGTCAAGCTTCGAGACCCCATGAGCATATGCTCTATTATGTGATTGGGGCGAGTAAGCGCTGACAATGAACCATAAGACCTGAGCGAGAAGACTATATAGTGATTTTTTTAATTCGTGAACCATTATGTCTATTTTTTATGAAGTGCGTCGTGAGTATGATCTAACTCACTTAAACGAGCAGGCACTAACCGAGTCGCCCTACGGATTGTTTCAACTTTGGTACGATGAATTAGTCGCAGCTAAGGTTGTTAAAGATACCACAGCCATGATTGTCGCAACGGTTGATCAGCAACATAAACCTTATCAGCGCACAGTATTGATGAAATCGTTCGATGAACAAGGTTTTGTGTTTTACACCAACCAACATAGTCGTAAAGGCCAACACATAGCCAACAATAATCAGGTGTGTTTGATGTTTCCTTGGCTTGCTATGGAGCGGCAAATTATTGTTAATGGTGTTGCTGAAAAGGTCAGTGATGATGAAAGCGACAATTACTTTGCTTCGCGCCCTATTAGTAGTCAAGTCGCTGCCGTTGTTTCGCAACAATCACAACCTGTTGATAGCCGCGAAACGTTAGAAGCCAAATTTCATGAGTTGATGGCGTTTTATCAAGACAAGCCCGTGCCGCGTCCGCCACATTGGGGAGGGTACCGAGTCAAGCCAACGTCAATTGAGTTTTGGCAAGGTGGTGAAAATCGCATTCATGATCGGTTTATTTATGAGCTTGACCCTCAAGCACAGCGCTGGCAAATCACTCGCTTGCAGCCATAGAAAAACGTTTTTATAACTAACTGTAATAAAAATGTCATTTCTTGTGGTGAATTGTTAACGATTGTACGTTATATCTCACAGTAAATAAGGCGTTAACAACCTAGCGAAATTTCAATCTATTGACGATACTAAAACCATGTTAAAGAGCTTGGCGAGTTGGTACAAAACATGGAGTACCAGCAGTACAAATCAAGCTTAAATAAAGGTTTTTGTGCGATGGAAGATGATGCGTTAAATCCACCAAACTTAGCGAGTATCGCTCATAAATTTGAAGATGCGTTAGCGGCGACTGAACAAGATTTAGGCCAGCTACCGCAACTAAAACAGACGTTAGACGAGTTAAATACTGATTTAGATAAGTTAAAGCAAGCCGTAAAAGCGGGGCATTTAACGGGTCTTAATGTCAAGTAAGCGTAAAGCTTATTAATGTAAAGAATTTGACCTCGGAGTGGCTTAGTGTGTGGGCTGACTTAGAGTTTAAATGTGTGTTGTCTCTTTGTTGTTAGTGTTGTTGTGTTTCATTAAATGGACTTAACTTGCACCTGTTTGCCTCAGCAGATTTGTCGTCGCTGAGGCTTTTTCTTTTCTGTAACCGCTAAAATTTTCTTAAACCCTTCAGCCATTTTTTAAGCATTGGCCAACGAATGGCAAATACAAATATTACGCCAGCTAAAAAAGCTAAGGGCTCGCTGGGTGTGGCTTTTACCGCCCAATAAAAGTGAACCCAAGCCAGCACTAAACTTAAATAAACCCAGTTATGTAAGGATTGCCACTTTCTGCCCATTTTGGCGCGAATGCTATTGGGCGAGGTGACAGCTAAGGCGGTTAATATAATAAATGCGCCTAAGCCCACCCAAATATAAGGGCGCTCTAGCAACTCTTGTATAAATAAGCTGACTTGCATGTTTAACTCAAACCACCAAAAACTGAGAATATGAGCTAAGGCATAAAAGAAAACATATAACCCGATTAAGCGACGGGTTTGCATAAGCCAACTGAGTTTAAATTTTTTGGCCGCAGGAGCGATACACAGAGTGTAAATAAGTAGTTGTATTGCGCCTTCGCCTGTGAAGTGGATAACCATTTCGACAGGATCGGTAATAGACAAATCCGTTATAGCTAGATAATAAGTTTGAATAAAAGGGATTAAGGCTAAACAATGGATTAAGAATTTTGTCAGTAATATCTTGTGGTTATCTTTCATGCTGTATTTTTTGTCATTCTATAGTCTTCTCGCTCAGGCCTTATGGTTCATTGTCAGCGCTTACTCACCCCAATCACATAGTAGAGCATATGCTCATGGGGTCTCGAAGCTTGACGGCTTCCCCTAAAACCTGATCGCTTTGACTATATCTATAGTGCTTTAAGCGTATTATCGAATGTAGTGGAAGAAACTATAATAACTGACTGCTTGTTGATTTAGTACCATAGGCGAAATTAGCTTGCAATTATTCCACTATTTATATGTTTATCGATCCTAAACTTATTGATCGCGATACCCTAATTAACATGGCGAAAGAATGGTTAAGTCGCCGCCATGATTTTGATTCTTCTTACACTAACCAAACCGAACAAGCCGAGCAGGTTGTTCAGGCATTATTTAACAAAGAGCTAGTTATCACATTTTCTAACGATGATGAGATGGATCAAGAGGCGCGACTCGATATTCGCCCATGTGGTGATTTTAATCTTACTCCTCGGCAAATTAACTTTTCTGTTTAACCGTTTGTGATCTAGGGGGTGTTGTGAGTTGTAGCGGCTTTGTTTTTGGTTTGTGGCGTTACTGGTTTTTAGCTGGCGCTTTTTTGCTGTTAGCTTGTGGTGGTTCAGGTGAAGATAGTACCCCTGAGCTTAATCGAGCTCCAGTTGCGGTTGCGGGTAGTTCACAAACGCTTGATTTAGGTCAGGCCGTTACACTTAATGCCAGCTCGAGTTATGACAGCGACGGTACTATTAGCACTTACACTTGGTTAGTTACGCCACCGCCGTCGAGTCAACTTGCCACTACACGCTTTACGCAAATGCTTAGTCAATTTACACCTGATGTTGCTGGTATTTATCAAGTGAGTTTAACAGTAAGTGATGGCTTACTAACAAGTGATGTTGATAGTTTAAACATTGAGGTATTAAGCCCTAATCAAAAGCCGGTGGCTAATTTGGGACTTGACCAGACTGTGCGAGTCGGTGAGCTTGTGACACTGTCAGCCGAGTCTGGTTCTAATACACAGGTTAGCTATTTATGGTCGTTAACCGTGCCACAGGGTAGTCAAGCGAGGTTATCGAGTAGCAAGGAAATCAGTTGCGTTTTTACACCTGACGTTAGCGGTATTTATCAACTTAAGCTAACAGTGATTGACAGTAATGGACAACAAGCTGTCGATACTCTGCTGGTAACGGCCATTGCCAGTTCGGTAAACCAAGCGCCGACAGCGGTTGTGGGTTTAGATCGCGTTACTAATACGTTAGTTACATTAGGGCAAACCGTGCAGTTGGATGCGGGAAAAAGTTCAGATCCTGAAGGCGATAAACTCACTTACCTTTGGCAATTAACCTCACCGAGTGGCAGCCAAGCTGTGTTATCTAACGATTCACAAGTAACAACTACGTTTTTGCCAGATGTTGTTGGAGACTATGACATTAGTTTAAGCGTGAGCGATGGTGTTAATACTAGCTCTGTTGATTCGCTGCGTATTTCGGTTACCCCAGCTACCGTAAATAATAAACCGATAGCCGATGTGGGCGAAGATCGAAATGTGTTAACAGGGCATGTCGTGCAACTTGATGGTAGTCAAAGTGTCGATTTGGATCAGCAGCCTTTGAGTTACTCTTGGCTTTTGAGCGCCCCAAATGGCAGCTCAGCCGAGTTATCTGATGCGAATATAGTTAATCCGCAGTTTACGCCAGATGTGGATGGTGATTATACAATAAGCTTAATGGTGAGCGACGGTATCGACAACAGCGCCACGGCTCAAGCCATTATCAATGCTCGCAATATTTTGCCAACGGCAGTGATCACTAGCGTAAGCCAAGTTACCGTGGGGGATGTTGTCCTTGTCGACGGTGCTGCAAGTTATGATCGCAATAACGACTCATTATCTTATTCTTGGCGTTTGACGCCACCGAATAATAGCCAAGCCGTGCTTAGTCAAACGCAGAGTGTTACTAGTCAGTTCACCACTGATATAGTGGGAGACTACCAAGTGTGGTTGCAAGTCAATGATGGCAAAGCGAATAGCCCAACCACACGTATTAAGGTAACCGCGGTTGCCGTGGTGATCAATCAGCCACCCGTTGCTAACGCGGGAAGCAATCAAACCGTTAATACAGGAGCAACAGTATTACTGGATGGTAGTGCAAGTTTTGATCCGGAAAATGACACCTTAATTTATCACTGGCAAATTATTGAACGGCCTGAGTTTAGCCAAGTCGAATTACGTTCGAGTACCAGCGAGACATCGCAGTTTAATCCTGACATGGCGGGTACGTATCAAATTAGCCTAGCCGTTAGTGACGGTGAATTGGTGAGCGATGCGGCCGTTGTTTCAGTGGTGGCTAGTAATGGGGCTGTCGATATTACCAATATGACCTTTGTTAACCGCAGTGTGAGCTGTGTTGATTATTTGGGTAGCTTTTCTTCAAATGTTAAAGATGAGCAACGTAATCTTGACTTCGCTGGACACGTAACGATGACAGAAAACGCAGATTCTTGTGTGATCGAGTCAAACGCCATTCCCAATCATAATTTTAATGACAACTCAGCCACCTTTGCCAACGGCGTGAGTGAAGTGAATATTCTTTATCGTATTCCACAACAACCCCAAGTGGCACCTAGCGCGACTCAACTCAGTTTAGGCACAACCAATGCTATTTTACTGAATGGGGTAGAAGTTGATATGTTGGCGGCTGCTTGTTACAACCAAGGTCCAGAGCCATTAGGGCAGGAAAAGGTCGGTTGTCACGATAATAGTCATCCTTGGCGATATGACCCTATGGCGGCTAGTAATCAATTTGGTACAGATAGGCACAACGCCCATCCGCAGCCAAGCGGTTTATATCATTATCATGGTAATCCTGTCGCACTGTTTGAACAAGATTGCGCTTTGGCAACTCATCCGTCGGCGGTGATAGGTTTTGCAGCAGATGGCTATCCTGTTTTTGGTTCTTGTATCAAAGATGCAAATAGTGGTGAAATTCGTACCGTTACTGCCAGTTATGCTTTAAAAAACAATGGTGGTCAACGGCAAACTCAGGGCAATTATTTAACCCCAACGGCTGGCAATGGTACAGTGGTGAGTGACAACTATGACGGGCAATTTAGAGGTGATTGGCAATATGTCGCTGGTAGTGGTGATCTGGATGAATGTAATGGTATGACAGTCGATGGCCAATATGGATATTACGTAACTAATACTTTTCCATGGATGATGAATTGCTTTAAAGGTTATGTTGATCCTTCATTTACATTAGGGGCGCAATCAAGCGCTTTTCAAGCGAAAATGCATCGTCATTGACAATAATAGGGAGCAAGCGGTGTTGCTCCCTATTGTTTTAAGCCTTAATACCTAGCCGTTTTGGGGGGTATCATCAAGGCGGAGCCATCAAAGCTAGCTTATTTAAAGTAAATAATGACTGACAAGGCTAATAAGGTGACCAACCAGCCAATTAAATAACGGCGCATAGCTTGTTTGGCTTTTTCTTTTTCGAGCCAAGTTCGCGGGCGAACCCCTTTAAAATGAAACACGGCTTTACTAGCTACGTTTACACTGACTATATTGATAGCCAATAATAATAGTGCGCCACCTGCGAGTTTAAGATCGCCATTACCTAGCATGATCCCAGCAGTCACTGTGGGTGGTAATAGAGCAACGGCCACCATCACTCCCACCAAAACACCAGATAACCCCGTCGTTAACGATAAAGTGGCAGCCGCGCCAGATGCTAAAGCGAGGGCAACAGAATCTAAACTGGCATCAGTGCGTGACAACAACTCATGGCTATAGATACTCGACGGCCAACAAATAGCAATTAAAATAGACATAACAAAAGCCAAGCTAATACCTAACACTAAGGTTTTGACCGACTTTTGCATGAGTTCAAGATCACCCAAAGCTGTACCCAAACTGAGTGCTAAATTAGGCCCTAGCAGTGGGGCTATTACCATAGCACCAATAACAACGGCGACATTGTTTTCCAATAAACCAATGGCTGCCACCACAGTGGATAGAAAAACCAGTAAGAAAAAATTGGCATCACATTGTGCACCTTTTTCTATCTCCTGATACATAGATTCACGGGCAATAGATTGTGAGCGATTTTTGGTTTTGACAACCCCGTTTGACTTGGGCAGATAAGCCTCTATTGGCATAACAAATATTTTGGCTGAAGGCTGAGCACCTAATACATGCTGCAATAAATCTAGGGTGTTTTGTAAACTGGCATCGTCAACTAATAAGCGCATTTGCTGCGAACCATCTTCATTAACTTGGCTTTGCCGAAAGTCTTTGGCTTTGACTTTTTCAGAGATGGATTTAACGGTGTCGAGACTCTTTTGATCTGCGATCACTTCCACGTATTTCATTATCTTTCCTTGCTTGGCTGTGATAGGTAGATTGGCCAATAATTAATGCTTATCATGCATGACGACATCCCTATATGTCTATAGTCTTCTTAATCAGATAGGAATACCTTTATTTTAAGTCTAGGTTCGTTACTCATTAAGTTGGCCGAGATTTTCCAACTGTTTATTTAAGGCATAACCACTGATATACACTTCAACAAAGCAAATGAGTAGAGAAATCAGTAAAGTCAGTAAACTTAATACAAAGAAAACATAGCCGGCTTGAATTTGGCCGCCTAAATTGCATAACATGGCCAGTGTACAAGCGATAAATGCAACGACTCCCCACATTTGTTTGTGGCGGATAAGTTTTATTCTAAGCCTGAGGTGTTTGATTTGTGAACACATGGTGTCATCTGCGGTTGCTTTATATTGGCTATACAAAGATCGCGTTAGATTGGCTATTACGATAAAGCGGTTGGTATAGGCCAGTAACAGCAATGAAATTGCAGGGAAGAGTAAAACCGGTGTGGTAACGCCAATATCAAGCATAGTTAACTCCATGACATTTATCTCCATGACAATACATGTGATCCTTTGCATTCACTTTCCCAAGGATTGTCAAAAACTGCAATAGGTTTGTACATACTTGATATTTATGTTTGCTATTGAGCTGATTTCTATTGGAAAATGCGATGAATACTTTATACATCACAGGCGCTGGAGTGAGTGCCGAAAGTGGTATACCGACCTTTCGCGGTGAAGACGGTTATTGGACTATTGGTAGCCGGAATTACACTCCGCAACAAATGGCAACTCGGGCCATGTATCAACAAAATCCTGCTGAGTTCTTAGCTTGGTACTACCAAAGATTTGTGACCTACCGCCATCACGGACCAAATAGTGTTCATTATTGGTTATCGGACAAGTCATTGATCACACAAAATATAGATGGTTTAGATGGCAAGGCAGGCAATCCGGATTATGTGTCTATTCATGGCCGCATAGACCAAATAACCTTGTTTCACGTACAAGGCGAACCTGTTGAGCGTATCACTGCGCCTTGGCATGAAGTTGACGAAAGCCACTTGACTCAATCACTACTGGATTGTTTTAAAATATCCAGCAAAGGACCAGAGCTAAACGTATCGTATAAACCTTACGTATTGTTGTTTGACGAATATTATACCGAACTGTACCAAATCAGTCGGGCGCAACAAATGATGTTGGATGCAGAAAAAATCGTTTTTATGGGAACTTCATTTAGTGTCAATATTACCCAAATGGCATTAGAGATCGCCCGTGAGCGAGAATTGCCGATTGAAGTGGTAGATCCGTCACCTTGCCATGTACTGCATAAACATGTGATTTACCACAAAATGACAGCCAGTGAGTATATTCAGCAAAATTAAGAGAATTTGATGGCCAAAGCAAAATCGAAAAAACTAAATTAAAAAAAAACCAAAGTGAAACGTAAGTTAACCGCGCAGCAAAAGCGAGAAAAAGCCGAACGTAAAAAGCAATTTGAAACGATTTTTATTAATGGTAAGCAAGTTAAGGTAAAGCGTCAGCCGACGATAGACGGCCTACCAGTTGATGAATGGCTAGCAGAGAATGCCGATCCTATATTTCTGCATCAAAACGAAATGTGGGATGTTCTTGACCAAAGAATGCAAGACGAAGCGGCAAATGATTTAGCTACTAAACAAAAGCGAATGAAAGAAAGAGAGATGGCAATTGACGACGATTTTGAAATCCCTTTTTAGCTTTTTGTTCTCTACCATTATGAGTACAAAGCAATCATAAACGGATTTGAAAAAGTTACCCGTAGGTTGCCCTGAGCGCAGCGAATCGCAACACGACCCTATTGCAGGCTTAAACCTATCAAATAGACATTACGATATTTGAAATAATTGACAAAGTTCACCTCCATGTTAACCTCTTGCAGATGAAAAATATAAACTTTTACCGAACAGAAGATGGAAAATGCCCTGTTGAGGAGTTCTTGGATTCTTTAAACGGTAAACAAGCCCAAAAAAAGTTGTTTGGGTGCTCCAATTAGTTGAAGAATTGGATATTGTACCTACAACTTATTTAAAAAAGCTTGTTAATACTGATGGTATTTGGGAAATCAGAGTTCAGGTAAGCGGGGATATTTTTAGGCTTCTTGGTTTTTTGAAGGTGATAATTTAGTGATTTTAAACCATGGTTTTCAAAAGAAAACCCAAAAAACACCAGCTAAAGAAATCAAAATAGCAGAAAGTCGTAAGAGAGATTATTTGCGGAGGAAATCATAATGAGTGATCTTCAAAAATATTTAGTTAAGCGGAAAAGCAATGATTCTGAATTCGCTGAAAACTTAGATGAAGCCCATCTTCCGTACTTTAATCTCAAATGTTGAAAATTTAGCAAGTCACTTTATTGTGCGAAATAGATCACAAGCATTGAAGTAAAAGATCACCCTTATTCACGCTACAGATCACACAGTATTTCAAACAGCTTCGCTAAGATAACAATATCCTTGTCATTATATTTATCAGATCCATTAATGCCCCAAATCAAACAAGTCTCTATTCAATCTATGGATCACCTTGGTTTAGTCGCTGCGTTATTGAAAAAGTACAAAATTGCACAGCGAATTGACCTGATGCTGCCGATTAAATTGGATAAACGAACCAAGTCTACGTATGGGCAGCGGATCTGCGCGCTAATCCTGAATGGTCTTGGGTTCACCAATGCGACTTTGTATATGACCCCAGACTTTTTTAAAGACAAACCGATAGAGGCATTGATAGCGCCAGGGCTTTGTGCCGATGATATGAATGAGGATGCGCTGGGTCGATGTCTTGATAAACTGAATCAACACGGGACGACACGTTTATTTAGTCAGTTAGCTTTTGAAATTATTCAAGAGCATGGCTTATTAAGCACCAGCCATCATTTAGATAGCACCAGCTTAGCCTTATTCGGTGAATACAATGGTGATTGGAAGCATGCCCCAATACCTAAACAAGGGTATTCCAAAGACCATCGCCCCGACTTGAAACAAGTGGTTGTTAATCTCATTACCAACGGCCCAGCAGGACTTCCGATTTATTATGAAAGTTATGACGGTAATGCAGCAGACAAAACGATATTTCATGACAGCATTGCTTATATGCGTAACTTCATTGAAGAACTCAATAATAGCGAAGACATGTTATGGGTAGCTGATTCAGCGCTGTACAACACGAATAAGCTTCAAAATGCCAACGTGAATTGGCTGACACGCGTGCCAGCCACCTTAAACATAGTTAAGCAAAATAGTGCGAAAAGCGATGATGCTTTTGAATGGTGCGAATTAGATAACGGTTATCGTTACGCCAAAATTAACGATGAAGACAAAGACAGCCCGAATGAAAACTGGGTGCTATACAGCTCTGAGCAAGGTAAAGCTCGCCAACTGAAAACATTGGAAAAGAAAATCGATAACGCACATCAAGCATTAACTCGCGCATTGAAAAAAGTATCAGGGACATTGTATGCGTGTGAGCATGACGCGAGACAGGCACTTAAAAATACCGCTAAAAAAGCGAAGTATCACCAAGTTGTTGAACGCGAAATAGAGGCTCAATGGGGATACGAAAAACGAGGAAGACCGAAGCCAGAAGATAAAAAACTCAAAGGTTACCGGGTCATAGCAGACATTGTAGAAAACGCAGAAGCCATAGCCCAAGCGAAGCACCCACTTGGTCGATTCGTCTTAGCCACAAATAAAACGAGTTTAACACCCGCGCAAATGCTTAAGGAATACAAGCAACAATCTCAAGTTGAAAATGGTTTCAGGTTCATGAAAGACAAATCCTTTCAAAGCAATCGCATTTACCTGCAAAACCCACAACGGATAGACGCATTACTGATGGTCATGAGTTTATCGTTGCTGGTTTACAACTTAGGTCAATACGAATTGAGAGCGAGATTAACAAAAGAAGACGAAACCTTGCCCAATCAGTTAGGGCACCCCACGCAATCGCCTACATTACGCTGGGTCTTTCAAATGCTGCGAGGGATAAGTTATGTTGATTTAGGAACACAAGGCATTGGGGTCGCGAATATCAGTGAAAGAGAAGAGAAAATCATTCGCTTATTTGGCAAAGAAGCTTTAGATATATATCAACTGAGCTAGCCATCACTTGAAGAAAAATACACTGCTATGCGGTGGCATTTGTCGTGCGCGTAAAACAGGATAAGCTTATCGAACAAACAGATCTACTTAAAAATTTAGGGCCGCAACCACACAAAATATCCTGTATCTATAATTAAGTGCGGAAGATCGGATGAAGGATATCAGGCGTTTAAATTTGGCGTGTTGCTTAGAGAAGCACGCAAGAGTGCTGGCCTTACACAGTTGGATCTTGCCGATAAACTGCATACTCAAAAAAGTGCAATTTCACGAATTGAAAATCATTCTGGAGACGTAAAACTATCAACTTTAGAGAAGTTTGCGTCAGCTTTAGGAAAAAAGTTAGAAATAAGACTGGTCTAACAGCCAGTTAACAAGAGAGTGGGGCGTGATTCGCAACAGCTTGGTCATTTGGCGGTGCTATCGCGTGTTCACTACAATGTAATGTCCCTTTGTAGGTTCGAATTCATTCGAATAACACCGAAATATCCGATTACGCGGATTTAACCACCGCCAGCGAAGGTTAGATGACAATGGCGTACAGGCTCGCAAGAATACAAGATTTCTAACAACTAAAAGACCATATTAGAAACGTGAAGCGAGTATAGACAGGGTCGGTGATTTAGGACTAAACTTAAATTGTTTGTTACAAAAACGACTTCCTTCAAAATGCAATTTCCTTTAGCATTAATGATATCAAATAAACGGATTAGGCGTGGCCATCAGCTTAGTCCAATAGGGTATTTATACGTCACAAATAGCATGCCGTATAAATGCTAAAGGTTAACATTCAAGGACAGACTGTGTCTCTGTATAAATATTTGACAACCGAAAATGCGCTTAGAGTTTTAGACGGAACGGTCAGGTTTACTCAGCCAGGGGCATTTAACGATCCTTTTGAGATGGTACCTGAACTACATGTACCAGAAGATTTCGAACCTAAAGATATATCTATCAGCTTTGATCCCATTGCACCAAGAAGGCAGCCGAGTGTTGGTGAATTAGCCGTTGACTTTGAGTCTGACCATTGTAATGACGTAAATTCTAGAAAAATTTTAAGCGAGTTGAATCAATCCTTTGGCATTTTGTGTTTATCTAAAAATGAGTCGTCTCTATTAATGTGGTCTCACTATGCTGGTGAGTACTCCGGAGCCGTTATAGAGTTTGATGAAAAGCATGAATTCTTCATGGGTCTAATTGATATAGATTATCGAGAGAATAGACCTAAGAAGGACATCAGTTCTTACCTAAGTGGTGAGCCACCAATTCCGATAGCCGAACTTTGTGTAAAACCCAAGGACTGGGAATATGAAAAAGAATGTAGAATCGTTAGAAATCTATCTGATTGTAAGGAAGTTGGTGAATATAATGGTTTTCCCGTTTATGTATTGGACGTTCCCTCAGCTGCGATAAAGTCCATTACCCTTGGCGAAAGGATGCCTGTAGAATCGCAAAGAGAAATATGGCATAAAATCAAAAATACGAATATCTCATTAAGTCTTGCCGCCATTGCAAACCGGGGATATGAGTTTAGAAAGGAACCGATTAAATCTAATCAACCTATTTCTAAAAAGAGTCCTTTTATTAGCCCAAGAACAGCCCATATATTTACCGAGCTTCAAAATGAGTTGGGTGAAGCAGCTCGCTGGAATATTAAAGAGCATGAGTTGAGCGATATTTTTAATAGCCCTCTGTAAAAGTGTTAATAATCGCATACAGTCGGAAAGTTTACTTGCTGGTGCTCTAAACCAGCCGAAAATGCAGGCATTAATATCCAATTTAACTCAAATATGATGGTGCAGGTAAATGCACGCCCACAATAAAAGATTGCTTTAAGCACACAACGTTCATAAAAAGATTTAGACCCTGTTACAGGTATAAACCTATTAAATAGACATTACGATGTTTGAGCATTAGGTAAGACATATATGGTGCAGCTCACTTCGTGCGAGGCACTCTACAAAAACCAATGCCCGCAGCAACACGATCATATCGCAGGCTTAACCTATCAAATAGACTTTACCTGCAACAGAAACCGCTTTCTAAGCCCAAGTTTAGATATTTACTTGGTTGATTCCTCAACCGCTTTTTTGCTTTTTTCAAATAAGTTTGACGCACCGTCGAGTAGGTCATTGCCAACGTCTTTGGCTTTTTTGCTGGCGTCATCAATAACGGGTTTGGAGTTTTCTTTTAAGTCGCTCCAAGCTTCTTTTGATTTCTCTTTGCTTTTTTCCCAAGCTTGTTTGGATTTTTCTTTTCCGGCTTCAAGTAATTCGCCGCCTTCGTCTTTGATGTTTTTATAAACTTCTTTTGACTTTTCGCTGATTTGTGCGCGCTCATCTTTGGTTGCTTCGTCAGCTGAGTTAAAGGTTTCAGAAAAGAAAGCTTTGGTTTTATCCCACCAAGATGCTTCTTGCTCTGCCGCATGCGCATTCGATAAAACAGTCAAGCTCAAACTGGCGGCAATTAAAGTGGTTTTTAGGGTTAATTTTTTCATGTTGGCTGCTCCGTGTTTATCTGTATACCAGTATACCCACTCAAGAGTAAATTTATAGCAATCTTTGCTACTTTCTAACACAGTTTCACATTGGGCTTGCAAGCCCAATCTTGAATAAACTCAGTCAATAAAAAAGCCAGCAAGTGCTGGCTAAAATGATAGGTAACAGGTGATATGAGTGTAGCGCTCTAGGTTAAACTAGCAGCCTTCAATAATTACAATATCCAGTTGTGCTCCGCCTAACCTCAGCGCGCGGGCTTGCTGATAATCGTCTGATTGCCAACACTCTAGCGCCGCTTGGTATGAAGGAAATTCAATTAAGCTGTTACGGCTGCGCGTGCTGCCTTCAACCACTTCATGTGTGCCAGCACGAGCTAAAAAGTTGCCACCGAATTTAGCCAAAGCCGCTGGCGTTTTAGCGATATATTGTTTAAATTTTTCCATGTCAGTAACATCCGCTCTGACGATCCAATAGCCTTTACTCATTGTCAGTATTGCTTCCTTTTAATTGCTCAGATTGATTAGCTGTTGTGACTTAAACCTCGATTTAAATCGATAACGTCGGCTTTTTCTAACGTGCCAGCGGCTTGTTTCAGAGCTAACATGGCTAAAATATAGTTATAGCGAGCGTTAGATAAGTTACGCTTGGCATCAAACACGTTACGGGTGCTATTTAATACATCGACTATGGTACGCGTACCGACTTCAAAACCAGCTTCGGTTGCTTTTAACGCACTTTCTGCAGACACAACTGTTTGTTGCAAGGCTTTAATGCGCGAGATTGATGCTTTTACATTATTAAACGAGTTTCGAACATCACGTTGGGTGGTGCGATAGCTTAATTCTAAGCGTTGTGATGCCGCAACATAAGCATGGCGGGCTTTACGAACACTAGCAGACGTTTTTCCTCCCGAATATAAAGGTACCGAAACTCTAACACCCCAACTAGCACCTGTGTATTCCTCTGTTGCTGCGCCAAATTCGTTCTCGGTTTTTCCATAGTCGGCATTAAAGCTTGCTGATGGTAGGTGGCCAGCGTTAGCAATATCTATATTTTTCTGTGCTATATCTTTGGCTATTTTTTGCGCTAGTAGGTTTTTGCTCGCTTGTTCTGCGCGTTTAATCCAACCGGCTGACGTTGCAGGATTTGGAGAAGACGTACTAAATTGCTCGGTGTTTAATGAGGCAATGTCTAGTGTATAAACACCTGTAATTGCCCGCAAATTTTCTGCGGCAAATTCAACATTATTTTCTGCCGATATTTCCTGAGCAATTGCATTATCAAATTGCGCTTGTGCTTCATGAACATCAGTGATGGCAGTTAAGCCAACGGCAAAGCGTTGTTTGGTTTGTTCTAGCTGACGCTCAATCGCTTGTTTTTCTGCTTTAATAAATTCTAAATCATCTTTGGCTTTTAGAATATTTAGGTAAGCCTCAACCGTGCGAATAATCAAGCCTTGTTCTTCAGCTTGATAAACAAGTTCAGCTTGCTTTATGGATTTTTCGGTTTGCGATAAGCTCAACCAAGAATCATGTTTATAGATCTCTTGTTGAAGTGAAACTAATGCGGACGTTGATTTAACGTCACGACGCTTATCGTCCCCATAACTTATGGTGGCGTCAATTGTCGGTAATAAGGTTCCGCGAGATATATCGAGATCTTGAACAGTGGATTGATAATTAGCCTTGGCTTCTTGAATTAACGGGTCATTCTCCACGGCTTGATTGTATATATCAATTAAGCTGGCGGCATTCATTTGTGTTGACATGCCAGTTAGGGCAATCGCGATGGCGGATAACAAGGCCTTTTTCATTTTTATCTGTCCTGATGCGGTAATGTTGGCCGATTTTAGCTAAATCAGTTCGGCTTAATAGCGAAATAGGGTAAATTAACAAGCAAAGAGTTTAAACGGAAAGTTTTATGTCTGAAAAGGATAAAATAGTGGCCCCATTGACATTTGGCCATGACGATTTGGTTATTGAAGATAAAACCACAAACTACAACGGATTTTTTAACGTTAATACGCTGACCTTTCGTCATAAATTATTTGCGGGTGGTTGGTCAGGTTCAGTTAAACGCGAATTGTTTGAACGTGGTAATGCGGTCATTGTGTTGCCGTATGACATAGAGCGTGATCAAATTGTTATGTTAGAACAAATTCGCATTGGCTGTATTGCCAACAGTGATAAACCTTGGATGCTCGAACTGGTGGGTGGAATGGTAGAGCCTGGTGAGCAAAATGAAGAGGTAGCCCATCGCGAAACGGAAGAAGAAGCAGGCCTAAAATTGCGCAATTTAATGCCCATGGTGAATTATTTATCTAGCGCTGGTGGTACGTCAGAGCGCTTGTACTTATACGCGGGGCAGGTGGATTCAAGCAAGGCGGGTGACATTTGCGGTTTAGATTATGAAGATGAAGACATAAAGGTACATGTTGTTTCTCGTCAACAAGCGCTACAATATATGAACGATGGTGTTATTGAGAACGCCGCCACAATTATTGCATTGCAATGGTTAGAGTTGAATTTAGATAAATTGAAAAACGCTTGGAGATAATTTGCAGGCTTTTAGTAACCGCTACGTCCCTGACTTAGTCCAATTGGGTAATTTGCACGAACAAAATTACTTTATGTTGGACAAACTGGTGAGCAACTGGCAACGGTTGCATCATGTTGTGCGGTTTGAAACAAATCAACAGCAGTTGTACCAAATCAAAATTATTGAGTGTTCAAAGTACACTAATGTTATTGAAATGCGTCAGCTATCAGCCAGCTTACCAGCAATATTGCAACCGCAATTAGAGGTGAGGGTATACCACGACGCGCGTTTAGCCGAAGTGGTTAAAAACAAAAATATGGGGCGTATTCAGCAAAGCTATGAATATCCTAATAAGCGCATGATGCAAAAAGATGAGAAAACCCAAAACAATCTTTTTCTGTTTGATTGGCTTAAATTTAGTTTGCAGTTTGGTTTAGCTGAACCAAGCTCGGTTGAATATCCCACCCAATAAAAACGCAATTGGGTTGGTTTCTATACTCTCTGTAACTTATATTCTTGTGACCGAAACCAATCTACCTGAGTCAATACTATGTTAAACCCTGCTGTTGTGTGTTTTGCTCAATTATCTGACTGCCATTTATATCATGATAAAAGTCGTTGTCATGAATTGGCTAATCCTTACGACAATTTAGCCAGAGCCTTAGCTGATGTGGCACAAAAGCAATCAGAGCTTGATTTTGTGCTGCTAACGGGGGATTTAGCCCAAACTGAAGACGCCGCTACTTATCAATTATTAGCGGATTTAGTGCGTTCTTTTCATTGGCAACTGCCGATTTATTGGCTGCCCGGTAATCATGATGATAAAAAGTTGGCGGCGGATTATTTATGTGATGAGCCTTTTGTTAATTTTAATTCACCTCACGGTCAATTATTAACTTATGCTAATTGGCAAATTTTATTGTTAGATTCGACCAAACAAGGCTGTACCGAAGGGTTGTTAAGCGCTGAATATTTGGCAAGCTTACCCGATATAACCCAGCCTCATGTGTTGTTGGCACTTCATCATCATGTTAAACCATTTAATAGCTTTATTGATAAGTACATTACTGAATATGATGAGGCTTTTAATCAGTGGGTTACTAAACCTCAGGTTAAAGGTTTAATTCATGGCCATGTGCATAGCGCGGTCGGTTATCTGTTTTTGGGCAAACCGGTTTATGCTTGTCCCGCGACGAGTGTGGAGTTTATCCATCAGGTTAGTGAGTTTGCGACAGGTAATACAACAGGGGGGTACAATATTATTCGCTTGCAAGATAATGGTGATATACAAAGAGAAACAATTTGGTTATGACAAAAAATATTCTCTACCTCCACGGCTTTTTGAGCTCGCCTAAGTCGGTTAAAGCGCAGTTAACCAAAGAGCATATCGAGATACATCACCCAGAGCTGGATATTTTAATTCCACAATTGCCCAATCATCCGGAGCAAACGGCCGATGTATTACAGCAGTTGTTAGAGCATTATGGTTCGAGTTTAATTGGTGTGGTTGGCAGTTCGTTAGGCGGTTATTTGGCTACTTGGGTAAGCCAACAACTGGCTATACCAGGTGTATTAATTAACCCTGCGGCATACCCTTATGTGCTATTACAAGATTATTTAGGTTGGCACAAGCATCCTTACACAGGTGATGAATTTGAAGTAACGCCTAATTTTAATGAGCACTTGAAGTATTTTGATGTGCCTACACCCAGTCAATTACCATTATGGCTGTTGCTGCAAACAGAAGATGAAACGCTAAATTACCGCGAAGCCGTTGATAAATACCAAGGTTGTCAAATGACAATCGAGGAAGGAGGCGACCATGCTTTTCAAGGTTACGAACGATTTTTGCCGCAGATCGTTGAATTTTTTCAAGCAAGACTTGATTAACACCGTAAATTAACGTTTTATTAGCCACCACAAGGTCAATCTTATAAAAGATATTGGCTCAAAAAAACAAAATCGAAAACAAGCTAGAAAAACCATGACAGACCAAAATTATAACGCTGAAGCGATTGAAGTTCTTAACGGCCTAGAGCCGGTTAAACGCCGACCCGGAATGTATACCGATACCACTCGGCCAAATCATTTAGGGCAAGAGGTTATTGATAACTCGGTGGATGAGGCAATGGCTGGGCATGCCTCTAGCGTTAAAGTAATTTTGCATCAAGATAATTCGTTAGAAGTGATCGATGATGGTCGCGGTATGCCAACCGATATTCACCCAGAAGAGGGTATACCCGGGGTTGAACTTATTTTAACTAAGCTCCATGCCGGTGGTAAGTTTTCTAATAAAAACTATCAATTCTCTGGTGGTTTGCATGGTGTGGGTATTTCAGTTGTAAATGCCTTGTCAAAGCGGGTTGAAATTAGCGTGCGCCGTAATGCTCAAGTATTTGAAATGGCATTTGAGCATGGTGATAAAGTAGAAGACTTAACCGTTACTGGCACCTGTGGCAAGCGTAACACGGGTACGCGTGTGCATTTTTGGCCAGACGCGAGTTATTTTGATAGTGCTAAGTTTTCAGTTACGCGTTTAATTCATAACCTTAAAGCTAAAGCGGTACTGTGCCCTGGTTTAACCATTGAGTTTCATAATAAAATAGCAAACGAAACGCATAAATGGTTTTATGAAGATGGTTTAAACGATTACCTAGTTGAAGCCGTAAAAGGTTATGAGTCGTTACCAGTTGCTCCGTTTGTTGGAAAGTTGGCTAGCCAAACCGAGGGCGCAGAGTGGGCAGTAACTTGGTTACCCGAAGGTGGCGAAGTGTTAGCGGAGAGCTATGTTAACCTTATTCCCACCGCTCAAGGGGGTACGCATGTTAACGGTTTACGCCAAGGTTTACTCGACGCTGCGCGCGAGTTTTGCGAATTTCGTAATTTAATACCGCGCGGGGTTAAATTAACTCCAGACGATGTTTGGGATCGCTGCGCGTATATTTTGTCAGTTAAAATGCAAGATCCACAATTTGCCGGTCAAACTAAAGAGCGCTTATCGTCGCGCCAATGCTCAGCATTTGTGTCTGGTGTGGTGAAAGATGCATTTAGTTTATGGCTTAATGAACACACCGAAATCGCTGAACAGCTAGTGGAAATGTTTATTAGCAACGCGCAAAAACGTATGCGCGCGGCGAAAAAAGTGGTTCGTAAAAAAGTTACCCAAGGGCCTGCTTTACCGGGTAAATTAACGGATTGTACCTCGCAAGATCCCGCCCAAGGAGAGCTTTTCTTGGTGGAAGGTGACTCAGCCGGTGGTTCGGCCAAGCAGGCACGTGATCGTGAATTTCAAGCGGTAATGCCATTGCGTGGTAAAATTCTTAATACATGGGAAGTAGACTCTGGGCAAATTTTATCCTCACAAGAAATTCATGATATTTCTGTTGCGTTAGGGATTGATCCTGATTCATCTGATTTATCTCAATTGCGTTATGGCAAGGTTTGTATTCTTGCCGATGCTGACTCAGATGGATTGCACATAGCTACCTTGTTATGCGCTTTATTTATGCGCCATTTCCGCACTTTGGTCGAGCAAGGCCATGTGTTTGTTGCTATGCCGCCCTTATATCGCATTGATGTGGGTAAAGAAGTTTTTTACGCGCTTGATGAAGATGAAAAGCAAGGTATTTTAGATAGGATAGAAGCCGAGAAAAAACGCGGTAAGGTCAACGTACAGCGCTTTAAAGGCTTGGGTGAAATGAACCCGATGCAATTGCGTGAAACTACCATGGACCCTAATACTCGACGATTAGTGCAATTGACTATTGATGAAGAGTCAGCCACTAATGAACTCATGGATATGCTACTGGCTAAAAAGCGTTCAGGCGATCGCAAAGACTGGCTTGAAACTAAAGGTAATCAGGTCGAGTTGGCTTAGTTTGTAGTCAACGAGGTTGTCGATGACTAATTTTGACGACCTCTATCTAAAGTTAAAACAAGCGGGAGAGTTCAATTTTTAAGTTGTAAGGGCATTTATATTTCTGCCCTAGGGCTGCCGAATTTAGCGGGTTATATTTTACAGAAATTAAAAAAAGGCATTTGCTGAACTTTGTCCATGATAACAGGGTGTTTTTTACCATTCTTGTTTACTTCGACTAAACCTAGACCACACTTATATTCATTACCAAATTTAAGTACTTGATATTTATTGCCCTCTTTAGCTATGAATGCACCTTTTACAGTACAGTTTCCTATTCCATTGCCTGTGTCATAAGTCAGAAATCTGAGAATAATAGGTTTATTGGCTGGAATTATTATGCTGACGTTTTTATCATCTTTATTAGTAGGCTCAACAATATTGTGCAATCTAGCGCAACCATCTTCGCCTGCGATCCCAAAATGAATCTTTGTAGCCGAAGATCCTTTTATCCAGTCTAGGTTTTCTTTGCTAACAGGTAATTCTAGGTAAGCGACTTTGCCTTGAGTTGGTGGTTGATAGTGTCCAGCACATGAAACTAAAAATAATAGAGCTGTAGTTAGTAAGGTTGATTTCTTCATAGTCCTGCTATGCCTTGTTTGTCCTTTTAATATCTAGTGAATAACTGTTCATGCCGACAATATTTTCGAACGATGATATCAGGATTGATATGAATATTAAAAGGTACATCAAAAAAGGAGGTCAAATGATCTCCTTTTTATTGAAATGAATTTGTCTATTACCCGCTAACTAGTTTTTAAGCGCTTTGACAAAATCTTGGTCAACATATAAGTTGGCTAACAATTGCTTTACTAGCTTAGGGTAAGACTGTTGAGCATTAGGAATGGCAACCGCGCCTATAAATGAAGAAGGCCAAGTTATTTTAGCTTTGATATTTTTATTAAAAATCACTTTACCATGTTCTTCAATTTTGAAAGCAACTTCCATTTCACCTTCACCTTCACTAAACCCTGTCGCATCCAAATCATTTTCAACAATATTAGCCGTTATCACACGAGGAGATAGCGGGTTTAACAGCTTAGCTTTATTTAGCTCTGACGTAATCGCTTTTTGCAGATATACAGCGTAAGAATCTTCATTTGGCGATTTTAAACTCGTGCCGCGTAGCGAGATCGAGTTTTGTTTTTTCTGGATAGTAAAATCACCTGTTTTTAAATCCTTAGTTGCACTCTCTTTTAAAGAATTTACATTTTCTACTTGTGGCGCATATTGTGGGGCTAATGTTGAACAAGCCGGTAGCAATGCAACCAATGCGGTAACGGCTAAAAGGTGTTTTATAATTTTAGTCATGTTTAAAATCTCAACTTAGCTTACTACGCGTAAAGGGTAAGGTTGGAATGCATATTTAAGTTGTTTGCTTTCTACCATTTTTTTCAACGCATCTTTGATCATATTGCCAGTGACTTCGTCGAATGCTTTTTGCGGTGAATTGCCCATTACAGGGATAAACCAAATACCGATGTAAGTATTCATTGCATCGTCAGTTTGATTTGCCATTAAGCTATTTTGGCCTGCTAATACTTCGGCTTTTAAGGTGTACTCGTCTTTAGCGAAGCCTGGAATAATGCCCATGGTGAAACCCGACAGGAAACCAGTTATGGCTGCAGCGCCTTGGCTACCATGGTTATAGAAGTGTAGTTTGATGACATAGTCTGCATTAGCAGCTTCAAACGAATCATAGGTGTAGCTTTCAAATAATTGACTGTCATCTAGTATTTTTGACGTTAATTTTTGTAATTGAGGCTGCACTTGAGACATTTCAATTGCGCCTTCTTGATCGGGTTTACCGCGGAATAATTTTAAGTCGATGGCAACTTTAGGCTTTGATTTATATTGGGTTGTGTCGGGCATGCTTTCTACTTTTGCCAGTTTCTCGCTGGGGAATGAAGCACAAGCCGTCATTGCTACACATAGAAAAATGGGTAGTAAATTTTTAACAAATTTCATTTTTATGTTCCTGTAATTATTTTAGTTCCAATTGATTTCGTTGCGAAATCAGCTCGGATATTGCATTAATCAATAATGACAGTCAATTAACATAAGTTAATAAATATCGAATATTTGTTAAAAAAATGCTTCCTCTTCCCCTAGGTCCACTAAAGCCAAAATGGCACCATTACCGCCAAATTCTAATGGCGCTTGGTGAAAGGCGGCTATTTTCGGATGTTGCACTAGCCAATGTGGTATTTTGGCTTTTAATATGCCACTGCCAATTCCGTGCACAATACAAATGCAGCGGCAGTGTTCTTTTATTGCTGTGTGGATCAGCTCGGCGAGTTCTAGTTTGGCGTGATCGCGCTTCATACCGTGGAGATCTAAAATCAGATCGGGTTGGAAATCACCACGGCGAATGCGTTTGGCTAAATCATGAGCAAAGCCTTGTTGCACATACTTAATTGGCCCGTCTGATTCGATGGCCGGTTCAAACGTATCTGAGAAATAGAAACTGGCTTCGCGCACTGTGCGCTTTTCTATATCTAATGCGATTTTTTGCTTGTTCCGCTTGGCTTCAGGCTGTATCTTGTCCTGCTTAATTTGACGGGTATCGCCCATAGCTTGGCGAAATAAATCCATTTCGTCATCATTCGAAAATTTTGAGCTCATCATTCGCCTGTAAATGGCCAGTCACTAGTTGGTAATAATGGCGGCGGATTATAGCCTAAAACGATCTGATAGTTGAACTATCTGAAAGAAAAGCCTCATGTTAACTCAATCTCAAAGTCAGGAAGCGGTAACTGAACTATCGACATTTTTTGATATGTTGCGTTGGTTAGTTTCGCGTTTTAATGAAAACGAAGTGTATTTTGGTCATGGTACTGATAATGGCTGGGATGAAGGTTTTGCATTAATCTGTGCTGCGTTAAATTTACCCGTTGCTGGGGGCAAAGATTTATATCCTGCAAAATTAACTCATAGCGAACGCCAACACATAGTTGAAATGGCTGAGCAGCGCATTAATTTAAGAAAGCCGTTAGCTTACATTACTAACCAAGCTCATTTTTGCGGTTTGCCTTTTTTTGTGGATGAACGTGTATTAGTGCCACGCTCACCTATCGCTGAATTGATCGAAAATCAATTTTCACCTTGGGTTGAAGCTAACAAGGTGCAGCGTGTTTTGGATTTATGTACCGGTTCAGGTTGCATCGCGATTGCTATGGCCTATGCTTTTCCTAATGCCGAAGTCGATGCAGTGGATATTTCAATTGACGCTTTAAATGTAACGGAAGTGAATATTGAAAACCATGGCTTGCTTGAACAGGTAACACCGATCCAGTCAGATGTGTTTGATGGTTTACAAGGACAAAAGTACGACTTAATTGTTAGCAACCCTCCTTATGTTGATGAAGAAGACATGGCGGGTATGCCAGATGAATTTGGTCGTGAACCTGAGCTGGGCTTAGCCGCAGGTTATGATGGATTAGATATTGTACGTCGACTATTAGCGCAAGCCGCTGATCATTTATATGACGATGGCGTATTAATTGTTGAGGTAGGTAACTCGCAAGTACACATGCCAATTGCCTACCCAGAAGTGCCATTTACTTGGTTAAACTTTGAAAATGGCGGTGATGGGGTGTTTCTTATCACCAAGCAAGAATTAATAAAATATAAACAGGCGATTGACGCAGCTTATATTAGATAAAGTATTTTAAGTAAAGGGTTATAAACGTGTCTGGTAATACGATAGGTAAATTATTTACGGTAACAACGTTTGGTGAAAGTCATGGTTTGGCTTTGGGTTGTATTGTTGATGGCTGTCCGCCGGGAATTGAAATTAGCGAAGAAGAAATTCAAATTGAATTAGATCGCCGCAAACCTGGTACGTCACGCTACACCACACAACGTCGTGAACCGGATCAAGTTAAAATTTTATCGGGTGTGTTTGAAGGTAAAACCACGGGCACGAGCATTGGTATGATTATCGAAAATACCGATCAGCGTTCTAAAGATTATTCGAAAATTAAAGATACTTTCCGCCCAGGTCATGCAGACTATACCTACACGCATAAGTATGGGCACCGAGATTATCGCGGTGGTGGTCGCTCAAGTGCGCGCGAAACAGCGATGCGTGTCGCGGCGGGTGCCATTGCTAAAAAATACTTAAAGCAAAAGTTTGGTGTTGAAGTTCGCGGTTACTTATCGCAACTCGGGCCAATAAAAGCTGAATCAGTTGACTTTGAGCAAGTGAGCCAAAACCCATTCTTTTTCCCTGATGCTAGCAAGTTAGAAGCGCTTGACGAATATATGCGCGACTTGAAAAAAGAAGGCGATTCGATTGGCGCTAAGGTAACTGTTGAAGCTTCTGCTGTACCTGTCGGTTTAGGCGAGCCGGTATTTGATCGCTTAGATGCTGAAATCGCTTATTCATTAATGAGTATTAACGCGGTTAAAGGTGTAGAGGTTGGTGCTGGTTTTGATTGCATTAATCAAAAAGGTTCGGAGCATCGCGATGTGATGACACCAAATGGCTTTTTATCTAACAATGCCGGCGGTGTGTTAGGCGGTATTTCCACTGGGCAAGATATCGTTGCCAGTATTGCACTTAAGCCAACGTCGAGTATTACCGTACCGGGTGAGACCATTGATATTAATGGCGAAACGACGGAAGTGATTACTAAAGGTCGTCATGATCCTTGTGTGGGCATTCGTGCAGTGCCTATTGCCGAGGCAATGTTGGCTATCACCTTAATGGACCATGTTATGCGTCATCGCGCGCAAAATATTGACGTTAATGTAGCTACGCCAGATATTACTAAACAAGCGTAATTTTAGTTAACTATGTAGTGTAGGTCGGACGAATACGTCCGACAAATTAAAGCCGCTTTACCTTATACATATAAGCCGAATTTCTTTGAGATTCGGCTTTGTTATATTAGATGCTTAACTCCATTTATTTTCGCCTGTCCCACACCTACTTTTCTTACTTCGCTATTTTAGGCGTAGTTGCTCACTATTTCGGCCTGTATTTAAGTGAATTGGGCTTATCGCCACTTCAAGTGGGAACGATTTTATCAGTGATGACAATTGGGCGTATCTTTGGCCCGTTTTTATGGGCAAACCTTGCCGATAAAAAACAGAACAAACGACAAATTATAAGAATTGGTGCCAGTCTAGCCTTATTGTTTTTCATCCCTTTGCTGTTTAGTCATCAGTTTTATTTAATGCTTTGTAGCTTAACGATTTTCACCTTGTTTTGGACGGCAATTTTACCGCAGCTGGAATCGGTATGTGCCGCTTGTTACAAAGGTAACGCTAAGTTGTATAGTCGAACCCGAGTGTGGGGCAGTATTAGTTTTACCGGTTTGGTGATGGCGTCTGGTATTGCCTTTGAATGGCTAGGTGTCATCAATACTATTGAATGGGCAACATTAAGCTTGTTGGGCTTATTGGTACTGAGTAGTTGGCGATTACCGCAAGACAGACGGGTTGTGCAAGCCAAGCAAGATGTCGGTTCCATTAAGCAAACCTTATTAAAGCCACAGGTAATTATGTTTTACGTGGCGTGTTTTTTGTTGCAGCTTAGCTTTGCTGCCTATTATGGCTTTTTCTCGATTTATTTAACCGAGCTTGGTTACAGTGGTACGCAAATCGGCATATTAATCGCCTTTGGGGTACTGTGCGAAGTTTTGCTGTTTGTTAAAGCTGGGCATATTGTGCAGCTGTGGTCTTTAAAATGGATTTTTATTGGCTGCTATTTGGCTAGCGCAGTGCGTTGGCTAACTATAGGTCAATGGCCTGAACAGTTTTGGTTGCTGTTAGCTGCGCAATCGATCCACGCTTTAGGCTATGGATTACATCACATTGCCGCCCAACGGTTTATACGTAGCCAATTTCCTGCTAAACAGCAGAGTCGCGGTCAAGCCATTTACGTTGGCGCAACCTATGGTTTGGGTGGCGCAATTGGTAGCATAAGCGTTGGCGCGATGTGGGATTGGAACGCAAGTGCCACTTATGTTATTTCAGGCTTAGTCGCGCTATTGGCTTGTTTGCTTACGCTAAAATTGCAAGTGAAATAACCCATCATATTCTCTTGGCTGTGCTTGGTCAGTCTGCAATCAAAGCAAGCTATAGTCTTCTCACTCAGGTCTTATGGTTCATTGTCAGCGCTTACTCTCGACTTTGGCTCCTGCGTCGTCCTACTACCTAAATCCCTTTAGGCAACCCAATCACATAATAGAGCATATGCTCATGGGAGTTCGAAGCTTGCCTGCATGGATGCAGGTAAGGGGCGTTAGCAGGACGCGATAGCTTTGACGGCTTCCCCTAAAACCTGATCGCTTTGACTATAACAGTATCTAGTTTCTCGCGGTACTTAACGCAATTTTCGTCAATGTCAATAAATTGTAAAGAGCCAGTAAAGCATTGAAAATGCGCTAGCACTGGGTTAAATATCTATCTATGTTATATCTCAGGTAGTAACGATTTTGTGGTTTGCGACATCGCCTATAATCGTTACAGAATGATGCTAATTTAACACGATAGGGTACTGTTATGTCAGTTCAAGCTGCCATTGCGACTAACCGTTTTGCTTATGGTGCGCGTCCCGGCGATTTAAACGCCGCACAAGCGGATCCAAAACAATGGTTGATTCGTCAACTCATTAATATCCCAGCCCCACAAGGTTTAGCAACTTCTGATGACATTGCTCAACAATTTGCTGTGTATCGTGAAATGAAAAAGCGCGAAAAAGATCAAGCAAATGGCAAACAAGTCAAACTGAAAAAAAGCCAAGTGCAAAACATGATGCAAGATATGGAATATCAAAAAAACTTTGAGCGTTCGGTTTTTTTTGATTTAACCAAGGATACATTTAATCAAGCCTTGGAGTCTGATAATAGTTTAGCGTGGCGCTTGTTGGATTTCTTTTCTAATCACTTTAGTGTTAGTGCATCAGGGCGATTAATGCGCGGTTTGGCACCCACATTAGAGCGAGAGGCGATTGGCCCCAACTTAGTGGGAAAGTTTGAAGATATGCTGCTGGCGGTGGCACAGCATCCAGCGATGTTGATTTACCTGAATAATGAACAGTCATTTGGCGAAAACTCTAAATTGGGGCGTAGGCGTAAGAAAGGCTTAAACGAAAATTTAGCTCGCGAAATTTTAGAGCTACATACGCTTGGGGTCGATGGTGGTTACAGCCAAGCTGATGTTATTGAGTTGGCTAAAGCCATTACCGGTTGGAGTGTCGCCGTGCCAAATAGACAAGAAGGCACAGGCTTTAAGTTTCGCGATAATGGCCATGAACCCGGTACGCGTAGATTATTAGGTAAACGCTATGCTCAGCAAGGCGTATCGCAAGGCAAGGCGATGTTATTGGATTTGGCGCGCCATGCTAATACGGCACAATATGTATGCTTTAAATTGGCGCGGCACTTTGTGGCGGATACACCCGATCCACAGTTAGTGAGTGTAATGCAAAAAACTTGGTTACGTACTCAAGGTGATATAAAGCAAGTCATGATCACTCTGATCAACCATGACGCCGCTTGGTTAGAACAAGCGCAAAAGTTTAAAACACCTCGCGAATTTGTTATTTCAGGGTTACGCGCATTGAATGCCAGAGATCTAAAAGATAAGCATATTGTTTATATGTTGGATCAGCTTGGGCAAAGACCATTTAACGCCGGCTCCCCAGCAGGTTACAGCGATCAACAAGCTGATTGGGATGGCGCCAGTGCATTAATGGCGCGTATTGATTGGGCATCTATGCAAGCATCACAGCGACGTAAACAAAACGCCAAGCAGCTTGTAAAAAACAGTTTGGGCGAGTGGGCAAGCGAGTCAACGTCGACTTGGATCAGTCGAGCTGAAAGTCATCAGCAAGGTATCGCTATGTTGTTAATGAGTCCTGAGTTTCAGCGACGCTAACTGAGCCTAAGTAAGGTGAACACAATGAATGTATTACAAGAAAATTTAGCCCGCCGCCAGTTTTTAAAAATGGCCAGTGCCAGTCTTACCGTATTTGGTGCGCCTTTAGTCAATGTCGCCAATGCAGCTCAGGCACCGGCTCGCAAAAAGTTAGTTTGGGTGATTTTACGTGGCGGCTTTGATTCATTACACACGATAGTGCCGACATTTGACGAGCATTTGGTACAACATAGACCTAAGCTATACAAAGCGGTTAAAGATAAACTTTTACCCTTAGATAGTGGTTATGGGTTACATCCGGCGTTAGGACACTTTCATCAGCTATATCAGGCTAAGCAACTAGCGCCCATAGTTGCGGTGGGATCAGGCTATGGTGCGCGCTCTCATTTTGATGGTCAAGATTATTTAGAAAGCGGTAATCAACAAATTGATCACGATACAGGGTGGTTAGGCCGTGCGGTTAACGAAAAGCAAAAGCAGGCTGTGGCGATTGCTCGCTCATTGCCCATTAGTATGCGCAGCAGTGCGGCAAATACTTGGTATCCGTCAGCATTAAAAGACGCCAAAGAAGACATTTACCAAATGCTTTTTAAATTGTATCAACACGACGATTTACTTAAGTCGCGATTAAGCGAAGGGTTAGCCGTGGAGTCTAAAGTAGGTGGCATGATGCAGCAAAAGAAGAAAGGAAACTTTGTCGCTTTAGCTAAATCTTGTGCGTCATTATTGCAAGGTGCTGAAGGTGTGGACTGTGCCATGTTAGAAATGGGCGGTTGGGATACACATAACAATGAAGTTGCACGATTAAATCGTCAATTAGGTGAACTCGACAAAGGCATTGCCAGTTTACAACAAGGTTTGGGCGATGAATGGCAAAATACAGTGGTCGTGATAGCTACCGAATTTGGCCGTACTGTTCGAGAAAATGGCACGGGTGGAACCGATCACGGTACTGGTGGTGCTATGTTTTTGGCGGGTGGTGCAGTGAAAGGAGGCAAGGTGTTGGGGCAATGGCCCGGTTTGGCCGAGCAAAACTTGTTGCAAAACCGTGATCTTAAACCAACTTCAAATTCATTAACTTGGGTGGCGACGGCATTACATCAACATTGGGATTTAGAAATATCGCAGTTAAATAATATTTTTAATCACTTGCGCCCTTATCAAACGCAGGTTATTATTTAAAAACCACTTAATTAAGTGGTTTTTAGTTTCACTTTTTTGTTGTCTCTATCATCTCCCGGTCAAGGATGACTGGTTTTTTTCTTTTAGTCTTTAGCAAACAAAAACTTAATACATTCGCCTAATTGCATAAAGGTTTTCAAGCGTGCTGTTGTTGGTCGCCACACTAGGCCAATTTCTCGATAAGCTTGATTGCCAGCGAGTGAGCGACTTTCTAACTCAGTTCCATTTAGTATCCCATTATCGATAGCCATTTTCGGAAAATAGCTGGCTCCGGCTTTCTGTCTCATCATTTGTACTAAGGTGTGTAAACTAGTAGCACTAAAAGGGTGAATTTTATTGCCGCCTTTTAATTGGCAAGCAGACACTGCGTGATCAGATAAACAATGCTCTTTTTCTAGTAAGAAAATACTGTGATCAGGTACATCTTTTCCTATTCCTGAAGCCGGAAATGGGTCGATAACTTCAGGGTGACCGACAAGCATAAAGTTATCATGGAACAAGGTTTTAACCATGAGATCGCCTGTGTCTACGGGTAAGGCTAATACTAATAGATCAATGCGATTTTGCTGGAGTAATTTTAGTAAGTTTTCCGTGGTATCTTCCCGCAGCATTAATGTAAGTTTTGGGAATTGCACTGCACAGCTTTCAATAAGTCTTGGTAACAAGTAAGGCGCAATGGTAGGAATACAGCCTATCGAGATTTCCCCTTGCATATCACCGCTTTGATCTGCGGTAAAGGCGAGTAAATCATCGACTTGAGCCAATATTTGCTTGGTGCGTAACACCACTTGCTCTCCAGTCGGTGTAAAGTGAAAACGTTTATGATCGCGCTCAATGACTTGACAATTAAGTTGCTCTTCTAAATTTTGAATGGCGGTACTCAGGGTAGATTGGCTAACAAAGCACTGTTTGGCGGCACGATTAAAGTTTTGCTCTTGGTGCAGTGCTAGTAAATATTGTAGGGCTTTTAAACTAGGGCGATGTCTATTGCTCATTCGATTAGTTTTTTATTTCTAATTAGTATTTTAGATTAGCGGACATTAAATTAATGTCAATTTAGCTTGTTAGCTTAAAGTGGTGTTAGCATTCGCTGTAAGCTCGTCAATTAATGGCGCCAATTAAAGCTCGGCAAAAAAATGTAAATTGCCTGACATTCCCTTTTGTGCACTGTTAAACTAACGCCTTTACAAATTTTTGACATCCATGTCCTGTCTTCTAGTGGCCTTAATAAAAAGGTTTACTAGCGGCTAGGCGTGGTTACGTTTGTCTCGGAGCTAAATTGAAAGCACTCGCCTTAAGCCATCCTAAGCTTGTGGATCTCTTGTTTATCTTATTGATATTTTGTGTTGGCGTTGTTGCGTTGCCTGCCCATGCGCAGTTAAAGTCACAGCCAATAAGTAATCAAACCTGTATCAATTGCCATGCTAGTCAGCATAAAAACTGGCAAGTGTCAGATCATGCCAAAGCGATGGCGGTTGCCAGTAAAGAGTCGGTACTGGCTAACTTTAATAACCAGCAAGCTAAGCATTTTACCCAAACGGCTAAGTTTTATCGTAAAAATGATAAGTATTATGCTGAATTAACCCACCAAGATAAAACCACGACTTATCATATTGAATACACTTTTGGCCATTATCCACTACAGCAATTTTTAGTTAAAGGCGAAAAAGGTCGTTATCAAGTTTTGCCTTTTAGCTGGGATTCGCGCAGTAAAAAAGACGGTGGTCAGCGGTGGTTCGCTATGTATAGCGAAGAAGATATAATGCCAGCAGATCGCCTTCACTGGCAGCAGCCATTGCAGAGTTGGAATGGCATGTGTGCTGATTGTCACTCTGATGGCTTAACTCGTAACTATAACCCAACTGACAACAGTTTTAGCTCTGAGTGGGATAATATTAATGTGGGTTGTTTGTCTTGCCATGCTGATCAAAGACAACATGCGCAAGCCTATCAACAAGGCAAAAAGCAAACGACTCACTCGCTAGTCGATAATAGTTTGCGTTATATCACAGGAGCTTGGTTACGTAATCAAGGTGAGAAGGTAGCCAAGTGGCGTAATCAAGACGGTTCACCTGCCAAACCACGTAATAATCAGTTTATGGATGCTTGCTTTGCTTGCCATTCATTACGCTCGCCAGTCACGGATGGGATTGATGCTAATCAACCTTTTTTCGATCAGTTTAGTCCGCAATTTTTAGTTCCCCCGCTTTACCATGCTGATGGGCAAATAAAGGATGAGGTATATGTTTATGGCTCCTTTATGCAAAGTAAAATGCACCAAGCAGGGGTAAATTGTTTAGATTGTCACGATCCACACACTATGAAGGTTAAAACGTTAGATAACGGTTTGTGCCTGCAGTGTCATAGCCCAGACGAATACAATGTTCAAGAGCATCATAAACACCCTGTTGCTAGTGCTGGCGCGCAATGCGTTAATTGCCACATGCCGGAAAATACCTATATGGGGGTCGATGATAGACGAGATCATAGCTTTAAAATTCCGCGCCCCGATTTATCGCAGCAATTCGATACGCCTAACGCATGTGTGCAGTGCCATCAAGCGTCGGATAAATCGAAAGACAATGCTTGGGCAGCCAAAACGTTAAAACAGTGGCACGGACCCGCAAAATCATTATCCAGTAGTAAGCGAGATTTTATGCGTTTACACATTGGACAAATGGTGAGTATTGATAGTCATATGCGTATTATCGCCGATACTGAGTTGGATGATATGACCCGCGCGACAGCCTTATTTATGTTAAGTTATCGGCAAGAGCCTTTACCTTTAGCTAAGTTGGCTAGTTATGTAACTGATAAATCAGATTTAATTCGTTTGGCACTCGCAAGAGCTTTAAACAACCAACCAGCAGAGCAAAAAGTTTCGTTATTGAAACCTTTGTTATCTGATAAGCGTCGCTCAGTGCGCACCGCTGCTGCCCAAGCTTTAGTGGATGGACCAACCTCGGTTGTGGATAGCGCAGTCTTTAAACAAGCATTTGAAGAACTGGCAACTGAGCATGATATTAATAGTTGGCGTGGTGAAGGTCGACTGAATCAAGGTAATTTGGCATTACGCCAAGGTAACATGAGTCAGGCGATAGAAGCCTATCAACAAGCCATTGTTGTCGAGCCTTATTTTGATTTGGGATACATTAATTTAGCTGACTTGTATCGAGGACAAAACCAAGCGAAATTAGTGGCACAAACTTTAGAGCAAGGCATTAAAGCGGTACCGTTATCAGCCACGTTAAAATATTCATATGGATTGCATTTAATTCGCCAAAAACAGGCGCATCAATCGGTTAATTATTTTAAACAAGCATTCGAGATAGACAGCGCTAATCCACAATATTTGTATGCCCTAACTTTGGCTATGGACAATATTGGCCACAGTCAAAAAGCTTTGGATATGTTAGTTAAGCGCTATGCTGATTTTCGTGGCAATGGTCAAATTCAGCAAATGGGTATGTACTTAGCGCAAAAATTAAATAATCGCCAAGCTTATCAGGTGTTTATGCTTTAATTTATAGTCAAAGCGATCAGGTTTTAGGGGAAGCCGTCAAAGCTACCGCGTCCTGCTCACGCCCCTTACCTGCATCCATGCAGGCAAGCTTCGAGACCCCATGAGCATATGCTCTACTATGTGATTGGGGCGAGTAAGCGCAGACAATAAACCATAAGGCCTGAGCGAGAAGACTATATTGATGTTATTGAGACGATGCAAAAGACAGTATTAATAACCGGAGGCGCAGGTTTTATTGGATCTGCGCTGGTTCGCTATTATCTTAATAGCACAGCACATAGCGTTGTTAATGTAGATAAGCTGACTTACGCCGCTAATAGCGAAAATTTACCACGAGAGCCAGACCTCAGCCGCTATCACTTTTACCAGCAGGATATAAGCGATAGCGTAGCCATGTTGTCAATTATTAAGCAACATCGCCCAGATGTTGTCTTTAATTTAGCGGCAGAAAGCCATGTTGATCGCTCCATAGCCAACTACAAAGCTTTTGTTGAGTCGAATGTTTTGGGTACCCTTAATTTACTGGATGTTTGCCAACAATACTTGCAGACTAGCAACCCGCTCGACTTTAAATTTATACAAGTATCAACTGATGAAGTTTATGGCGACATTTTACAGGGTGAGTTTGCTGAAAGTGATGCGTTTAATCCCAGTTCGCCCTATTCCGCGTCAAAAGCCGCGGCCGATCACTTTATTAATGCTTGGGTTCGCACGTATGATTTTCCGGCTATTGTCACCCATTGCAGTAACAACTTTGGTGCAGGGCAACATGCTGAAAAGCTGATCCCTAAAATTATCAACCGAGCATTGCAAGGTGAACCTATCCCTATTTATGGTGATGGCCAACAAGTTAGGGATTGGTTGTATGTTGATGACCATGTATTAGCCTTGAATTTAGTATGGAAGCGCGGCGTAATCGGCAGTCGATATAACATTGGCGGTAGTAATGAGCTGAGTAATATAGACCTCACTCATAAAATTTGTCATATTTTGGATGAGCGATGTGCCAAACTAGGCATTGAAAGACAGGTTAAACACTTTGCTGATTTAGTGACTTTTGTCAGCGATCGCCCAGGCCACGATATTCGGTACGCTGTTAACTGTAATAAAATTAAAAACGAATTAGGCTGGCGGCCGTTCTTTAGTTTTGATTCAGCCTTAGCCAGTACGGTCGGATGGTATGTAAGCAAGATTAAATGATGGATTGTTATGCGAATAACATATTGCTGAATAGTTAATTGGCTTGATGTACAATCACGTATTATTTGCGTAACATTGATAGCGTATAACATAAAAATTAGTTAACACTTAAACAGGAACCAACCATGAAAATTTTAGTGACAGGTGGGGCAGGTTATATTGGATCACATACCTGTGTTGAACTGCTTGAAGCCGGCCATGAAGTCGTAGTTGTTGATAACCTTTGCAACTCTAGCGAAGAGTCATTAAAGCGCGTAGAAAAAATCTGTGGTAAAGGCGTAACTTTTGTTAACGCAGATATTCGTGATGAAGCTGCGCTTGATAAGGCATTTACTGAACATAAAGTCGATGCAGTTATTCATTTTGCAGGTTTAAAAGCGGTTGGTGAATCCACGCAGATCCCATTGGCTTATTACGATAACAACGTAAATGGTTCTCGCGTATTAATGCAAGTGATGGAAAAGCATGATGTTAACACGTTAGTATTTAGCTCTTCAGCAACTGTTTATGGTGATCCTGCTTCGGTTCCTATTACTGAAGACTTCCCGTTAAGTACCACTAACCCTTATGGCCAAACTAAATTGGTTGTTGAGCAAATGTGTCGTGAAGTGACCGCTGCCAACGACAAACTAACTGTGGTTTTATTACGTTACTTTAACCCAGTTGGTGCGCATAAATCTGGCACCATAGGTGAAGACCCTAAAGGTATTCCAAATAACTTAATGCCATTTATCACTCAGGTTGCTGTTGGTAAGCGTGAATTCTTATCGGTATTTGGTGATGACTATGATACGCCAGACGGCACCGGTGTACGCGATTACATTCACGTGGTTGATTTAGCGCAAGGCCACTTAAAAGCGATTGAAGCCTTGCATGGTAACGCTGGTTGTCATGCGGTTAACTTAGGTACAGGCCAGGGTTACTCAGTGTTAGAAATGGTTAAAGCCTTTTCTGCAGCATGTGGTCAAGACTTACCCTATAAGATTGTTGATCGTCGCCCTGGTGATATTGGTCAATGTTATGCTGATCCAGCATTCGCAGAAAAAACCATTGGTTGGAAAGCGCAATTAACTCTGCAAGATATGGTTGAAGACTCTTGGCGTTGGCAATCGAACAACCCTGAAGGTTACGGCGTTTAGTCTAAGTACAGCCTTTGATAAAAAGTGGCGTCTTAATCGACGCCATTTTTGTTTGTAATACTTTGTATTAATTTTACTTTATCTCGCAGTAGACTTTCTTTACACCAAGTGAGCTTTTATGCTTGGTTTCACAACAAATAAAAATAGCTGAATTATGTCTAACTTACTTGATGCAAAATTGATCGACACTGTGCCTGTTGCCAATATCTTAGGTGAAGGTGTGCTATGGGACGAAATTAATCAATCGGTTTGGTGGCTGGATATTGAAGGCTGCCAAATTTTTCAGTATCACCTTGCTACAAAACAATTGGAAACCTATTCAACTCCGGAGCGTGTGGGGTGTTTTGGTTTTATCGAAAATAGCGACAAGTTGATCGTCGCATTTGAATCTGGCATTGGTTACTTTTCACCAGAAAGTGGCGAGATCGATTGGCTAGCTAAACCAGAGCAAGCTCAAGGTAGCCGTTTTAACGATGGGCGGTTAGATAGGTTAGGGCGTTTTTGGCCCGGCACCATGATGGAAGCCGAACAAGATGCCGAGCCACTTGCCAAACTATATCAAGTTAATGCTAATGGTGAGGTGATAGAGCGCTTGGATGGTATTCGCGTTTGTAATGGTTTGTGTTGGTCACCTGATGGCTTAGTTATGTATCACGCAGATTCGCCGACCCGCACAATATGGCGCTACGACTCAAATCCTGAAACGGGTGAGCTAAGTAATAAACAAGTTTTTGTGCAAACACCGGAGAATATTTTTCCTGACGGTTCAACGGTCGATAAGCATGGCAATATGTGGAATGCGCAATGGGATGGTGCCCGTGTTACTTGTTATTCACCAAATGGTCAACAACTTGGCAAAATAGACGTACCAGCGGGTCGTTCTAGTTGTGTCGCTTTTGGTGGCGAAAACTTGGATTTAATGTTTGTGACCAGTGCCAAAATAGGCCTAACAGAACAGCAATTGCAAGAGCAACCGCACGCGGGGCACTTATTTATTTATCAATTAGATCAGAGTATTGGTTTAGTTGAACCAAGATTTAAACCCGAATAATTTATTCATTAATCAATATGAAATAAGGAAGAACAATGAGCGAACTTAAACAAATTACGCTTAAAAACAATCAAGGTATGCAAGTTGAGTTACTCAATGTTGGCGCACGAGTGCGTTCAATAAAATTTCCTGTTAATGGTCAGCCAACTGAAATGACAGTGGCTTATCAAAATGTTGAAAACTACCAAGACGACGTTTTCTATTTAGGTGCTACCTGTGGTCGTGTATGTAACCGCATTGCCAATGGTAAATTTGAGTTGAATGGCCAGTCTTATGACTTACCTATTAATAATGGCCCTAATTGTTTACATGGCGGTGAGTTAAATTTCTCGTACCGTTTTTGGCAAATAGAGCAAGCTAGCTTAACGGACACTTTCGTTAAATTCGATTTGGTATCTGAAGAGGGTGATCAGGGCTTTCCTGGCCAAGTTACTTCGTCTGTTATTTACCAATTGACTGAGCAAAACGAACTTAAGATCAACTACCTTGCAACAACAACAGCTCCGACACCGATCAATATGACTAACCACTGTTACTTTGATTTGGGCGAGGGCTCTTGTCGTGAATTGAGTTTGCAAATGGCCGCGTCTAGCTATTTACCGTTAGATGAGCACTGCATTCCAACCGGTGAAACACGAGCTGTCGAGCAAGGCGAGTTTAGCTTTCGTCAACCAGCTGTGATTGGCGAGCGAATTGACAATGCCAAGGACGAGCAATTAGTCGCGGCAGGTGGTTATGACCATTGTTTAATTTTAGACAATAGCCCAATGAGTGAAGCCAAAGCCACATTAACGTCGCACAAAAACAACATCAAGCTAGAATTGTTTACCGATCAACCTAGTGTGCAACTCTATTCGGGGCGATACCTTGGTGGTGAATTGACAGGCTTTCAAGGCGTATGCTTAGAAGCGCAAAATTACCCAGACGCGATCAACCAAGCTCATTTTCCTAACTCTGTTTTACAGGTTGGAGAGGAGTATTATCGCAATATCGTATTTAAGTTTTCCGCTTTGTAAGCTAACGACTACTGATCAATACCACTCGATTTAACTACTGAGTGGTATTTAGCTTTATGAGCTACTCTTCTGCGTTAAATGTTTTACCTAACCTTGTGACGTGTAACAGCAATTCTGGGTAAAAATGATGAAACGCTTGTTCAAATGCCTCGCGATGTGTTGCAAATAATGGCCAACACAAACTCAAATCAACAGGCCGCTTTAACCTTTGTCCGGTCCGTTTAAGGGCTTGTTGGCAGCTAGATGCTCGTGCGTAACTTGTTAACCAATCCATTTCTATCATTTTTTGACTACTCACATTAAAGCGCTCTGGCAATCTAATGTTGGCGTGCGTGAGTAATTGCTTTTCTTTTTCTAATTGTTGATAGGTTCGGCTGGCAAATTCGGCCAAGGTTAGTGAATGATATTGGGTAAAATGCTTTGCCAGAATGTGATCAAATAGTATGTCGATAACGATACCAGCAAAGCGGCGGTATTGTGCAAACAAAGGTTTTAATGCCAGTACGCTATAATGGCAATCGGTAAAGGAGTCAACCGATTGATGCAGTGCGATACCTTGGTGTAATGCTTGATTAAAGTTGTCTTTGTTTGCACCCTTCATAAAATCACCCAGTAGATTTCCGACAATTGATGTCTGGCTATAGTCGGCAATATGGATATGGGCAAGATAATTCATACAGTGTTTATACAGTATTTTTGTGGACGCGAAATTTAACTCGTGTAAAATTTAACACAGTTACGACTTTTCCACCTTAGCATTATGAAGAGCGAATCAGGGGAATATAACTCAACTTCAGCGGAATTAAAGCATAGTCCCAAAAAGATAATTCATGTAGACATGGATTGTTTTTACGCGGCTGTTGAAATGCGCGAAAACCCAGCATATCGTCATGTTCCTCTTGCTGTCGGAGGCGCTAAAGAAAGGCGCGGCGTATTATCCACCTGTAATTATCTAGCGCGTAAATACGGTGTACGTTCAGCCATGCCGACAGCTCAAGCTTATAAACTTTGTCCTGATTTGGTTGTTGTACCTGGTAATATGGCCTTGTATAAGCAGATCTCGCAGCAGATCCGGCAGATATTTAGTCAATACACCCAGCTAATCGAACCCTTGTCTTTAGACGAAGCGTATTTAGATGTTACCCATTGTCAGCTCCATCATGGCTCAGCAACTTTAATCGCAGAAGCGATCCGCAGCGAAATTTTTGAAACAACGGGATTAACGGCATCTGCGGGTGTCGCGCCCAATAAATTTATTGCCAAAATCGCCAGCGATGAGAATAAACCCAATGGTATTTGTGTTGTGACTCCTGATCAGGTTGCAGAGTTTGTGGCTGAGCTACCGCTTAGAAAAATTCCTGGTGTTGGCAAGGTCACAGCAGAAAAACTCGCTGCTATCGGGTTAAATACCACAGCAGATGTTCGTGCTTACCCGCGCGATTTGTTGTTTCAACAATATGGTAAGTTTGCTCAAAGCCTGATTGATAAAAGCCATGGTATCGACAATCGTAATCTGAGTTTGGAGCGTAACCGCAAATCAGTCGGGGTCGAGTTTACGTTAAGCCACGATATTCATACATTTGATGATGCTTTAGCGGTAATGAAAAAGTTATTACCTGAACTGAAAACGCGTGTAGCGAGAAATGCCAAGCGTGATGTAACGTCTGCCATTGCCAAGCAAGTGGTTAAGCTTAAGTTTTCTGATTTTAAATCGACAACCATTGAAAAATCATCACAACAGATTGATGACAGTTTGTTCGTGTCTCTTTTGCAAGGTGCGTTGTTAAGGCAAAACCAGCGTGGTATTCGTTTAGTTGGGCTGAGTGTTGGTTTGACAGAAAAAAAGCCACAAGTACAGCTTAAATTCGAATTTTAGAAAAAAAGCGATGTGGGTTCTATTGCTGTTAAATAATGTTTAAAACAGACGCGCTGATAAGGCAGCTTAAAAATTAACCGCTATATTTAAATAATGATTTCGTTTTGTGCCAAGCCATGTTTAATTTACGCGGATTATCTTTGTTTTGTCTAATGTTTATTGCTAGCCATGCAATTGCACAAAATAAAGTGACAATTTACAAATGGGTAGATGAAAAAGGCCAGGTTCATTTTTCGCAACAGCCATCTCAACCTGATGCCAAGGCGATTGATATTCGTTTACCTCCTAATGCCAAAAAGGAACGTGAAGTAGCAGCTAAGCAAGCGCCACAAGAACAGCCAACCAAACAAAGAGTCAGTGATGAAGACTGCAGTTTTCTCATTGATATGTATGAAGGGGCAAAGCGCAATTATGTTTTGGCGACTACAGAGTCACGTAAAAAAGACGCGCTAAAGTATGTTAAGCGCTACGAGGCGGGCATTGCGCAGTTCGGTTGTCAGAAACGGGAAACAAGCCAATGAATTTTCCGATTGCAGTGACAAATGTTAAGTTAAATCAGTTGGATGATTCTTGGTCTGGCATGGCGCAACTATCGGGGCAAGATCAAGCTTATAAAGTATTAATATTTAAACGAGATGAGTCTTACCGTTTAATTTCTGCTTATTGTCCGCATCAAGGGCTCGATCTGACTAATGTGCCGATAGAAAATGATGGAAACTTGGTTTGTCCGTTCCATGGCTGGCGTATAGGTGTGTTTTGCCAGAACGCCATGAGTTATGTTGTCGAAAGGCAAGGCGAAAACTTTGTGGTTGTTTCGGAAGAGACTTGAGATCGGGTTGTTTTTATTATTTGCGTGCAAATTTTAGGAAACCGACTATTAGCGCTTCACATTCAAATCTAATCTTGCTTTAATCCGTTATCGCTAAAAGAGGCTTTGTATAGTCAAAGCGATCAGGTTTTAGGGGAAGCCGTCAAAGCTACCGCATCCTTGCTCTCGCTCCTTACCTACATCCATGTAGGCAAGCTTCGAGACCCCATGAGCATATGCTCTACTATGTGATTGGGGCCGCCTAAATGGATTTAGGTAGTAGAACGACGTAGGAGCCAAAGTCGAGAGTAAGCGCCGACAATGAACCATAAGACCTGAGCGAGAAGACTATATTGATAAATGTTAAGCCAAAGTAATTCGATAGCTAACAAAATAAACAGCAAGTAACTCCAATAATATGTCTGATACTCTCGATATAAACTTGACCAATGTTGAGCAATTACCACTTCGTAAATTTACCGAAGACGCTTACCTCAATTACTCAATGTACGTCATTATGGATAGGGCTTTACCGCATATAGCCGATGGGCTTAAGCCGGTGCAACGTCGTATCATTTATGCCATGTCGGAACTTGGCTTGTCAGCCGCGGCAAAATATAAAAAATCTGCGCGTACTGTTGGTGATGTGCTAGGTAAATTCCATCCACATGGTGACTCTGCCTGTTATGAAGCCATGGTATTAATGGCACAGCCATTTTCCTATCGCTATCCGTTAGTTGATGGGCAAGGTAACTGGGGTGCACCGGATGATCCTAAGTCCTTCGCAGCCATGCGTTATACCGAAGCTAAGTTATCGAAATTTGCCGATGTCTTGTTAGGTGAGTTAGGCCAAGGTACGGTTGATTGGGGGCCAAACTTTGATGGCACTATGAAAGAACCGGTTAATTTACCAGCGCGTTTACCGCATATCTTGTTAAATGGTGTTACTGGTATTGCGGTAGGTATGGCGACGGATATTCCGCCACATAATGTTCGTGAAACAGCGGACGCAGCTAAATATTTGCTTGATCACCCCAATGCAGGGATCGAGAAAATTATGAATTTTGTGCCGGGGCCGGATTATCCGACAGAGGCTGAAATTATCACGCCTAGCAAAGATATTCGTAAAATATACGAGTCCGGTCGTGGTTCTATCAAAATGCGCGCCGTATATGAGGTTGAGCAAGGCGAAATTGTTATAACTGCCTTACCTCATCAGGCTGCAGGCAGCAAAATTTTAGAGCAGATCGCTGCACAAATGCAGGCTAAAAAATTACCTATGGTATCGGATTTACGCGACGAATCTGATCATGAAAACCCTATTCGCTTGGTGGTTGTGCCTCGGTCTAATCGCGTTGATACTGAACAGCTTATGCAACACTTGTTCGCGACCACAGATCTCGAAAAAAATTATCGAGTGAATCTGAATATGATCGGCTTAGATGGTCGACCACAGGTTAAAGGGCTAACTACTATTCTTAACGAATGGTTGGAATATCGTCGTGCAACGGTAACTCGTCGTTTGCAATATCGCCTCGACAAAGTCTTGGCTCGCTTACATATCTTAGACGGTTTATTAATTGCTTTCTTAAATATTGATGAAGTAATCCATATTATTCGTACCGAGGATGAGCCTAAACCTGTTTTAATGGAACGCTTCCAGATCACAGATAAACAAGCTGAAGCGATCCTCGAATTAAAATTACGTCATCTTGCTAAACTTGAAGAAATGAAAATTCGTGGTGAGCAAGATGAATTAGAAGCAGAGCGTCAAGAGCTGGAAAAAATTCTAGGTTCAGATACCGAGTTACGCAAACTGATTAAAAAAGAGATCACCGCAGATGCCAAAAAATATGGCGATGATAGACGTTCGCCAATTATTGAACGTGGCGAAGCCAAAGCATTAAGCGAAAAAGATCTCGTTCCCACAGAAGCCGTTACTGTTGTGGTTTCTGATAAAGGCTGGGGACGTTGTGCTAAAGGCCATGATGTCGATGTTCAAGGTTTAAGCTACAAAGCCGGAGATAGTTATCTTGCTTCAGCAAAAGGTCGTTCTAATCAACCTTCGGTATTTATTGATTCATCAGGTCGAGCATTTTCTACTGACACTCATACCTTGCCATCAGCCAGAAGTCAGGGTGAACCGTTAAGTGGTCGGTTCAATATTGCAGCGGGAGAAAGAATTGAGCATGTTGTACTTTCTGCCAGTCAGGATAAATATTTGATGGTTTCTGATGCGGGCTATGGTTTTGTCACTGAATTTGAAAATCTGATCAGTAAGAACAAAGCCGGTAAAGCGTTATTAACTTTACCTACAAATGCTAAAGTGATCCCACCAATTCAGTTGTTAAGTGATGACTCGCAATTTGTGGTGGCGGTGTCTAATGAAGGACGTATGTTGATCTTTCCAATAAAAGACCTTCCTACCTTAGCAAAAGGTAAAGGTAATAAGATCATTAGCATTAGTGCAGAACGCGCGCGTAATCGAGAAGAGTTTGTTAAGCATATTGGTGTGATTAGTGAAGACCAAGCTATTGTGTTAGTTGCTGGCAAACGTCAGATGACGCTTAAACCGAAAGATTGGGAGCACTATAAAGGTGAGCGAGGCCGTCGTGGTAATAAATTACCAAGAGGGTTGCAACGTGTAGATGAATTATTGATCGATAATGATGTAAGTAGTGATGAAGCTGAATTAGCAGACTAAACTCTTAATTTCATTTTAAATAGTTTGAGGCCTAATCCGTTGATTAGGCCTTTTTATTTTTATCAGCTAATTTTATAAAGTAGCAAATTCAACTTAGCTGGATTTACAATTTGCCCTTCATTCAAAGCAGCATCCGATTTCTACAAAACCCAATCCAAAATCAATATTACTTTCTTGAAATAAAACTTAACGCGCCAGATAAGCTGAATGCTCAAGATACACAAATGGTTTTGGCATTACGTAATTTATTGCTGGAACATCAGCCAATCGAAAAGTGCATTGGTATTTTATTACATTCTGATTTTTGTAAAGCATTTTGTTCTGGAGGTGATGTTAAATCGCTTTATTTGGCGCAAATTAAAAATAAACAACAGGTATGTTCCACTGTTAAGCAGTTTTTTAGCAATGAATACAGACTGATGTTAGAAATGAAAAACTACCCTAAGCCCATCATCTGTATTGCAAATGGTATTACGATGGGCGGAGGAATGGGCTTGTTGTGTCATTCCAGCCATAAAGTTATTTTGAATGATACTAAATTGGCGATGCCTGAAACGTTAATCGGCTTTTTTCCGGATGTATTTGCAAGTCGATTCTTATTAAAAACAAACAACAATCTTGGTGTATTAATGGCGATTGGTGCTTTGTCAGTAAAAGCAAATATGGCTGTTGAACTCGGCTTGGTAGATTATTGCTTGCCAGCTACAAGTAAAAATCGCTTTATTCAAGAGCTATTGGCTAATACTTATGATCTGGCAAATATTCATCGACAACTAAACCAGCATTTAAAAAGCTATAGTTCAAATAACCATTGTTTTATTGATGAGCAAAGTAGTGAGTTTTGGCATAACCGCGATCTTAATCAATTTGTTCAAGATATCCTGAATACATCTAAAGAACATGAGTTTGCTTGTTTAATTACCAAGCTAACTAAGTTGTTAAGCGATAAAGCAGAAGCCAATAAACGACAAAGTTCTGAATGGAAAGTACTGCAAAATAATCTTGCTTATGGATCTCCGTTAAGTTTGTTGACGATATTCCGCCAGTTTAATCAAACTTTTGCTAATGACGAATCTCACTATGAGTTTGATTTAAATGTGGCTTTTAAATTATGTGCTTACGGTGACTTTCAAGAAGGTGTGCGTGCACTTTTGGTTGATAAACAGCAAGATCCACGTTGGAAGTTTAAAAATATCAATGATGCTAGCTTATTTAAGTTCTAATTCGCTAAGTAAATTTTCATGAACTTTCAATTTGAGATTCAAGATTAGTCAGGCAATAGGCTTTTTAAGGTTAACGAGGATTGCGTTTAAGTGACATAATCATTTATTTGGTTGTTTTTAAGACAATAATCACTCAATAAATAAGCCCTGCAATGTCAGGGCTATTTTTTTCATAAAAACTTCATTTTTTAGTTGACCGAATCTAATTCCTCCCTATAATGCGCCACCACAAACGAGGCGGCCTCAACAAGAGTTGAAACCAAATCGACAAGGTTAAAATTAATTTTAAATGTTTGAAAATTAAAGTTGACTTTGAAAAATAAGGGTGTATTATTCGCGTCCCGCTTTGAGAGGAATGCCTCACAAAGCAGTCGAAACAAATCGGTTTATTCGCAAAGGTTTCGGCAAGTTCTTTAACAATTTGGTAGCTTACTTATCTGTGTGGGCACTCGTAAATATTCAGGTATAAAAAATTACTTGATGAAGAATGAGTGACTTATACAGTCTTAAACTTGCTTCAACGACTTTGGTTGTTGAGTAAAAATCAGAATTCATTGAGACCCAGATTTACTTTTTTGAAGAGTTTGATCATGGCTCAGATTGAACGCTGGCGGCAGGCCTAACACATGCAAGTCGAGCGGTAACATTTCTAGCTTGCTAGAAGATGACGAGCGGCGGACGGGTGAGTAATGCTTGGGGATGTGCCCTAAGGTGGAGGATAACCATTGGAAACGATGGCTAATACTGCATAGTATCTTCGGATTAAAGGAGGCTTCGGCTTTCGCCTTTGGATCAACCCAAGTGGGATTAGCTTGTTGGTGAGGTAATGGCTCACCAAGGCGACGATCCCTAGCTGGTCTGAGAGGATGATCAGCCACACTGGAACTGAGACACGGTCCAGACTCCTACGGGAGGCAGCAGTGGGGAATATTGCACAATGGGGGAAACCCTGATGCAGCCATGCCGCGTGTGTGAAGAAGGCCTTAGGGTTGTAAAGCACTTTCAGTTGTGAGGAAAGTTGTGCGGTTAATACCCGTATGATGTGACGTTAGCAACAGAAGAAGCACCGGCTAACTCCGTGCCAGCAGCCGCGGTAATACGGAGGGTGCGAGCGTTAATCGGAATTACTGGGCGTAAAGCGAGCGTAGGCGGCTAGATAAGTTGGATGTGAAAAACCGGGGCTTAACCTCGGCCGTGCATTCAAAACTGTCTGGCTAGAGTCCTGTAGAGGGGGGTAGAATTTCAGGTGTAGCGGTGAAATGCGTAGAGATCTGAAGGAATACCAGTGGCGAAGGCGGCCCCCTGGACAGTGACTGACGCTGAGGTTCGAAAGCGTGGGTAGCGAACAGGATTAGATACCCTGGTAGTCCACGCCGTAAACGATGTCTACTAGCTGTTTGTGTTCTTGAAACGTGAGTGGCGCAGCTAACGCACTAAGTAGACCGCCTGGGGAGTACGGTCGCAAGATTAAAACTCAAATGAATTGACGGGGGCCCGCACAAGCGGTGGAGCATGTGGTTTAATTCGATGCAACGCGAAGAACCTTACCATCCCTTGACATCCTACGAAATTAGCAGAGATGCTTTTGTGCCTTCGGGAGCGTAGAGACAGGTGCTGCATGGCTGTCGTCAGCTCGTGTTGTGAAATGTTGGGTTAAGTCCCGCAACGAGCGCAACCCTTATCCTTAGTTGCCAGCGATTAGGTCGGGAACTCTAAGGAGACTGCCGGTGACAAACCGGAGGAAGGTGGGGACGACGTCAAGTCATCATGGCCCTTACGGGATGGGCTACACACGTGCTACAATGGACGGTACAGAGGGCGGCGAGCCAGCGATGGTTAGCGAATCCCTTAAAGCCGTTCGTAGTCCGGATTGGGGTCTGCAACTCGACCCCATGAAGTCGGAATCGCTAGTAATCGCAGATCAGAATGCTGCGGTGAATACGTTCCCGGGCCTTGTACACACCGCCCGTCACACCATGGGAGTGGGCTGCACCAGAAGTGGATAGCTTAATAATGGGCGTTCACCACGGTGTGGTTCATGACTGGGGTGAAGTCGTAACAAGGTAGCCCTAGGGGAACCTGGGGCTGGATCACCTCCTTACCTAAGACTTGAAATTTACTGAGTGTTCACACAGATAAGCAGTTACCAAAGTGGTTAGAGACCAAATCATTGACTCATCTAAATTGAGTTAATCAGTTTGGTTTCTCATCGAATTTCGTTCCTGACGAATTCGATATACCTACATCCTTGTAGGCAACCAAATGTTCTTTAACAATTAGGCAAAAGTAATAAGTTCATCCATATAGTGAATTTAGTATTCAAAATTTAATAGGCGCGTGAAAGTGTCATTTTGATTTATACGATTTGAATAATCGAAAGGTTATTTCGGGTTGTATGGTTAAGTGACTAAGCGTACACGGTGGATGCCTTGGCAGTTAGAGGCGATGAAGGACGTGTTAATCTGCGATAAGCCTGGACGAGTTGATAAAACGCGTTGAGTCCAGGATTTCCGAATGGGGCAACCCACTCTTAGGAGTATCTTGCACTGAATACATAGGTGTAAGAGGCGAACCCGGAGAACTGAAACATCTAAGTACCCGGAGGAAAAGAAATCAATTGAGATACCCTTAGTAGCGGCGAGCGAACGGGGTTCAGCCGAGATATTACACTTCAGCAGAACATTCTGGAAAGTTTGACCATAGTAGGTGATAGTCCTGTATGCGAAAAAGTGTAATGTCCATATTAAGTAGGTCGGGACACGTGATATCTTGACTGAAGATGGGGGGACCATCCTCCAAGGCTAAATACTCCTAACTGACCGATAGTGAACCAGTACCGTGAGGGAAAGGCGAAAAGAACCCCTGTGAGGGGAGTGAAATAGAACCTGAAACCGTGTACGTACAAGCAGTGGGAGCAACTTCGTGTTGTGACTGCGTACCTTTTGTATAATGGGTCAGCGACTTATATTCAGTAGCAAGGTTAACCGTTTAGGGGAGCCGTAGCGAAAGCGAGTGTTAACTGCGCGTTGAGTTGCTGGGTATAGACCCGAAACCCGGCGATCTACCCATGGGCAGGTTGAAGGTTGAGTAACATCAACTGGAGGACCGAACCCACTAACGTTGAAAAGTTAGGGGATGACCTGTGGGTCGGAGTGAAAGGCTAATCAAGCCGGGAGATAGCTGGTTCTCCCCGAAATCTATTTAGGTAGAGCCTCGGACGAATACCATTGGGGGTAGAGCACTGTTAAGGCTAGGGGGTCATCCCGACTTACCAACCCTTTGCAAACTCCGAATACCAATGAGTACTATCCGGGAGACACACGACGGGTGCTAACGTCCGCCGTGAAGAGGGCAACAACCCAGACCGCCAGCTAAGGTCCCAAAGTCATAGTTAAGTGGGAAACGATGTGGAAAGGCATAGACAGCCAGGAGGTTGGCTTAGAAGCAGCCACCCTTTAAAGAAAGCGTAATAGCTCACTGGTCGAGTCGGTCTGCGCGGAAGATGTAACGGGGCTAAACTATGCACCGAAGCTGCGGCTACATGCTTTGCATGTGGGGTAGGGGAGCGTTCTGTAAGCTGTTGAAGGTGAGTTGTAAAGCTTGCTGGAGGTATCAGAAGTGCGAATGCTGACATGAGTAACGATAATGGGGGTGAAAAACCTCCACGCCGAAAGACCAAGGTTTCCTATCCCATGCTAATCAGGGTAGGGTAAGCCGGCCCCTAAGGCGAGGCCGAATGGCGTAGTCGATGGGAAACGGGTTAATATTCCCGTGCTTGAATATATTGCGATGTGGGGACGGAGAAGGCTAATTCATCGTGGCGTTGGTAGTCCACGTGAAAGTATGTAGGCTGGAAAACTAGGCAAATCCGGTTTTCTAAGGCTGAGATACGAGACGAGACTCTACGGAGTTGAAGTGAATGATGCCATGCTTCCAGGAAAATCCGCTAAGCTTCAGATATATTCGAACCGTACTCCAAACCGACACAGGTGGTCAGGTAGAGAATACTAAGGCGCTTGAGAGAACTCGGGTGAAGGAACTAGGCAAAATAGTACCGTAACTTCGGGAGAAGGTACGCTGTTGTTTGTTAAGCCCTTGCGGTGTAAGCGAACGACAGTCGCAGTGACCAGGTGGCTGGAACTGTTTATTAAAAACACAGCACTGTGCAAAATCGCAAGATGACGTATACGGTGTGACACCTGCCCGGTGCCGGAAGGTTAATTGATGGGGTTATCTTCGGAGAAGCTCTTGATCGAAGCCCCGGTAAACGGCGGCCGTAACTATAACGGTCCTAAGGTAGCGAAATTCCTTGTCGGGTAAGTTCCGACCTGCACGAATGGTGTAATCATGGCCACGCTGTCTCCACCCGAGACTCAGTGAAATTGAAATCGCAGTGAAGATGCTGTGTACCCGCGGCTAGACGGAAAGACCCCGTGAACCTTTACTACAGCTTGGCAGTGAACATTGAGCCTACATGTGTAGGATAGGTGGGAGGCTTTGAAGCAGTGTCGCCAGATATTGTGGAGCCATCCTTGAAATACCACCCTTGTATGTTTGATGTTCTAACCTCGTTCCCTGAATCGGGAATAGGGACACTGCCTGGTGGGTAGTTTGACTGGGGCGGTCTCCTCCCAAATAGTAACGGAGGAGCACGAAGGTTGACTAAGTACGGTCGGACATCGTACGGTTAGTGCAATGGCAGAAGTCAGCTTAACTGCGAGACAGACACGTCGAGCAGGTGCGAAAGCAGGTCATAGTGATCCGGTGGTTCTGAATGGAAGGGCCATCGCTCAACGGATAAAAGGTACTCCGGGGATAACAGGCTGATACCGCCCAAGAGTTCATATCGACGGCGGTGTTTGGCACCTCGATGTCGGCTCATCACATCCTGGGGCTGAAGTCGGTCCCAAGGGTATGGCTGTTCGCCATTTAAAGTGGTACGCGAGCTGGGTTTAGAACGTCGTGAGACAGTTCGGTCCCTATCTGCCGTGGGCGTTTGAGAATTGAGAGGGGCTGCTCCTAGTACGAGAGGACCGGAGTGGACGAACCTCTGGTGTTCCGGTTGTATTGCCAAGTGCACTGCCGGGTAGCTATGTTCGGAATCGATAACCGCTGAAAGCATCTAAGCGGGAAGCGAGCCTCGAGATGAGTTCTCACTGGACTTTAAGTCCCTAAAGGGTTGTTGGAGACTACAACGTTGATAGGCAGGGTGTGTAAGAGTTGTGAGGCTTTGAGCTAACCTGTACTAATTGCCCGTGAGGCTTAACCATACAACGCCGAAGTGGCTTTGTGTGAGATGACACTGAATAACACGAACTATTAAAAAATGAATTGACTAGATTCACTAGAAAATATAACGAACTTATTACGAGCCTAATTGGTATTTAACTCAAGAGTTGAATACATAACAGTTTATGCCTGACGGCGATAGCATTGCGGAACCACCTGACTCCATCTCGAACTCAGAAGTGAAACGCAATTGCGGCGATGGTAGTGTGGGAGGTCCCATGTGAGAGTAGCACACTGTCAGGCTCTTATTCGAAAAGAAGCCCTTAGCGTTAGCTAAGGGCTTTTTGCGTTCTGGCTAAAACAATACCGAGGTGGGCGAGCATTTATGCTGTAAGTATCTCGCTTTATGCTTGCATGTATAATTTAAAAGAGACCAAGTATTAAACTTGGTCTACAAACGCTTCTAGCTGTGCTAAGGGGGCTGCGCCTACTTTTGTGCCAACTTTTTCTCCTTGATTAAAAAGTAAAAGCGTTGGGATACCTCGAATACCTTGCTCAGCCATTAATTCAGGGGCTTCATCTGCATCCACTTTGACTATTTTTACATTGTCTCGGCTTTTAGATAATTGTTCTAAAACTGGAGCAATCATTTTACAAGGACCACACCAATCTGCGTAAAAGTCTACAAGAACAACGCCATTGTGATTAGTCACTTCTTGCTCGAAATCTTGACCTGATATCTTTGTCACTTCACTCATTACGAATTCCTCTATTCATTTGCTTTGATTTAAAAGTTGGAGCTAGTGTATCGCGCTTGCTTTTATTTGATTAGATAGGTTTAATAGGAATTATTGTTCTATATATGCAACAATTGAAATGCAATCAAGTTTAGATGATCTTCTGTTTTTCGTCACTTTAGTTGAAGCCGGTTCACTAACTAAAGCGGCTGAAAAACTCAATATACCAAAGTCTAAAGTTAGTAGACGACTTGTTCAATTAGAGAATACGATAGGATCAACCTTGTTGATCAGGACGACTCGTAGCCAGAAATTAACTGAGAGTGGCGAGTTACTTTTTCAGGCGAGTAAACCTCATATAGATGCTTTAAATAATGTTGAAGAACAAATTGGCCATTTAGTTAATGAGCCGGTCGGGCAACTTAACATTTTGTTGCCTTTAGAGTTTTTTAATCAAGTTATGAGTGGGCTGGTGGCTGAGTTTGCACTTATGTACCCTAAGATCCGGCTTAATTGTGCTCATTATTCTGATGTTTTTCCAGTCGAGCATCATAACTATGACATTACTTTTGTTTTACATGAGTCACCGTTACCTGAATCCAATTGGATAGCCAAAACCTTGTTAAGTTTCCCGCAAGCTATCTATGCGTCAAAAGATTATGATATCGCACATATTAGAGAACCAGAGGATTTGGTTGACGAGAGTTGTATATTGGCGCACCAACAAGAGCAATGGTTATTTCGTGATGGAAATAGTTTGCAAGCGGTACCGGTCCACGCAAGAGTCGTGTTTACTAGTCCTGAAATGCGTAGGCAATGTACGGAACGAAATTTGGGTATTACTAAGCTGCCTAACTACACCTGTCAATTAAATTGTAAAATGCAAAAGTTGCAATTGACTAAGCAACCTGTAGCGCAGCAATTAAGCGTGTTGTATCAAAGCCGTGATGTACCATTAAAAACTCGCGTTTTTCTCGATTTTTTCCAAAATAATGTGGGTCGTCTTGAGCTTTAAGTTTATGATCTTTAGCTTATATTTCAGAGTAGCAATTGCATAGAAAAGAGGAGTTTATACTTGTTAATTCGAGCGTTAATAACTTTAACTATTGTCACTTCGTTAACCGCTTGTGTTAGTACCAAGCCTGTTGATCTTACAAATCAGATACCCAAAGTAGAAGTTGGCGATCCTATGGCAGAACATGTTGTTGAAGTTGAAATGGGGGAATTTAAGCAGGAGTTATTATCTAAGCCTCTACAAACGGTTATCGTTAGAAGCGAATTGCCCATTGATGATTTTGAGTCTGTTGCGCAGGCTCGAAAACAAGCAAGAGAGGAATCTTTATATACTGCAGTGAAGCTAGTTAATTCTGATTTTGTAATGCGCAAAAACTCTGAGCAAAAATCTGAAACTTCGTTATTAAAACATTCTGAATTTCGTGCATTAAAAGACTATTCTGTTGCGGAAATTATGCGAGTGACTCAAGTTGATGAACAACAGTGTTTTCCGATAATGAAGGCAAAGCAAGGTAAACCTGCAGCTTATTTATTGTGCGAGATGGTTATGTCAGTGCCGGTTATTGATGAATAATTTTGACTGGCTGCTTTAAAATTAAAAACAAAAAATGCCGAGTTTTAACTCGGCATTTTACGTTATGGAACTATTATTTTACTAGCAGCTCAAACTAGAGTTAAGTGGCCGCTTACTCGTCAATGTTACGTAGTAAGTTGTTAACGCCAACTTTAGCACGCGTTTGGGCGTCTACTTTCTTAACGATAATGGCTGCATATAGGCTATGTGTACCGTCTTTAGAAGGTAAAGAACCAGGAACAACAACAGAGCCTGCTGGTACACGGCCATAGTGAATTTGACCTGTTTCACGGTCATAAATGCGCGTGCTTTGGCTGATGTATACACCCATTGATAGTACAGCGCCTTCTTCAACGACTACGCCTTCTACTACTTCCGAACGAGCGCCGATAAAACAGTTGTCTTCAATGATCGTTGGGTTAGCTTGTAGTGGCTCTAAAACACCACCAATACCTACACCACCAGAAAGGTGAACGTTTTTACCTATTTGCGCACATGAACCAACAGTTGCCCAAGTGTCAACCATAGTACCTTCATCAACAAAAGCACCAATATTGACATAGCTAGGCATTAATACAACGTTAGGAGCAATGTAAGAACCTTTACGCACTGCCGCTGGTGGTACTACACGTACGCCGTCTGCTTTGAATTGCTCTTCTGTATAATCGGCATATTTAGGAGCAACTTTGTCATAATACTGAGTTTCGCCACCGGCCATTGGTGCATTATCATTGATGCGGAATGATAGTAATACTGCTTTTTTAAGCCATTGATGAACGACCCATTCACCTGCAATTTTTTCTGCAACGCGAGCTTTACCAGAGTCGATTAATTCGATGGCGTCTTCGATTGCTTTTTTAATTTCAGGCTTAACTGTACCTGGAGTGATATTAGCGCGGTCTTCAAATGCCGCTTCAATTACTGCTTTTAAATCAGACATGATATTTCCTATCTTATAAAATGAGTTTAGAGCTTGAGCTCTTGTTTAATTTGTTCAGACAATATGCGCTTTTGTTCATCACTAAGCTTATTGCCTTCATCATCGCTTAATACAAAAAAGTCTTCTGCGCGCTCACCAATGGTTGCTACTTTTGCTGAGTGAAGGGTTACGTTGTTTTGCAAGAATACGCGACCAATTTTTGCTAGCAAGCCAGGTGTATCTAAGGCTTCTAGTTCCATTAATGTACGGTCGTGATAGTCGCTGTCCAACCAAAATACCTTGGTTGGTACATTAAATTGTTTCATTTTACGCGGAATACGTTCATTGATAACAAAGTCTTCACCGCAGTTAATTGCGTTTTCAACGGCTCGGATGGCGTCTTGGCTCCGCTCGTTATCAACTAGTGTTCCATCGTCTTCTAAAATGATAAAGCTATCAACCGCCATGCCTTGATCACTGCTAAATATCATAGCGGCATGAACATTGAAATTTTTAACCGCGAGGTTAGAAGCAATGCCCGAGAAAAGGAACGGTCTATCTTTACAATAGACGAACACGGTAGTCCCGCCTTTATGTAAATCATTATGTACTTTGATAATGGGCTGATTGTCAGTTGAAGCTGAAATTTGCTCACAATGCCATGCAATTTGCGCAGGTTTATGACGCAGGTGATATTCATCGCCCATCGATTGCCAAAACTGTTCAAATTGCTGGTCACTGACTTGGGTATTCTCCAATAGCTCAATGGTATCGGCTTTACGTTGTTGGATACGTTGAGATTGCGATAAACTTTGTCTTTGACCTGTACGCAGTACTTTTAACGTACAAGTATATAGTTCACGCATTAGTGACGCCTTCCATTGGTTATAGAGGCTTTTATTGGTGGCGCGAATATCTGCCAATGTCAGTGCATAAAGCAAGTTTAAACGAATTTCATCTTCGACTAAATCTGCAAACTCATTGATAACTTGTGGGTCATTAATGTCTTTACGCTGTGAAACGACAGAGATCTCTAAATGGTTGTCAACTAACCAAGCGACTAAATCAATATCGATTTCTGCATAGCCGTGCTGTGTCATAAATTCACGTACAGCAACTGCCCCAAGTTTTGAATGGTCGCCATTTTTACCTTTGCAGATATCGTGAAATATAGCGGCTAAATAAAGCAGATCCATGCGCGGGAAATCATTACATATAGAGGAGCAACGAGGAAATTCATTGGTAAACTCAAATTGAGTATACCGATAAATATTTTTGATCAATCTATGAGTGTGCTCATCCACAGTGTAGGCATGAAACAAATCAAACTGCATTAAACCGACAATGTGCGCCCAATAATGAGTATATATTGCCATAATGCCGTGTTGATGCATTAAATCCCAAGCCGAGTCAAAAAAGTTTGGATGCTTAATTAGTTGTTTAAAGGCTAATTGGCACTCGATATGTTCAGCTAACTGTTCTTCTTTATGCTCATAGAATCGCCGAGCCATACGTAGCTGGCGTAATGTCATTGAATGCAACCCTTTTATTTGCGGGTTGTCGGCAATAACGTGGAACAGGTGTAATAACCCTGTTGGTGTTTCTAATGCTTGTGGATTTTTTAATACAATTAAGTCGTTGTATAAATCGTAGTTTTCATTAATAGCTTGGCAACGCTTTGGGTTGATGGGCTCTAAGATTGCTTCTGAGAAATATTGCAGCAGCATTTGGTTGAGTTCTGAAATACGACGGGCGACAACAAAGTATTCCTTCATCATCTTTTCGACAGATGCTTTACCTTCATCACCATAGTTAAGTAATTTTGCAACGTCGGTTTGGTATTCAAATAACAAACGGTTTTCAGAACGTTTAGCGACAATATGTAGCGCACAGCGAATTTTCCATAGGAACTGGCGACACTCTTGTAGTTCGAGTAGCTCTTGCGGTTGCAGAAAATCTTTTTTAACTAAATCGTTACCATCGGCGACATTAAAATGTTTTTTGGCAACCCAGCCAATCATTTGTATATCACGTAAGCCGCCAGGATTTTCTTTGATGTTTGGCTCTAAGTTGTAGCTTGTGCCGTTAAATTTGGCATGGCGTTCGCGTTGTTCTTTGCGTTTTTCGGTAAAAAACTTATCGCTGGGCCAAAAGCGTCTATGACCTATTTCTTTTTCCAGTTTCGCAAATGTCGTATCACAACCAGCAACGATCCGTGCTTCTAATAAGTTGGTGGCAATTGTAATATCACCTTTTGCTAACGTTATTGTCTCTTTGATAGAGCGAACGCTTTGTCCTACATCTAAGCCTATATCCCATAGCAAAGTAATAAATTGACTTATGAGCGTTTTGACTTCGGGTTTTATAGACGACTTGTAGAGAATCAGTAGATCTATGTCTGAGTGAAGGTTTAAGTGCCCACGCCCGTAACCCCCGACAGCAATTAAAGATAAGTCTTTATATTGCTCAAGCTCTAACGATTTCCAAAGATGACGAATTAAACAATCAATATAAAAGGCTCGACCTAGAATAATTTTATTAATAGGTTGTTTAGCAAAACTTTCACGTAAGTAATCGTGATAATCGCTTACCTGTTTCTTAATATTGACAATATCGTTAGGGTTCGAAATACGATGTATCAGTTCAATATGAAATTGCTGGTCGCTCACTGGTTATCCTATTCGAGTTATGGATTTATTACTGGCTGATTAAATAATTAAGCTTGGACTATGCCTATTTGTGCTCAATGACTCTTGGAAAGTCTTCGTCATTACGCAATGTGAGTATTTCTACACCATTATCTGTAATGAGTAATGTATGTTCCCATTGAGCACTTAAACTGCGATCTTTGGTGACAACAGTCCAATTATCCTTTAATAATTTACTATGGCGCTTACCCGCATTGATCATGGGTTCAATAGTAATGCACATTCCGGCTTGTAACTCTTCACCTGTCCCCGCTTTACCATAATGGACAATTTGTGGGTCTTCATGGAATGTTTTACCTATACCGTGTCCGCAGTATTCTTGAACTACGCTGTAGCCGTGCGACTCTGCATGTTTTTGGATAATAGCGCCAATGTCGCCTAGGCGAGTTCCCGGCTTAACTATTTCAATTGCTTTGTACATGCATTCTTGGGTTATTTTAACTAAGCGCTGAGCTAAAATACTGGGTTTGCCCACGAAAAACATTTTACTGGTATCGCCATGGTAACCATGTGGATGATCGGGGTCTGTACTGTCTTCATCAAATCGAACCGTTACATCAATGTTAATAATGTCACCGTCTTTTAATTTTTTATCTGATGGTATGCCGTGACAAATAACATGATTAACCGACGTACAAATTGATTTTGGAAAGCCGTGATAATTTAGTGGAGCAGGGTAGGCTTTAAATTCATTGCGAATATAGTCATGGCAGATCTGATTGAGTTCATCAGTCGTTACGCCTTTTTTGACATAAGGGCCAATCATTTCTAACACTTGCGCAGCCATTCGGCCAGAAACGCGCATTTTTTCAATTTCTTCAGGAGTTTTTATTACCGCAGCCATTCAGTTCTCTCTTGAATTTATAACCGATTGAATTTGCTTAATATTCACAATTTCAATTTTGACAGGCGATTTTACGTGATTTTGCGGCTTTTAGCATGTGCAAAACGGCTGAGTTTATAAAAAAATATTTAGTCGAGTTTACGCAAATAAATTGTTGTTGGGGGCGGTTTATGGTATAAAGCGCGCCGTTAAATCCAAATTGGATTTAACTCATGATTGTGGTGGCTCAACTTACCTGAGGCACTAACTATTTTTTATTAATTACACACACGTACTACAACGTTAGTCCGGGGTGCTTAAATTAAGTTTTAAGTCGGTACTAATGGGTGCGTGGAGGCCTAACCCCAAGAGAGGAAATTATGGCAAACGTTTCAATGCGCGACATGTTGCAAGCTGGTGTTCACTTTGGTCACCAAACTCGTTACTGGAATCCTAAGATGAAGCCTTTCATCTTCGGTGCTCGTAACAAAATTCATATCATCAACTTAGAAAAAACGGTTCCTTTATTCAAATCAGCGTTAAATGAGTTATCAGGCGTTGCTTCTAAAAAAGGTAAAGTTTTATTTGTTGGTACTAAGCGCGCTGCATCTGATGCTGTTAAAGAAGCTGCTCAAAAATCAGACCAGTTCTACGTTAACCACCGTTGGTTAGGTGGTATGTTGACTAACTGGAAAACAGTTCGTCAATCGATCAAGCGTTTAAAAGATTTAGAAGCACAAAGCCAAGACGGTACTTTTGAAAAGCTAACTAAAAAAGAAGCTTTAATGCGTACTCGTGAAATGGAAAAACTTGAGAAAAGCTTAGGCGGTATCAAAGATATGGGCGGCTTACCAGACGCTTTATTCGTTATTGATGCTGAGCACGAGCACATTGCTATCAAAGAAGCGAATAACCTAGGTATTCCTGTTATCTCTGTTGTTGATACTAACTCAAGCCCAGATAGTGTTGATTTTGTTATCCCAGGTAACGATGACGCAATCCGTGCAATTCAATTGTATTTAAACGCGGCTGCAACTGCGATCGCTGAAGGTCGTGAGCAAAACATCGAAGCACAAGCTGAGCAAGATGGTTTTGTAGAAGCTGCTGAATAATATTGCAATAAACGCAAGATATTCTTGAAATGGCAGGGGCTTATAGCCCCTGTTTATTATTAAAACCTTTATAGGGTTTTAAGCGCTTAAATTTTACGAGGAATTAAAAAGATGGCAATCACTGCTGCTTTAGTAAAAGAACTTCGCGAGCGCACTGGCGCTGGTATGATGGATTGTAAAAAAGCTCTTGTTGAAACTGATGGTGACATTGAGCTAGCAATCGAAAATATGCGTAAAAATGGTCAAGCGAAAGCGGCCAAAAAAGCAGGTAATATTGCAGCTGAAGGTACTATCCTTGTCGCTCAAGGCGAAGGTTTTGCTGCATTAGTTGAAGTTAACTGCCAAACAGATTTCGTAGCTAAGGATGAAAACTTCTTAGGTTTTGCTAACCAAGTAGCTGAAGCTGCTGCGGCTAGCAAAGTAACTGTTGAAGCATTAAAAGAACAGTTTGAAGAACAACGTGTAACGTTAGTTGCTAAAATTGGTGAAAATATCAACATTCGTCGTTTGGAGTATGTTGATGGTGACAGCCTAGCTTCATACCGTCACGGCGACCGTATCGGTGTTGTTGTAGCTGGTGATGCAGACGCTGAAACATTAAAGCACGTTGCTATGCACGTTGCTGCAAGTAAGCCTGATTACGTTAATCCAGAAGACGTACCTGCTGACGTTGTTGAAAAAGAAAAAGCTATCCAAATCGATATCGCGATGAACGAAGGTAAGCCTGCGGAAATCGCTGAGAAGATGGTTACTGGTCGTATGAAGAAGTTCACTGGTGAAGTTTCTCTTACTGGTCAAGCTTTCATCATGGAACCGAAGAAAACAGTTGGTGCTTTCCTTAAAGAGAAAGGCGCAAGTGTTTCTACTTTCATTCGCTTAGAAGTCGGTGAAGGTATTGAGAAAAAAGAAGAAGATTTTGCAGCAGAAGTTGCTGCTCAAATGGAAGCAGCTAAAAAAGCTTAATTCCAATCTTCAACAAGCCGCGCTAAGCGCGGCTTTCTTTTATATTCTTCTTACAATAAGTTTAGGACTTGACGTCTGCCAGCTTATTGACAAGCATGTAAAAATTGATGTTTTATAGCAGAAAAAGAAACAGAACATAAAACTCAATCACTTTGATTATTTGAACGATTAAACCTATTTTCACAATAGCTTTCTTGTTGTTAAAAGGCTGCTGTTAAAATGTGTTTGTAACAATTTATTGCAATCAGGGAATTATAATGAATCTAAAACCTAGTTATCGTCGTGTTCTTTTAAAACTTAGTGGTGAAGCATTAATAGGCTCAGAAGGCTTTGGTATTGATCCAAAAGTGTTGGATCGCATGGCGTCTGAAATTAAAGAGTTAGTTGAACTGGGTGTTCAAGTCGGTATTGTTTTAGGTGGTGGTAACATTTTCCGTGGTTCAGGTTTAGCGAAAGCCGGTATGAATCGTGTTGTTGGCGATCATATGGGTATGCTGGCGACGGTAATGAATGGTCTAGCTATGCGTGATGCATTACACCGCGCGTTCGTTAACGCCCGTTTAATGTCTGCTATTGAATTAAGTGGTATTTGTGATAGCTATAACTGGGCAGAAGCGATTGGTTTATTGAAGTCAGGTAAGGTTGTTATCTTCTCTGCTGGTACGGGTAATCCATTCTTTACTACGGATTCAGCTGCTTGTTTACGCGGTATCGAAATTGAAGCTGACGTCGTATTGAAAGGCACTAAGGTGGATGGTGTTTATGACGCTGATCCTGTAACGAATCCAGATGCAAAATTACATAGTAAGCTTAGCTATCAAGAAGTATTAGAAAAAGAATTAAAAGTCATGGACTTAGCTGCATTTACGTTGGCACGTGATCACAGCTTACCAATTCGTGTATTTAATATGAATACACCTGGCGCTTTGCGCAATGTGATAATGGGTGAAGAAGAAGGCACCTTAATTGACCATGCCGAAAACTTTCAAGAATAATTAAGTAATAGGATACTGCTGTGATAAACGAAATTAAAAGTGATGCGCAAGAGCGCATGTCTAAAAGCATCGAAGCTTTAAAAAGTCAGTTATCTAAAATCAGAACTGGCCGTGCCCACCCTGCATTATTAGATGGCATTATGGTTCCATACTATGGTGCGGATACGCCATTAAAACAGGTTGGTAACGTAACCGTTGAAGATTCACGTACATTAGCTGTTTCTTTATTTGATAAAAGCTTATTGCAAGCGGTAGAGAAGGCTATTTTGACGTCTGATTTAGGTCTTAACCCAAGCTCTGCAGGTACTGTCATCCGTATTCCTTTACCGCCATTAACGGAAGAGCGTCGTAAAGATTTAATTAAGTTAGTTCGAGCTGAAGCAGAAAAGGGGCGTGTTGCTATACGTAACATTCGTCGTGACGCAAATGGCGATTTAAAAGAGCTGCAAAAAGAAAAAGAAATCAGTGAAGATGAGCAACGTAAAGGTGAAGAAGAAGTGCAAAAAGTAACCGACGCTGCTATTAAAAACATTGATTCAATTCTTGCTGATAAAGAAAAAGAGTTAATGGAAATTTAATCTTTTTATGGAATTAATTAAGGCCGTAGCAAAATGCACGGCCTTTTTTGTTTGTGTTTGGTGATAAATTGAACAAATTGTTTGATTTAGTGGCATTAACGTTTAAATCGCATAAATTAAGCTAAGATTCGTTCGCCTTTTTAGGGGTAAACGTATATTCTTGTGCGTCATTATTTTGGGCGTTTATATAGTCGTCACGCTCGGGTTTTAAGGTTTATTGTCAGTTCTGTTCTCGACTTTGCCCCAATTACATAGTGGAGCAAAAGAGCATGTGGTTTTGACGTTGCCTGCACGAATAAAGCTTGGATGAAAAAGTAGGATACCGTGGTTGCATTAGAACCCGATTGCTTTGGCTATAGCTTAAAAGATTAGGAAAAGAAATAATTAGAACACTTTATGATGAGTGCGATAGAAGAATTAACAGCGCTAGATAAAAGTTGCTTACCTAAACACATAGCTATCATTATGGATGGTAACGGTCGTTGGGCAAAATCTCGAGGTAAACCTCGAGCGTTTGGTCATAAAGCCGGAGTTGAATCAGTTCGAAATGCCGTACGCTTTTGTCGTAAATTTGGTATTGATGCCCTAACTGTATTTGCTTTTAGTAGTGAAAATTGGAATCGCCCTGAATCAGAAGTTTCCATGTTAATGGAATTGTTTATGTTGGTACTAAAGCAAGAAGTCAAAAACCTGCATAAAAATAATGTTCAGTTACGTATTATTGGTGATATCAGCGGCTTTAATAAGCGCTTACAAAAGCAAATAGCTAATGCGCAAGAGCTGACCAAGGACAACACTGGTTTGATATTTAATGTAGCGGCTAATTACGGCGGACGTTGGGATATAACGCGTGCTGCCAAGGCTATGGCGCAAGACGTAGTTGAGCAAAAATTATCAGTTGATGATATTACTGAACAGACCCTTAACCAATATACAGCGACAGCAGATTTACCTGAATTAGATTTGATGATCCGTACTAGTGGTGAGCATAGGATCAGTAACTTTTTATTATGGCAAGCTGCGTATGCGGAATTTTATTTTGCAGAAGAGCATTGGCCAGACTTTGATGACGAAGTTTTTGCTAAAGCAATTATGTGTTACGCCAACCGTGACCGTCGCTTTGGGTTAACAGGAGAGCAAATTGAAAAATAATAGCTCTTTGAAAAAACGTATACTTACCGCCCTTATTTTACTGCCAGTAGCACTGGTTGCTATTTTTGAATTCCCGCTTTGGGGTTTTGCGGCATTTTGTGCATTTATCATGGCATTAGGGGCTTGGGAGTGGGGGCCGTTTATTGGTTTTTCTAAAAAACGGTTACGTATCTCACTAATGGCATTACTAATCGGGATTATTGGTTATTTATTTTACCATTTTAATCTGCATCAACCGCAGGCTTTCTCGATGCAATCTGACATAACCTTGTATTTACTGAGCGCATCGGTGGCTTGGTGGGTTATTGCCGCAGGTTTTGTTTTGTCCTACCCCAAAACATCTTCATTTTGGCGGCAAAAAGCTTTTCTTAAAATGGTATTCGGTTTTTTAACCCTAGTACCCACATGGGTTGCGGCCACGCTAATTCGTAGCACAAATTATGCTGACGATGCAAAGTTTGGTGCATGGCTGTTACTTTTTGCGATGGCGCTAGTTTGGGCCGCAGATATTGGGGCTTATTTTGCGGGTAAAGCGTATGGTAAGCGTAAACTCATGCCTAACGTCAGCCCTGGTAAAACTATTGAAGGGATGCTTGGTGGCATGATCGCTGCCTTTGCCGTGGTTTTTTTAGTGGCGCAAACCCCGTTACTCGCTGCATTTAATATTGCTCAGATGGCATTACTTTCTTTTGCCGTGGTCATTAGCTCAGTGTTGGGTGATTTGTTAGAAAGTATGCTTAAACGCCAAGCTGGAATAAAAGACAGCGGTACCATACTGCCAGGACATGGTGGTATTTTAGACCGCATTGATAGTCTCACTGCAGCGCTGCCTATTTTTGCTTTTTTGTTTTATTTCGTAATATAGCGGTTTATGCAAACACTCTCGGTTTTAGGTGCAACAGGCTCAATCGGACTCAATACATTAGATGTGGTGCGTAGCAATCCATCACTATTTAATGTATTTGCCCTAACAGGTCATGCTCAAGTCGAAAAACTGGCTGAGCTGTGTATCGAGTTTGCTCCATCTTATGCTGTTGTCATGAGTCAAAAAGCCGCGAGTCAATTAAAGCCGCTTATTGCTCATCTTGATGTTGAAGTGTTAATTGGCGTGGAAGGCTTAGAGTACGTTGCTAGCCATGCGGCGGTTGATACCGTGATGGCGGCCATTGTCGGCGCTGCAGGTTTAAAGCCTTGCTTAGCAGCAGCGCAAGCCGGTAAACGTATTTTATTAGCGAATAAAGAATCCTTGGTCATGGCGGGCCAATTATTTATTGAGCAAGTGAAGCTAAATAATGCGACCTTATTGCCAGTGGATAGTGAACATAATGCTATCTTTCAAAGCTTGCCTCTTGATTATCAACAAGATTACCTACACAAATCCATTTCGGACTTTGGGGTTAGCTCTATTATCTTAACCGGCTCTGGTGGGCCTTTTAGAGATACTCCACTACAAGAGCTTGCCAGTAAAACCCCTGCTCAAGCTGTCGCTCATCCCAACTGGAGTATGGGACAAAAAATTTCGGTTGATTCGGCCACCATGATGAATAAAGGCTTAGAGTTTATTGAAGCTTGTTATTTGTTTTCAGTGGCGCCAGAGTTTATTGAAGTGCTAATACACCCACAATCAGTCATTCATTCAATGGTTCGTTATCAGGACGGTTCGGTGTTGGCGCAAATGGGGCAGCCAGATATGCGCACACCTATTGCACATACAATGGGGTTCCCAGAGCGATTATCAACCAAAGTACAACCTTACGACTTTGTCACCGGTGGTGATTTTAGTTTTAGCCAACCCTGTGAAGCGCGTTATCCTAACCTTTATTTAGCCAAACAAGCGTTTAAGCAAGGGCAAGAAACCACCACAGTGCTTAACGCCGCCAATGAAGTCAATGTTGCCGCATTTTTAAATAACCAAATTGGCTTTACTGAAATTAGCCAGTTGAATCAATTAGCATTAGAAACGTATCAACCACATAAAGCCACTTGTATTGAAGCAATTTTGTCGATAGATACAGAAGCTCGCCATACTGCCAATCAGTTAATCGCGCAACACAGAAGGGTTAACTAAATGACATTTATATGGAATTTGCTCTTCTTTATCATTTTAATCGGCGTGCTAGTGACTGTGCATGAGTATGGTCATTTTATTGTTGCGCGCAAATGTGGTGTTAAAGTGTTGCGTTTTGCAATTGGTTTTGGCAGTCCTTTATTTAAATGGCACGACAAGCAAGGCACTGAGTATGTTATAGCCGCCATTCCATTGGGTGGCTATGTTAAAATGCTTGATTCCAGAATAGAAGACGTTCCCCAAGCCTACCACGACCAAACGTTTAACTATAAGCCGGTTAGTCAACGTATTGCTATCGTAGCTGCTGGGCCTATTTTTAATTTTATATTGGCGATTGTTGCATTTTGGGCAATGTACTTAATTGGCGTCCAGTCGCCTAAGCCGATTATTGGTGACATAGTTAAAGACTCAATTGTTGCGCAGGCTAATATTCAATCGAGTAGTGAAATATTTTCGATTAATGGCCAGCGGACAAATACTTGGCAAGATGTGCAACTTGAATTGTCTCGCGTGATTGGCGCGCCAGATGTTATTGTGGAAGTGATAGCGAAACATCAGCAACAACCTAAATCTCGCGTACTCGATTTAACTTATTGGACACCTAAACCGGAAAGTGAAAGTTTAATAACATCTATTGGTATTAAACCCTATAGACCCAATATTCACGCTATTGTCAGTCAGGTTGCTGATAAGTCTCCGGCATTTAATGTATTGCAAATTGGCGATAAAATTATTGCGGTTAACGGTAACAAAATTGCCGATTGGCGTGATTTCCAAACACAAGTATGGCCTTATCCCAATGAAGAAATTGCGATTCAGGTTGAGCGAAATGGGCGCGAGCTGGAACTTTTCTTGAAATTAGGCGTCACAAAACACCGTGATGGAAAAACCGTTGGCTTTGTTGGGGTATCACCTACAGTTGAGCCTTTTCCTCCAGAATATACTAATCATCAACAGTATAATGTGCTGGCTGCTATACCGGTAGCGGTTGAAAAAACGTGGAATACGATTACTTTGAGTTTTGCCATGGTTGCAAAGCTGTTAAGTGGTGAAGTTTCCATAAAAGCATTAAGTGGACCTGTGACCATTGCTGAGGGGGCAGGTACCACTGCAAGTTATGGGTTAGTACATTTTTTAAGCTTTATGGCCTTTATTAGCGTTAATTTGGGAATAATTAACCTTTTACCCTTGCCTGTACTTGATGGCGGCCATTTACTTTATTACCTTATCGAGCTTGCCACTGGTAAGCCAGTTCCAGAAAGTGTTCAGGAACTGGGGTATAAGATAGGGCTAATTTTAATATTTAGCATGATGAGCATAGCCATTTTTAATGATATCGCTCGTCTATAACAAGTTTGGTTTGAGTTAGTTTTCTAATGAATTTTAAAAAATCTTTACTCACTGGTGCGTTAGCACTGGCATTGAGTGCAAACGCGAATGCAGTTGAAGAGTTTATCCTTGATGATGTCAAGATAAATGGTCTACAGCGTGTCGCGCTTGGCGCAACGTTAACCTATGTCCCATTGCAGTCTGGCGATAAGGTTAACTCATTTCGTTTAACTCAAACTATTAAATCTTTGTTTGCATCGGGTCATTTTGAATCTATCGAAGCGTACCGTGAAGGCAATACATTAATTTTTAAAGTTCAAGAGCGTCCAACCATTGCCGAAGTTATTTTAGAAGGCAATAAAGATTTAAAAGATGAGCAGTTGCAAGAGAATCTTGATTCGCAAGATATTCGTGCGGGTGAACCTTTAGATAAAACGCTTTTAGCTAACCTTGAAAAAGGTCTGGAAGACTTTTACCAAAGTATTGGTAAGTACAACGCCGATGTAGAAGCGAAAGTCACCTATTTGCCGCGCAACCGTGTAAATTTGACCTTTGAATTTTCCGAGGGTGATGCAGCCAAAGTTAAGCAAATTAATATTGTTGGTAATGAACTGTTTTCGGATGATTTATTACTGAGTAAATTTGAGTCTCAGCAAGATTTAGCTTGGTGGGAATTCGGCTCAAGTGATCGTTACCAAAAGCAAACCTTGCAAGGTGATCAGGAAACGCTGGAATCTTATTATAAAGATCGCGGTTATATTCGTTTTGCCATCGACTCTACCCAAGTATCATTAACGCCTGATAAAGAGCAAGTCTATGTTACGTTAAACGTATCAGAAGGCGAAACTTACACCATTTCAAAAGTTGAGTTTGTTGGTGATTTAGTCAATCAAGAGCAGGCATTCAAGCGTATTATGGGCTTTCCTAAAGGTAGTTTATATAACGCTGCAGCCGTGACAGGTGGTGAAGAAGCCATTTCGAAGATGTTGGGCAACTGGGGTTATGCATTTCCTGAAGTAGAAACTATTCCGGAAATTGATGACGAGAAAAAAGAAGTTGCGTTAACCGTTAAGGTTGATCCCGGTAAGCGAATTAACGTGCGTCGTATCATCTTTGAAGGTAATGAAACCACAGATGATGAAGTGTTACGTCGTGAGCTACGCCAAATGGAATCAGCTTGGCTATCAAGCTATTCATTAGAAATGTCTAAAGTTCGAATTCAACGCTTACCTTATGTTGAGTCGGTTGAGTTTGAAACTGTTCGCTTGCCTGATCAAGATGATCAAGTCGATGTTATCTTTACTGTAAAAGAACAGCCTTCAGGGCAATTTAACGCTGGTATAGGTTATGGCGATGCAACAGGCTTTAGTATGCAAGCCGGTATTCAACATAATAACTTCTTAGGTACGGGTAATATGGTAGCGTTTAACGTTAATACCATCTCGTATGCTAAAACTGCTAGTGTGAGTTTTACTGATCCTTATTTTACCGTGGATGGTATCAGTTTAGGGGGCTCAGTTTCTTATCAAGAAATCGACTACGGTAACTCGTTCTCTAATACCGAAGATTACGAACTTACGCGTTTTACTTCATCACTTAATTTAAGTTACCCAATTGACGAAGTGAATCGCATTCGTTGGGGAGTAGGCTATTTTCATAATGAAATGGGTAACTTCTCGCAACCATCTGAAATGATGCGCTCATTCAATATTGTTTATGATGACAAAAAGAATGATAAAAACCAGTTAGTTTTTGATAACTATGAGTTATCAACTGGTTGGTCTCGTAGCACATTGAACAAAGGTATGTTTCCAACAGCGGGTAATAGTCAAAACTTAACGGGTAAGATTACCGTTCCAGGTTCGGATAACCAATATTTTAAATTATCGTTTGAAGATAAACATTATTTCCCATTAGATCGTTTTCATTCATGGGTGTTTACCACGCGGTTACGTTTAGGCTATGCCAACGGTTATGGAGAGATTGGCAATGGTAATGATCACGTATTACCTACGTGGGAATACTTCCGAGCCGGTGGTCAATCTACCATGCGTGGGTTTGAGAATAGTGTGGTTGGTCCTAAACTGTTTTATCGAACGTCACAAACCATAAGCGGCCCGGCGGACGGTCAAGGTAATGTTGATACTATCGTACTTGATCCTCGTTTTGACCTATTACAAAAATATACGACTAATGGTAGCCAAAACGCTCGTTCTAACGGTGGTAACGCGCAAGCGTTAGGGACAGTCGAGTTGATTTTCCCATTGCCTTTTGTTGAGCCAGCCGCGAGTACATCATTCCGTACCAGTGCTTTTGTTGATTTTGGTAACGTATGGGATACTGAGTTCGATTTTGGAAAATATGCAGAATTAGATCCAGATCAGCTTGCAATCATTGATGATTATTCGGATCCTATGCGCTTTAGAGCGTCTGCTGGTATTTCAGTGCAATGGATATCGCCGATGGGGCCGATTATTTTTAGCTTTGCTAAACCATTGAAAAAATTCGATGATGATGAAACTAAGTTCTTTAGCTTCAACATCGGTAATACATTCTAATAAAATTATAAGAATCTCAACAAAGGGGATATATCTTGAAAAAGTTAACTTTAGCCGCGTCATTGTTGTTGGCATTAACCAGTGGTTTTGCGTCCGTTGCGAATGCTGCACAAAAAATTGGCATTGTTGATGTACAAGCTGTATTTCAACAGTTACCGCAAGCGGCAGCTATTCAGAATACGATTGAATCGGAATTTAAAGATCGTGTTGAAGAAGTACGTCGTATGGAACAAGACATCAAATATTACATGGATAAGCAAAAGCGCGAAGCAGCAACCATGAGCGAAGCTGAAAAGCAAGAAAACGCTAAAAAAGTACTTTCTTTGCGTGACGACTTTACTAAAAAAGCGCAAGGTTTAGACCAAGAAATGCGTCGTCGTTCAGCGGAAGAGCGCAATAAATTATTGGTATTGATTAAGCAAAATATTGATGCCATTGCCGCTGAAGGTAAATATGACTTAATTTTACGTAAAGAGTCGGTACCTTTCTATGCAAACGAAAGCGACAATATTTCAGCTAAGCTTGTTGATAAAATTAGTAAAATCAAATAATGAAGACGATTTCGCTAGCCGAACTGGCTCAGCGCATTGGCGCAACATTGCAAGGTGATGGCGAGCAGCAAATTAATGGCGTTGCTGGTATTCCAGAAGCCGATGCAGAAAAAGTCACTTTTTTAAATGATAAAAAGTACGCTAAGCAACTTGCCAGTTGTCAGGCGGCTGCGGTTATTTTAAAGCCAGAGTTCGCCGAGTTATATCAAGGTTCTTGTTTGTTAGCGGATAATCCATATCTTGCCTACGCATTAGCGGCTCAAGTATTGGATACTACACCGAATATTGCTAACGGTATTGCCAGCGATGCATTTATTCATGAGTCGGCACAAATTGATCCCACAGCAAACATAGCCAGTGGTGCCACCGTTTGTGCAGGTGCTGTTGTTGGTGCTGGTAGTCAAATTGCATCCGGCGCTTACATTGGTGAAAATACCGAGGTGGGTAAAGGCTGTAAAATATATGCAAACGCCACCTTGTACCATAACTGTCAATTAGGTGACGATTGCATCATTCACTCGGGCGCTGTTATTGGCTCGGATGGTTTTGGTTTTGCAAATGATAAAGGCCAATGGGTAAAAATCCCTCAGGTTGGCCGTGTTGTTATAGAAGACAATGTTGAAATTGGCTCTAATACCTCAATTGATCGTGGCACCATTAAAGACACCCTGATCCGTCAAGGTGTAAAAATAGATAATTTGGTACACATTGCTCATAACGTTGAAGTTGATGAAAACACAGCTATTGCTGGTGGCGTTATCATGGCTGGTAGTACCTATATCGGAAAACGTTGTACGTTAGCTGGTGGTGTCGCGCTAAACGGTCATATTCAGTTGGCTGATGATGTGCATGTCACCGGATTTTCTATGGTCACTAAAAGCTTGCCAGAAGCCGGAGTTTACTCGTCAGGTCAACCTGCTACCACAAATAAAGAATGGCGGCGCAATACGGTGAAATTACGCCAGGTTGAAAGTTTATTTGATCGGGTAAAAGAGCTAGAAAAGCAATTAGCGGAATTAAAAACAAGCGAAGATTAACTAATCGGAGCGGTTATTTGGCAATAAGTCGTTATAATCGCGCCGTTTCGCAATAAGTACAGGAATAAGAGTTTTGAGTAGCGAATTAAATACGGTTGATATCCAAGAAATATTTGAACTATTGCCGCATCGTTATCCGTTTTTATTAATTGACCGTGTTGTTGATTTTGAAGTTGAAAAGTCAGTGCATGGTTACAAAAATATTACTATCAACGAGCCTATTTTTAATGGTCACTTTCCAGGAAAGCCTATTTTCCCAGGTGTGTTGATTATAGAAGCCTTAGCGCAAGCTACTGGTATTTTAGGTTTTAAAACCATGCAAGCGCGTGGCGGCCTAACAGGCAATGAACTATATTTATTAGCTTCAGTTGATAACGTTAGATTTAAGCGCCCAGTTGTTCCTGGAGACCAACTGCATTTGCACGCTGAACTAATTAAAGAACGACGTGGCATGTGGAAATTTTCGTGTGAAGCCAAAGTTGACGGAGAGTTAGCTTGCTCAGCGGAAATTATGTGTGCCGCTAGAGAGATGTAATTTGATACACAGTACCGCGATAATTGAAGCTGGGGCTAAGATTGGTAAAAACGTTACCATAGGCCCTTGGACTTATATAGCTGCTAATGTTGAAATAGGTGATAACTGCCAAATCGCCTCGCATGTGGTTATTAAAGGCCCAACTAAAATTGGTAAAGGTAACCGGATCTTTCAGTTTGCCTCGGTTGGCGAAGACTGTCAGGACAAAAAGTTTGTTGCAGGCGAACCGACAGAACTCATTATTGGTGATAACAATATTATTCGAGAGTCTGTCACTATCCACAGAGGAACAACCCAAGATAATAGCTTGACTCAAATAGGGTCAGGCAATTTGTTAATGGCCTATGTACATGTTGCGCATGATTGTATTGTTGGTGACAACAATATTTTGGCTAACAATGCGACATTAGCCGGGCATGTCCATGTTGGCGACTTTGCTATTTTGGGCGGTTTTACTGGGGTTCACCAATTTTGCAAAATTGGCAGTCATTCGTTTTGTGCTGTTGGCTCTGTGGTATTAAAAGATATTCCGCCTTATGTAATGGTGGCAGGTCAAAATGCTGAGCCTCATGGTATCAATAGCGAAGGTTTAAAACGCCGTGGTTATTCTAAAGATGCAATATTGGCCATACGTAACGCGTATAAAACCTTATATCGCAACGGATTGACCTTAGCTGAGGCGACTGCGCAATTAGCTGAATCTGCTAAGCAAGAATCGGCTATCCAACCTTTTGTCGATTTTATCGAGCAATCAAATCGCGGCATAATTCGTTAAATAGGCGAGTCTTATGCGCATTGCATTAGTTGCTGGTGAGGTATCGGGTGATATCCTCGGCAGCAACCTTATCCAAGAATTAAAAAAAATATTTCCAGACGCTACTTTTGAAGGTGTGCCCGGTGAAGGCATGAAAGCTCAAGGGTGCAAAGCGCTGTTTGATATGGAAGAACTGGCAGTGATGGGAATTGTTGAAGTCCTCGGGCGTTTACCTCGGCTCTTATCTATTCGCAAACAGCTTATTAATTATTGGAAAGCGTCACCGCCGGATATCTTTATTGGTATCGATGCACCTGATTTCAATTTAACCTTAGAAGGCAAGTTAAAGGCTGTCGGTATTAAAACCGTTCATTATGTGAGCCCGTCTGTGTGGGCTTGGCGTCAAAAACGGGTATTTAAAGTGAAAAAAGCCACCGATTTGGTGCTAGCTTTATTTCCCTTTGAAAAAGCCTTTTACGATAAATTTGATGTGCCTTGCCAATTTATTGGTCATACGTTAGCGGATCAAATTCCATTACAAAGCGACAAACTAAAAGCTCGACAACAATTGAATATTGCTAATCGCGCAACCTTAGGCTTATTTTGTGGTAGCCGCAGTAGTGAAATCGAATTGCTTGGCGAGCCCTACCTTAAAGCCATTGTTGAGTTGAAAACAGAACTGCCTGACTTACAAGTGATTTCAGCGTATGTTAATCCCAAACGCCAAGCTCAACTCGAAGCCGCTCGATTAAAATATGCTCCGGACGTGACTATTCAATACTTTGAAAAATCGGCGCAAAGCGTAATGGCTGCGGCGGATGTGTTGTTAATGGCGTCAGGTACGGCGACCCTAGAGGCGGCTTTAATTAAACGGCCTATGGTTGTTGCGTATCGCTTTAAAACCTTGTCCTATATGATTTTTAAACGCTTAGTTAAAGTTAAGTACTTTTCCTTACCCAACTTACTAGCAGATAGCATGTTAGTTAAAGAGTTATTGCAAGATGACGTAACACCAACTGCATTAAAGCAAGAGCTGCAGCGTTTATTTACGTCAGATAATCAAGACATGATGCAGCAGTTTAGCCAAATACATCACCAACTGAAAAAAGATGCGGGTAAGCATGCCGCCTTAGCTATTGCAGAATTAGTGAGAAGATAATCATGCAAAATGATTTGTTTAGTGAGTTAGCCAAAGATGCACAATTAGTCGCAGGCGTTGACGAAGTCGGACGCGGTCCTCTTGTCGGCTCAGTTGTTGCTGCTGCGGTTATATTGGATCCTGAGCAACCGATCGAAGGATTGCGAGACTCTAAAAAATTGTCTGATAAAAAAAGAGCTATCCTTGAAGTTGAGATCAAACAAAAAGCGTTAGCTTGGGCTGTAGCTGAAGCAACGGCTAGTGAAATAGATGATATTAATATTTTACAAGCGAGCTTTTTAGCCATGCGTCGTGCAATAGAAGGCCTAACAACCCAACCTGAACTTGTTATGGTTGATGGCAATAAGCCTGTTACAGGCATAACTATGCCGTGTGAAGCTATAGTCAAAGGTGACGATTTAATTCCTGCAATCAGTGCCGCTTCTATATTGGCTAAAGAGTTTCGTGATCGACAAATGCTTGAGTTAGCCAAGCAGTACCCAGACTATGAGTTTAATAAGCACAAAGGCTACCCAACTAAGTTACATATGGAAAAATTGCAGGCGTTAGGGCCAATCGAGCAACACCGTAAATCATTTAAACCTGTTATTAGAGCCTTGGAGTCTCGTTAATGTCTGATCCTAAGTTTATTCATCTGCGCATTCATTCCGATTTTTCTATGGTTGATGGTGTGGCGAAAACCAAACCTATCGTGAGTAAAGTTGAAGACATGAAGATGCCAGCAATGGCGATCACGGATCAGATGAATTTATGTGGTTTGGTGCGGTTTTATGGCGCAGCTCATGGTGCAGGTATAAAGCCTATCATTGGTGCCGACTTGTGGCTGCAATCAAGTGAACTCGGTAACGAGTTGTTTCGGATGGTTGCGCTTTGTCAAAATAATCAGGGTTATAAAAACCTAACTTTACTTATTTCTAAAGCTTACCAGCGCGGTGAAGTACAAGGTAAAGCAGTTGTTGATAAGGCTTGGTTGGTAGAACACGCCGAAGGTTTAATTTTACTTTCCGGTGGGGTTGAAGGTGATGTCGGTAAAGCATTAATTAAGGGTAATGTTGCACAAGTTAATCAATTTGTTGCCTTCTACCAAGAGCATTTCCCAAATGCTTATTATTTGGAGTTGATCCGAACAGAACGCAAAGATGAAGAAAATTATCTTCATATGGCGGTTGATTTGGCATCTCAGGTAGGATTACCTGTGGTGGCGACTAACGAAGTGGTCTTTTTGGAAGAGGATGACTTTGACGCTCACGAAATACGCGTAGCTATCAATGATGGTTATACTCTGGATGACCCTAATCGGCCTAAACGCTATTCGCCGCAACAATATTTGTGCTCTGAACAGGAAATGTGCGAGCGCTTTGCTGATATTCCAGAAGCCTTGGCTAATACGGTTGAGATTGCTAAGCGCTGTAATGTCACTATTCGATTAGGCGAGTATTTCTTACCTAAATTCCCGACTGGTGGACTCAGTGATGAAGACTACTTAGTTAAAGTATCAAAAGAAGGGTTAGAAGATCGGCTCGAATTTTTGTTTCCTGATCCACAAGTTCGAGCTGAAAAACGTGGCGAGTATGATGAACGCTTGCAAATTGAAATGGATGTTATTAACCAGATGGGCTTTCCCGGTTACTTCTTAATCGTAATGGAGTTCATTCAATGGAGTAAAGACAACAACATACCGGTCGGTCCAGGGCGAGGGTCAGGTGCAGGTTCATTAGTAGCCTATGCGCAAAAAATTACCGATCTTGACCCGCTTGAGTTTGATTTACTTTTCGAACGTTTTCTTAACCCTGAAAGGGTGTCCATGCCAGATTTTGACGTGGATTTTTGTATGGACCGTCGTGACGAGGTTATTGCCCACGTTGCTGATATGTATGGTCGTGATGCGGTTTCGCAGATCATCACTTTTGGTACTATGGCAGCTAAAGCGGTTATTCGTGATGTAGGGCGTGTTCTTGGCCATCCTTATGGGTTTGTTGATCGCATTACTAAGTTGGTACCGCCTGATCCCGGCATGACGTTAAAAAAGGCGTTTGAAGCTGAACCAAGATTACCTGAAATCTATGATGCTGATGAAGAGGTGCAAGCGTTAATTGATATGGCGCGTCGCCTTGAAGGTTGTACGCGAAACGCGGGTAAACATGCCGGAGGCGTGGTTATCTCACCGACAACTATTACTGATTTTGCCCCTTTGTACTGTGATGCAGAAGGCAAACAACCCGTCACCCAG